>CBFHNK010000037.1:0-15746 GCA_965657195.1 uncultured Schleiferiaceae bacterium
AGGCCTACGTCAAAGAGCGCGGAGTTCGCTTAATTGGCCCCAACTGCCCCGGCGTGATTACCGCCGACGAGGCCAAAGTGGGCATCATGCCCGGTTTTGTGTTCAAGAAGGGCAAGATTGGTATTGTTTCTAAATCAGGAACCCTGACCTACGAAGCCGCCGACCAACTGGTGAAGGCTGGCCTTGGTGTAACCACGGCGATTGGCATTGGTGGTGACCCCATCATCGGCACGACAACCCGCGAGGCCGTTGAGCTGTTAATGAACGACCCCGAGACCGAAGGCATCGTAATGATCGGCGAAATCGGTGGCCAACTCGAGGCTGAGGCAGCGCGCTGGATTAAAGCTGACGGCAACCGCAAGCCGGTAGTTGGCTTTATCGCAGGCGAAACAGCCCCTAAGGGCCGTACGATGGGCCACGCAGGCGCTATCGTGGGTGGGGCCGACGACACCGCCCAAGCCAAAAAAGCGATTCTTCGCGAGTGCGGCGTTGAAGTGGTGGATTCACCTGCCCACATCGGACCACGTATGGCAGAGCTCTTCGGAGTAAAAGCCTAACGATGAATAGGGCGCAAGCCTACGGCGACGGCCTGTTTGAAACGATGCGCGTTTCAGGTGGCCGCGTCCTGAACCCCGAAGAGCACTACTTCAGGTTGTTGGCTGGCATGCGCATTCTGCGCATGCCCATTCCTTCTCACTGGAATCCAGATGGATGGCTGGCAGACCTGAAAACCGTTGAGCTTGACGCTACCCGCGACTACCGTTTGCGCCTTAGCGTGTGGCGCAGTGGGGCATTAGGTTATGCTCCCGAAGCGCGTGCGTCGGTCGAGTGGGAGGTGACTGCTGTCCCTGTCGAAGGCACGCTGTACCCTGTTCCAGTGCTTCGTCCTGAGCTCGGTCTCTTTCAAGACCACCGTAAAAGTGCGGGAATCCTCTCAAACGTAAAGACCAGCAGCGCTATACTCTACGTACTTGCTGCAGGTTTTGCTCGTGAGCAGCATGTGGACGAGGTGCTCATTCTCAATCATGAGAATCAAGTGCTTGAAGCCTCGAAATCTAATGTGATGCTGGTGCAGGGTTCAGAACTGATTACTCCGCCATTGAGTTCGGGTGCCTTGAGGGGCGTCATGCGCGAGGTAGTCCTGGGACTCGCGCCACAGCTTGGACTTGACGTTCGAGAGGAGGTCTTTAGTCCTTTTGCGCTGCAGTCTGCAGAAGAGGTTTGGCTGACCAACGCCGTACACGGGGTGGCGGCAGTTCAAAAGTTTCGCAAAACCGAATACGGCTCAGTCCGCGCAGAAGCGATGCAAAAATTAGTTGTTGATCGCGCTCAAATTGCTCAATTCCAATAAGGAATCTCGGGCGAATTAAGCCAAAGCTTTAAGTCGTCAGGCCAGCGTTGGGCCAATGTTCGGTAGGCGCCTTCAGATTGCCACCATTCAGACTGTACGACGCCGTTGGCTACAACCCAACTCCCTTCTTCGAGTTCGGACGCAAGTTGGCCCTCTGCCCAACCTGAATAGCCCGCCATGAACGCGATGTCGTCGGGCTGAAGCCATTCCGCGTCAATGGCCTCGCGCAGTGCGTCAAAATCACCGCCGAAGTAGATTCCGGGAAGCACTAATTCGGAATTTGGAATAAGATCCGGCCTGCGGTGGAGGTAGTACAGAGAATCCGTACTCACGGGACCACCCAAGTACAGCGGCCAACTGGGCCAATCTCCGCGCAGGGCTTGATCTAACGTGTATTCGCTTAACTTGTTGACAATCAGACCTACGCACGAATCGGGCCCGACATGGGTCATCAGTACGAGCGAGCGACTGAAGTTTCCGTCTTCAAGAAGAGGGTGGGCCATTAAAAAAGATCCGGTTTCGGCCTGCATGCGAACTAATTTAGCACAATAATGGGACTACACGACGACCGCAAAGAATACGTCAAGGGCAGCCTTGACGACCGATGGATGCACGCTGATCCGTTCGTTCAATTTCAAGCGTGGATGGACGAGTTTCGGGCTACGGGCGCTGAAGACGCCACCGCATTTGCGCTGAGTACAGTGGCTGCCAACGGGGATCCCGATGCACGGACGGTGCTTCTCAAGGAATTTCGAGCGGGAGACCTCATTTTTTACACGAACTACGCGTCCAAAAAAGGCAAGGACCTAGAAGCCAACCCTCGCGCACATGCCCTGTTTTTTTGGCCCAGTCTTGAGCGACAGATTCGCGTGCTCGGATCCGTGCACAAAATTTCGGCCGAAGAGAGCTCAGCCTACTTTACGAGCCGCCCGCTCGGAAGCCAGTGGGGCGCAGCTGCATCGCAGCAGTCGCAGCCCATTGCGTCGCGCGAAGCCATGGAAGCACAGTGGAAGGCCATCCAAGACCAGCATCCCGATTCCATTCCGCGCCCCGAACACTGGGGTGGGTACGCCATTCGCGCCGAACGCATCGAATTCTGGCAGGGTAGAGCGAGCCGCCTGCACGACCGCATTCAATTTACGCGTCAGCCCGACCAAAGCTGGACCGCACAACGCCTTCAACCATGAGTACATCCAAATTTGCCGTGGTCGGCTGCGGCCGCATTGGCCAGCGCCACATCGAAATGATCCGCAACCTCGATCGTGCGGAACTTGTTGCCACGTGCGACGTTCGCAATGCAGAGGAACTGGAATTGCCCGCGGGGATTCCGCACTACCACTCGCTTGAAGCGCTTTTAGCCGACCATCACGTGGATGTACTGGCAGTAGCTAGTCCGAACGGACTGCACGCCCAGCACGCGCTGCTCGGAATTGATTCTGGGGCCCACGTGATTGTCGAAAAACCCATGGCACTGCACAAGTCCGACGCTGAACGGGTACTGCACGCCGCCCTTCAGCGCGGTCGCTACGTGTTTGGTGTCATGCAAAACCGCTATTCGCCTCCCTCGGAGTGGCTGAAGTCCGTGGTGGACCAAGGCCTGCTGGGCGACATTTTTCAGGTTCACGTCGACTGCTTCTGGAACCGCGACGACCGCTACTACCACCCCGGCGGCTGGCACGGTACCAAAGATTTGGACGGCGGAACCTTGTTCACGCAGTTTAGCCACTTCATCGACATCCTGTACTGGGTTTTTGGTGACGTCAAGCCGTTGTCGGCGCTCCTTCGCAACTACAACCACGGCCACAGCATTGAATTTGAAGACACGGGGCTTGTGCACTTCGCACTTCCGCAGCACGGAGCCGCACTCGGTTCGCTGAACTACAGCACCAGCGTGTGGGACGCCAATCTCGAAAGCTCGATGACCATCATCGGATCAAAGGGAAGCATTAAAGTCGCCGGCCAGTACATGAATGAAGTTGTGCACTGCCACATTGAGGGCTACCGCATGCCTGAATTGGCTCCGAGCAATCCGCCCAATGACTACGGCCCCTACAAGGGCTCGGCCGCGAACCACATGTACGTGTACGAAAACGTACGCGACGTACTCAGCGGAACCAAACCCATAACCACTAATGCCCTGGAGGGACTGAAGGTGGTTGAAATCATTGAGTCCATTTACGCACTCGCACGATAAACCGACACGAGAACGCATAAAAAAAGCCGCCCGAGGGGGCGGCTTTCGCGTTTAGGTGATTTTGGGCATTAGAGTTTGCCAGCCAGCTCAGCGCCAGCCTTGATCTTAGCAGCGATTTTAATGGTCGCGCCAGTCTGTGGGTTGCGGCCCTCACGAGCACCGCGCTCTGATACGCTGAAGGTACCGAAACCTACGAGTGATACTTTGCCACCTTTGGCAAGGGCACCACCGATGTTGTTGGTTACGGAGTCTAGGGCAACTTTAGCTTGTGCCTTAGAGATACCTGCGTCAGCTGCGATGGCGTCGATGAGTTCTGCCTTGTTCATGCTTGATGTTTTTAAGAGTGATTAAACGTTTGGTTTTCCCAAATATAGGCGGAATCCCAATACGCACAAGGATTTAGTCAATTTTTTGACCACTAAGTGTAAATCGGCCCCTTAATCGACTTCCGCGCACGAAATCTTTTGCGCTCATTCGCCGCTTACCCGGCCATTGAACTTCGTGAACGACCGCGTGAGCATCTGCTGAAAACAACTTAATTCCTTGATTGTTAATTACATAATGAGTAATCTCGGAATGAGTGAGGGCAACAGACTCGGGCCATTCGCTCCTAAAGAGCTTCCAGCGCTCCGCAGGCGATTCAGGGGTCGGTAAACTAGCTCCAGGGATGGGATCGCAGGCTTTGATGCGGTTGTGCACGTCCCAAAGGGTCGTTAAACGCTCCAGATGAGCGAATTCTGGCGTCAATTTGGGCGCTGCGCGGTGCGAAAGACCTTCTTCTTGGGGCATAGGGCGAAGGTCGTGGTGTACCCGCTGCACAAGAACGTCTGCCGCAAGCTGCGCACCCTCAGAGGCCATTCGGGCGTAGAGTTCGCCAAAGGTTTCGTTGGTTCCGACCGGAATTCGAACCTGACGAAGGATGGGTCCCTCGTCGATGGCGTGGTTGAGTGAGAACGCGGTAACTCCGGTTTCGGAATCGCCGTAGGCAAGGCTCCACTGGATGGGAGCCGCTCCGCGAAGGTCTGGAAGGAGCGAGCCGTGGATGTTGAGCGAGCCGCAGGGTGGCATGTTCCACACGGCCTCGGGAAGCATGCGAAAGGCAACCACCGTGAAAATATCAGCGTTGAAGGCGGCGAGTTCCGTCAGAAATTCAGGATCGCGCAGTTTCTCAGGCTGAAGAAGGGGTATAGAATGCTCGCGCGCAAGCAGTGCTACGGGACTCGACTTGAGCTGCTGTCCGCGGCCACTCGGGCGGTCAGGGGCCGACACAACCGCCACCACATTGATCTTGGGAGCATGCATCAGCGCCTGAAGACTCGTTGCGGCAAAATCGGGGGTACCAAAAAATACAGTTCGTAGCATGGCGCAAAGGTCGCAACTAAAGCGTGACCCAACCGGACTCGTCGAGCGTCCACCAGCCCAAATCGGATCCGCGGCCTAAAAAGCGCGCTGCCTCAGAACGGGGGAGCCCTGTACGCTCTGCAGCGTCTCGAATGCTCAGTCGATGAGATTCTGAACTGTGCAGCGCAGTGAGCAGGGCATAGGCCAGCTCAGAGGGCTCGCGCTTGGACCGGCACACGTCGCAGCGGCCGCAGTCCTCAGTAACGACCTCGCCAAAGTAGGCGAGCAGTTGGGTAAACCGGCATTCGACCGCATTGGGGTCGAGCATTGCGGCCACGGCGCGGGATCGACCCAAGATTCGGTTGCGGTCTATGTCCCAGTCGGCCTTAGAAATCGGGCTTGACCCTTGCGGAAACCGAGGGTGGGCCCAGCGGTACGTGGTTCCGTTGCCGCCACCCTCAAGGCTGATTAGTTCGAGTTCCGCGGCACGGTTGAGCAGCAGGCGTACTTGGGCCAACGTCCAACCGCCAATCCCCGCGAGCGCGCTGAGTTCAATGCGCTCTGAGTGGTGCACAATCCCGGGGTAGCGTCGGGCGAGGGTGTAGAGTAGGTCGGAATAGGTGGGGTTTGCCTCGGCGATGTCGACGAGCTCGCTGCCTCCGTAGCGAAGCTGCACGCGAAACTGGGCTTCGGACTCTTCAATCACCTCGACGAGGCCCTTGCGCGCCATGATGCGTAGCACGAGTTCGTGCGCCGGACTTTGGGGGCGAATTCGGACGCCCGGACCGTCACCAACCGCAATTTGCGCCTTGCTGGCTAGTTCGTGGTAGTGCTGGATCCACGTGGCGAATGGAGGCATGGAGCGTTCCATCTTGCGGGTGAATGCAGCGAGCGCCTTGGGTTCGAGCAGCACAAGTGCCTCGGCGTCCTGGCCATCTCGTCCGCCGCGGCCAATCTCTTGGTACAGTGCTTCGGGGCTCTCCGGGAGTTCCGTGTGCAGCACCTGACGCACGTCGGGCTGGTCAATTCCCATTCCGAATGCGGTCGTCGCGACCATCGTGCGCACGCTGCCGCTGCTCCAGGCCGTCTGAAGGCGTTCGCGGTCGGAACGCGGCATACCCGCGTGGTAGGGCGCGGCCGGAATTCCTTGGTCTGAAAGGTGCTGGGCCCAGCGGGTGGCCGCAACGCGGCTCCGGACGTAGACAATTTGCCGTCCGTCGTACGGCCGAATCGAGGCGGCGCAGGCCGTGGCGATGTCGGCGACTTCGCGAACTGACCAAATGAGGTTGGGGCGCGCAAACGATGCCTGAAATACCTGCGGCTCGCGAAGTCCGAGCAGCTGAATAACGTCCGCGAGCACGTCTGGGGTGGCCGAGGCCGTGAGCGCGATGCACGGAACCTGGCTCAGCGACTCGCGTAGTTCCTTGAGCTGAGTGTACTGCGGCCTGAAGTCATGGCCCCATTGGCTGACGCAGTGGGCCTCATCAATGGCGAGCAAGCGGACGTCCCAGTGCTCGATGATGGCGGTAAAGTTTCGCGAACGGGCACGTTCGGGCGAAACATAGGCGAATTGGGGCGGACGGCGCTGCAGGTCCATCCAATCCGAATTTTTGAGGTCTCCAGCGAGCGAACGGGCGTCGATTCCGCGCTGTACCAGCTGGGCCACTTGGTCTGACATCAGCGAAATGAGGGGCGAGATCACGATAGTGGTTCCGCCCAAGGCGAGCCCCGGAACCTGAAAGCACAGCGACTTACCACCCCCCGTCGGGAGTAGCGCCACCGTGTCGTGGCCAGAAACTACGGATTCCGCAATCGGGCGCTGCAGCGGCCGAAAGTCGGGATAGCCCCAAACAGCTTGCAGTACCTGCTGCAGGCGATCACTTGCGCCCGAGGACATGAAGTATGAATTCTACGCGTTGTTCCACAGATGCCCGTGGAACCTCAATGAGTTCGTAGCCCAACGCGGAGTACGTTGAGACCAGCGATTCGTGGACTTGGACTGCCGTTTCAAAGGGTTCCCAGCGCTCGCCGTCGGTGCGGTAAATGGCTTCCCAGGGCGGAAAAATGAACACTTTGTAGTGGTAGGGGTAGGGCGTGGGGTCCATCCATGCGGGAACTTCTTTGTCGCCCGCCTGAAGGTAGCTGAGTGTGTCGAGCAGGCTGCGGTCAAAAAACACATCACCCTCATGGTGCTGCGCCTCGGCATGCTGGGCCGCGCGGAGCTTCCAAATGACTTCTGAAAAGGCCAAAAGGTTGCGCCACGGATCGTCTCCGCCGAGCTTCGTGCCCTCTTGAGTAATGATGTCGCGCGAAATCTCGTGGAGCACTGGGTACCCAAGCTGCTGAAGCAGTGCGACTACCGAAGTTTTTCCGGTAGATGGTGCGCCAGTGAGCACGATGCGACGGGTTGTGGTGTTACTTTGAGTCATGGAAGAAGCCAAATTTCGGGAACTACTGGAGCAAAACTACACCTGGCCCGCACTGTACATGTTTAAATTCATTTGTCCCGCCGACAATGAGTCCATTGCCCGCCTTCAGCAGCTCTTTGATCCCGAAGTAGCAGAGATTTCTCTTCGCCCATCCTCAAAAGGTACCTATGTATCCTTTACAGCCAAAGAGTTAATGCTCACCGTAGAAGCTGTAATGCAGCGCTACGAACAAGCCCGGGGGATCCCCGGGCTCATCAGTCTTTAGGCGCTAGGTTCGGTCCCTTCTGCAGGTTGCTCTTGGCCTTCGGCTGGCTGCTCTTTTGCGGATGGTTCGTTCCCGGCGGTTTGAGGCTCCTTTGCAGGCGTAATCGCCAAACTCAGAAGTTCAGCTCCCTCGGTACCCGAAAACACCACGGTGTCTCCGGGATGAAAAGTTCCCTTCACAATTTCTTCGGCCAAGGGGTCCTCAACGTAACGCTGAATAGCCCGTTGCAGCGGACGCGCTCCAAATTTCGGATCAAAGCCTTTGTCAGCTAAAAACGCTACGGCACTGTCCTCAATGTGCACATGGTACTCAAGTGTCTCCATTCGCTGAAGCAAGCTGCGAAGCTCAATGTGCACAATTTTAGCGATGTCTTCTTTTTCAAGCGGATCAAAGACTATAACGTCGTCGATTCGGTTGAGGAATTCCGGAGCAAACGCCTTTTTGAGCGCAGACTCAATCACTCCTTTTGCAAGGTCTTCAGAGCTGTCTTGGCGCGTTTTAGTGCCGAAGCCCACACCTGTTCCAAAATCCTTGAGCTGACGCGAACCGATGTTCGACGTCATGATAATTAGCGAATTTTTGAAGTCCACTTTGCGCCCGAGGCTGTCGGTCATGTGGCCGTCGTCCAGTGCCTGAAGCAAGAGATTGTACACATCCGGATGAGCCTTTTCTATTTCATCTAGAAGTACTACCGAATAGGGTTTACGGCGAACTTTTTCAGTGAGCTGACCGCCCTCTTCGTAGCCGACGTATCCCGGAGGCGCTCCAACCAGCCGCGAAATCGCAAACTTTTCCATGTACTCAGACATGTCGATGCGAATCAGCGCGTCGGCAGAATCGAAGAGCTGGATTGCGATCTCTTTGGCGAGTTGGGTTTTTCCGACACCCGTTGGTCCGAGGAAAATAAATGATCCGACAGGTTTATTGGGGTCTTTGAGGCCTGCACGGTTGCGCTGAATAGCGCGAACCACCTTGCGAACCGCATCATCTTGTCCAATGATCTTGTTCTTAATGTCTTGCTCCATGGCAGCAAGCTTAACAAGTTCATCTTTAGACACTTTTCGCACCGGAATTCCGGTCATCATGGACACTACTTGCGCGATATCGTCCTCAGTCACGGGTGCGCGATTCTTGCGAACCTCCTCATCCCATTCAGACTGAACAAGTGCTAGTTTGTTCTCAATATTTTTTTCGTCGTCGCGAAGCTTAGCCGCCTCTTCGTAGCGTTGCTTTTTTACGACTTCCATTTTCTGCTTTCGCACGGCTTCGAGCTGCTCTTCGAGCTCGCGAACGCCCTCCGGGACCGAAATAGACCCTAAGTGCACGCGACTTCCAGCTTCATCTAAAGCATCGATCGCCTTGTCGGGAAGGAAGCGGTCAGGTACGTAGCGAACCGTGAGTGCGACACATGCAGCTAGTGCCTCATCTGTGTACGCAACGTTGTGGTGCTCTTCGTACTTGGATTTTAAATTCTGTAGAATCTGAAGCGTTTCAGCTGGGGTAGGGGGGTCGACGATAACTTTTTGAAAGCGGCGCTCAAGGGCGCCATCCTTTTCGATATACTGACGGTATTCGTCGAGGGTCGTCGCTCCGATGCACTGAATCTCCCCGCGCGCCAGGGCTGGCTTGAACATGTTGCTCGCGTCGAGTGAGCCCGTGGCTCCGCCTGCACCCACAATGGTGTGGATTTCGTCGATAAACAATATGATGTCGTCGTTTTTCTCGAGCTCGTTCATAAGTGCTTTCATGCGCTCTTCGAACTGGCCGCGGTACTTGGTTCCGGCGACGAGGCTGGCCAAGTCGAGGGTCACAACACGCTTACCAAACAGCACACGGCTCACTTGCTTCTGTACGATTTTGAGCGCGAGGCCCTCTGCAATTGCGGATTTACCGACGCCGGGTTCACCAATGAGAAGAGGATTGTTCTTTTTGCGGCGGCTCAGTACTTGACTGACGCGTTCAATCTCTTTTTCGCGGCCTACCACGGGGTCGAGTTTGTCTTCGATAGCCAACTTGGTCAGGTCGCGGCCAAAATTATCGAGAACAGGGGTTTTACTCTTGGGATCTCCCGCTTTACCTGGACGAGGAGCGCTTCCGCGCACTGGTTCATCATCGTCGTCCTCACCGCTCATTGCAGCTGAAGGACTCGTGCCACGGTCTGATTTGCGATCTTCCATAAAACGACTCTGATACTCTGTTTTTACGGTCTCGTAGTCAATGCCAAAACTGCGCAGTACCGAAGCTACTGGATCGTTTTCGTTTCTTAGGATACAAAGCAAGAGGTGGGCTGTACGGATCACGGGGCTTCCGTAGAGCTTTGCTTCCAGAAAGGTGGTTTTAAGCGCCTTTTCAGCTTGGCGGGTCAACGGTATGTTTTTGCGACTTAATGTCGGATTCTCTACAAGTTGGTGCAGGGCTTCAACTTTTTGGCGAACCTCGAGTAAATCCACACCAAGCGCTTGAAGTAATTCAATTGCGGAACCCGCTCCTTCACGCACTAAACCCAGTACCAGGTGTTCGGTTCCGATACTGTCGTGACCCAGGCGAAGCGCCTCTTCTTTAGCATATCCGATGACGTCTTTGACGCGCGGCGAGAAATTTTCATCCATACCCCCAAAGTAACCAATGCTGTGCCAACTCGCAGTGCATTCGCTTAACTCATATTTATAAACAACAGAATGTGCATAAAACCTTGGAAAAGCCTAGGTTTTCAAGGGTGTTCTGAGTGCTAGCTCTCGTATTTTTGAAGGATCTACAAGTGAACTGACATTATGGCCGAAGGCGAACGTATTATTCCAATTAACATTGAGGAGGAAATGAAGACCTCCTATATCGACTACTCGATGTCGGTAATTGTTTCTCGGGCACTTCCCGATGTGCGCGACGGACTCAAGCCCGTCCACCGTCGTGTCCTCTACGGAATGAACGAGATGGGCAACCACTCGTACAAGTCGTACAAGAAATCCGCACTCGTGGTAGGTGAGGTTATGGGTAAGTACCACCCCCACGGAGATTCCGCGATCTACGACACCATTGTGCGTATGGCCCAGGAATGGAGCCTGCGCTACATGTTGGTCGATGGCCAAGGAAACTTTGGTTCAATGGACGGCGACGCCCCCGCGGCAATGCGCTACACCGAAGTCCGCATGCGCAAGATCACCGAAGAATTGGTGCGCGACATTGACAAGGACACGGTTGACTTCAAACTGAACTACGACGACTCTCGCGAGGAGCCCACGGTGCTTCCGACGCGGATTCCTGCGCTCCTAGTGAATGGTGCATCAGGTATCGCCGTAGGTATGGCGACCAATATGCCGCCGCACAACCTCACTGAGGCGATTAATGCTACCATTGCGTACATCGATAACAACGAGGTTGAAGTTATTGACTTAATGAAGCATATTTCTGCTCCGGACTTCCCAACGGGCGGAACTATTTATGGCTACGACGGCGTTCGCGAAGCGTTTGAAACGGGACGTGGCCGCATCGTGCTGCGCGCAAAGGCTCACATCGAAGAGGTCAACGGCCGCGACTGCATCATTGTTTCAGAAATTCCGTACCAGGTCAACAAGGCCGACATGATCAAGAAGACCGCAGATTTGGTCGACGAGAAAAAGTTGGACGGTATTTCTGATATACGGGACGAGTCCGACCGCAACGGAATGCGCATTGTATATGTGTGCAAGCGCGAAGCGGTTCCGAACGTGGTGCTGAATAAGTTGTACAAGTACACGCAACTTCAGTCGAGCTTTAGCGTAAACAACATCGCGCTGGTCAATGGCCGTCCGATGATGCTCAATCTCAAGGACATGATTAAGTACTTTGTCGAGCACCGCCACGAGGTGGTGGTTCGCCGTTCGAAGTACGAACTTTCTGAAGCAAAAAAGCGAGCACATGTTCTCGAAGGTCTCCTTATCGCAATCGACAATCTGGATGCGGTAATTAAGTTGATTCGTGCAAGCCAGACGGTGGACATCGCGAAAGAGGGCCTAATGAGCAATTTTGGTTTAAGCGAGATTCAATCAAAGGCTATTCTTGAACTTCGCCTTCAAAAGCTCACCGGTCTAGAGCGTGACAAGCTGAAGGCCGAGTACAACGAGCTCATGGAGCAAATCGCATACCTGCAGCGAATTCTCGACGAAGTGGATTTGCGCATGCAGATCATTAAAGATGAATTGATTGAAGTTCGGGATAAGTTCGGTGACGAGCGCCGCACCTTAATTGACTTCTCGGGTGGCGACATGCGAATGGAGGACATGATTGCTGATGAAGAGGTGGTCATTACCGTTTCGCACATGGGGTACGTAAAGCGCACCGCATTGAGCGAGTACAAAACACAGAGTAGGGGAGGCGTTGGTTCTCGTGGTGCGAATACCCGGGATGAAGACTTTATCGAGCATGTGTTTGTTGCCACCAATCACAATTACTTGCTCTTCTTTACCGAGCAAGGGCGCTGCTTCTGGTTGCGCGTGTACGAGATTCCGGAAGGAAACCGAACGAGCAAAGGAAAGGCTGTGGTAAATCTGATCAACTTACCGAGTGACGATAAGGTTCGAGCCTACATTAATACAAAAGACCTCAAAGATGAGGCCTATGTAAATAGTCATTATGTGGTGCTGTGTACCGTGAAGGGCATCATTAAAAAGACAACCCTAGAAGCCTACAGCCGGCCACGTGCCAACGGAATTCATGCGATTGGCGTCCGAGACGGAGATCGACTTTTGGAAGCACGACTAACTGATGGCACGAACGAAATCGTAATGGCCGTGCGCAGTGGCAAGGCAATCCGATTCCCAGAAGCAAAAGTGCGTCCGATGGGCCGCGGAGCCTCCGGTGTTCGCGCCATGGCGCTCGACACCGAGAACGATGAGGTTGTAGGCATGGTCTGTGCGGTCAGCGAGCAGGATTCAATCTTAGTGGTTAGCGAAAACGGCTATGGAAAGCGCACGCTTGTCGAGGACTACCGTATCACCAACCGCGGAGGTAAGGGTGTTAAGACGCTCAATGTCACCGACAAAACCGGCGACGTGATTGCAGTCAAAGACATCACCGACGAGGACGATTTGATGATTACTACGAAGCGCGGAATCATGATTCGCATGGCGGCTGCCGACCTGCGTGTCATGGGCCGTGCGACCCAAGGTGTTCGCTTGATCAACCTGAAGTCTGGAGAGTCCATCGCATCGGTCGCCAAGGTGCCGGCTTCTGAGCCTGAAGAACTGGTCGAAGGACTCGAGGGGGGACCCGAGGCAGGTGCCGCGCCTGAAGTAGGGGAGGCCAGTGCGGAATAATTTTCGGTTAATCCTCATTGGAATGAAGGCCCCGCTCAGCGGGGCCTTTATCTTTGTGGCAAATACGTACTTATGAAAAAGGTTCTTTTTGCTGTATTTGCTGGCTCTGCGCTGTTCGTGCAGGCACAAGACGGCCCCAAGATTTCAAGTGCCAAGATCGCCCTGAACGCAGGGGATCTCATGGAAGCAAAGCGCTACATCGACGAAGCCAAAGCTTCAGTTGACGCGTTAGCACCAGAGGCCCGTAACCCCAAGTTGATGCCCAAGTACTTGCTGTACCGCGGTGATGTGTACTACGCACTGTTCAACGAACCCTCGAGCAAGAACATCGAGACGCTCAACGAGGCAACTGCGGCGTACGCAGACCTTTTGGCGTACGAAAAGGCTTTGGGCAAAATCAAGTTGGCGAAGGCGTCTGAAGAAAAGCTTCCGTTGCTTGCACAAGCTTATGTAGGTCTCGCTGAAGACTTTAACTTCAATCAGAACGACAAGGCTTCATCGATTGCGGCGTACGAAAAGGCGATTGCCACACGTGCTGTGTTGGGCCAACTCGACACCACCAACATGTCGTACGTAGCCTACTTGACGATGGAGACAGGCGACAAGGCCAAGGCCGAGCAGTTGTTTAAGAAGCTAGTTGAGCTCGAGTACAAGGGTATCCAGTGGACCGGAATTCTGGCCGAAGATGGCAAGCGCTACCCGTTCCCAGACAAGGCAACCTTGGACATGTACATCCAAATGGAGAAGGCGAGCGAGCCCCAGCGCACCGAGAGCATTTTGGTTGATTTCTACATCCGCCTGCTGTTCATGTACATCGAAGACAAGCGCCCAGCCGATTTTGACGCATTAGTCAAAGTGGCCCGTGCGAAGTTCCCGATGAACGACGACCTATTGAAGCTTGAGCTTCAGGCATACTTGGATCGTGAAGATTTCAACGGTGCGATCTCGAAGCTCGAAGAGGCACTTGCGAAAGAGCCCAGCAATCCGCTGTACTTGTACAACGCCGGATTCTTGTACCACCAGAAACTCAAGAATACCCCAAAAGGAATCGAGTACTACGAGCGCGCAATTGCTGCCGATGATAAGTACGTAGACGCAATCTACATGCTTGGCCTGGTGTACATTGACGAGAGCAATGTGTATGTGGAGAAAATCAATGCGCTGCCGCGCAACGCCACTCAGAAGCAGTACGACGAACTCAACAAGAAGAAAGATGACGAGCTGAAGAAGGCGTTGTCGTACTTCGAGCGTTCGTATGCGATTCAGCCTAAGGACTCCGCTACGCTTGAGGCACTTCGTGAGGTGTACTACAAGTTGAGCCGCTACGAGGACGTGAAGCGGATTACTGCGGAGATTACCGAGCTGTAAGCTTCATTCGTTAAATGTTGATAGCGCCCGCGGAAGCGGGCGTTTTTTTTAGTAGTGGTTGCTGGCTTGTGGTTTCTTGTTCCTTGTGGTTGGCTTTTTGTTTCTCGTTTCTTGTGGGTTGGGGGCAGTGGGACCATGGTCAAGGGCCGGTAGACTGAGAATCACAGAAAGTGTACGTTGTGGGTCTGTTTGAAAGAGTAATTAACATAATATATATTATAGGATAAATATTCGTGAGAAATTTTGAAATCCGGTTATAACCGGACGCAAACGTTTAAAATGGGAAATTTTGGGTTCGAGAAATTGGAGCGTATTCTTCTCCGCAAGCGATAGTGACTACGAACTCTGTGCGTTCTGCAGCAAGGATTTAACTGGATTGCGACCGACGGTCATTCCGCGGCCAGATTTCGTGGCTACGGGCATCAGGTGCACGGGCGTTTCGTCGAAGCGCGGATCGAGTTTGGCGGTGCAGCGTTCAAGGTGCTGGACGTCAAGGCTGGCGTAGCCGTACTCGACGGAGATTCGGCCGGACATTCGGTAGATTCCGCGGCGACGTATCGCATGGCGGGCCACGGCGGGCGGAAAAAGCACCACGTCAAAGATGTGGCCGCGGCGGTCCTCGAAGGTTCCGATTTGCATCCAGTCTCCGCGCACGGTTTTGGTGTTTTTGAGGCTTACGAGGTAGCCGAGGATTTCGGTGCGAAACCCGTGCGACTGGGGCCAGTGTTCTGGTGGAATACTGTGCTGAATTTCAGGGAGTTCAAAGAGCGAAAACGGATCGCAGAGCGGGAATCCAAAGAGCTCGATTTGTTCGTAGGAACGCTCTAAGTCGCTGGTTTCGAGGATGGGGACCTCGGGGTGTGCGGGTTTTGGGGTAGCAAGGCTGTCAAAGAGGCTGGGTCCGGGCGCCGGCGGCGGGCGGTGGCCCAGGCGCCGGTGGGCCGCCCAGAGCAGCGTGCGCGCGGGGCGGCCCGTGAAGCGAAAAGCTTCGGCCCGGATCAGGAGCAAGAGTGCTTCGAGGGGGATCGGTTCGCCGGGGCGGTGCAGGCGGTCAATGAAGTCGTCAAAATCAGAGAAGGGTCCTCCCTCCTGCCGTGCGCGGTCGATTCGGTGCCCAAATTCGGCGTCGAAGCTGCGGATTCGGTCGGTTCCGAGGATGACGCGAAGACCTTGGCGAAGGACGGTGAACGTGCGGCCGTCGTTGACGCAGGGCGGCTCGATGCGGGCTCCGTGGCGGCGCGCTTCCTGGAGGTAGTGCTCGGCACGGTAGTAGCCCCCGCCGTTGTTGACGTTGGCGACCATGAACGGCACCGGAAAGTAGGCCTTGAGGTAGAGGCTTTGGAAGCTTTCGACCGCGTACGAGGCGGAATGCCCCTTTGCGAAGGCGTAGCCGGCGAAGCTTTCGATTTGGCGCCAGATTTCGCGGGATTCTTCAGGAGCGTATCCGCGCTGGGTGCAGTTGGTGAAAAATTGCGTTTCGACCGCCTGAAATTCAGCGCGGGACCGG
>CBFHNK010000038.1:0-15563 GCA_965657195.1 uncultured Schleiferiaceae bacterium
TCCGATTCCTGCCTTGGACGGAGGCCACGCCGTGTTCGCCATCATCGAGTGGGTCACGGGACGTGCTCCGAGCACCCGCGTGATGGAGGTGGCTCAAATGATCGGATTCTTCCTGCTGCTGGCCCTGTTTGTGTTGGCCAACGGAAACGATTTGTTTAAGGCTTTGGGGCTGTAGGGGGCCCTTTGGGCCTAGAGGCGCTTCGCGCCTAACTGCCTTCGGCTAGAGGCTGCGTGTAGCGGAGCTGAGCGCAACGAGTAGCTAGTAACTAGTTACTGGCTGCTGGTTTCCGGTTACTAGGAACAAGAAACCAGAAACGAGAAACCGCCGAAGGCGCCTTCGGCGCTGGAGGCGACGGCGCTAGCCCAACGCTACGTCCAGCGACATCATCACCGCGAATCCGGCAATGAATCCGAGGGTGGCGATGTCGGTGTACTTGTCGCGCTGGGTTTCGGGAATTACCTCTTCGACAACGACGTAGATCATGGCGCCGGCCGCAAAGGCGAGCGCAAACGGAAGCACAGGCTGCATGTACATGACGGCGACGGCTCCGACTACGCCCGCGACGGGCTCGACGATTGCAGAGAGCTGTCCGAACCAAAAGCTGCGGAAGCGCGAAACGCCTTGGCGGCGCAGCGGGAAGGCGACCGCGACCCCTTCGGGAAAGTTTTGAAGGCCGATTCCGATGGCGAGGGCCACGGCGGCTCCGAGTGAAGCGCCGTCGATTCCGGCCGCGTAGGCTCCGAATGCGACACCCACCGCCAGCCCCTCGGGAATGTTGTGCAGCGTGATGGCGAGCACCAGGAGGGTCGTCGACTTCCAGTCGGTTTTGACGCCCTCGATTTCGGACGGGCCAAAGTTGATGTGCAAGTGCGGAACCAGTTTGTCGAGCCCAAACAAGAACAGCGCCCCCGCGAGGAAGCCGAGGACCGGCGGAATCCAAGGGATATACCCCTGTGCCTCAGACATTTCGATGGAAGGAGCGAGCAGGCTCCAGTAGCTGGCGGCGATCATGACTCCGCCGGTGAATCCAAGCATTCCGTCGAGGACTTTGCGCGGAAGTTCCTTGAAGAGAAAGACGAGGGCGGCGCCCGAGGCGGTCACAAGCCACGTAAAGGTGGTCGCCAAGAACGCGAGCAGTACGGGGTGGTAGGAGCTTAACGTTTCAAGCATGAGAAATGGGTTTCTACGTTTAAAGGTACGTAAACGTTTGGAGGCGGCTGGGTGTGGGCTGAGGGCTTCTGGCTAACGGCCACTCTGGTCTCGTCTGCTGGTCAAGGGCCACCCAAATGGTGAGGGATTTTGCCCTAGGTTTGCGGTATGGTCGCGAAGGTTGATGCGGAATTTGTGCTCCCCGCGGGCAAGTCGGTCTTTTTCGCGAGCGATTTGCACTTGGGCGCGCCGAATGGGCAAGCGAGCGCGGAGCGCGAGCGGGCCTTCGTCGCCTGGATGGATTCCATCAAGCCCCGTGCGGCCGCACTTTATTTAGTCGGTGACGTCTTTGACTTTTGGTTTGAGTACCGCCGTGCGATTCCGAAGGGCTTTGCCCGACTTCAGGGCCGACTTGCGGACTGGTCCGATTCCGGAATTCCAATCTACATGTTTACGGGCAACCACGATTTGTGGATGAGAGATTATTTCGTACAAGAGTTTGGCATTCAAGTTTTTCACAAACCTATTCGGCATGTTTGGAGTGGTAAGCAACTGGTAGTCGGTCACGGAGACGGTCTTGGTCCTGGCGACACCGGGTACAAGCTTTTGAAGCGGGTGTTTACGTTTCAACCGTTTCAAACGCTTTTTCGCTGGCTGCACCCCGACCTAGGAATCGGCCTCGCCTCGTGGTTTTCGCGCGGAAGCCGAGCTCGAACCGGCCACGAAGACTACGCCATGACCGACGTGACCCGAGAGGCCATTTACAACTGGGCCCTCGACCAGCACACCAAGACGCCAGCGGACTACTGGATTTTTGGCCACCGCCACTACCCCGTGCAGGCAACGTTTCCCGACGGTGGCGGAACCTACATCAACCTCGGCGACTGGATCAAGTGGCGAAGTTGGGGGGAGCTGACGGGCTCGGGCTTCGAACTGCACCAATAAAAAGAAACCCCCGGCGCGAGCCGGGGGTTTTTGATTTTAAGGGTTCCGAAGAAGAAAACTTACTTCTTGGCAGCGGCGTAGCGCGAAGCGACTTCGGCCCAGCTGATTACGTTGAAGAAGGCCGAAACGTAGTCGGGGCGACGGTTTTGGTACTTCAGGTAGTAGGCGTGCTCCCATACGTCGAGGCCGAGGATGGGGGTTCCGGCACAGCCCACGCTTGGCATGAGGGGGTTGTCTTGGTTGGCGGTAGAGCAGATTTCGAGCTTGCCGGCGGTGTTGACGCAAAGCCATGCCCAACCTGAACCGAAGCGGGTTGCAGCGGCCTTAGCGAAGGCTTCTTTGAAGGCGTCGAAGCTTCCGAAGGTGGCGTTGATGTCGGCGCCGAGGTCTCCGGTGGGCAGTCCGCCTCCGTTGGGGCTCATGACGGTCCAGAAGAGGCTGTGGTTGAAGTGGCCTCCGCCGTTGTTTCGGACGGCAGGTACGTCGCTGTGCTGCTTCATCAGGTCCTCAAGGCTCTTGCTTGCCATGGGCGTGCCTTCGATGGCCGCGTTGAGGTTGTTGACGTAGGCTTTGTGGTGCTTGCCGTGGTGGATTTCCATGGTCAGCGCGTCTACGTGCGGCTCAAGGGCGTTGTGCGCGTAGGGAAGGTTGGGGAGGGTAAACATTGGATCGGGGTTATAAGCGTTTAAAACGGAATTCCGTTAAGTAGTAACGCAAAAATAGGGCCTATGGTTGGCCCGGCGCGTTAACTTTAACCTCGATGGCCAGCACAAATTCGGAATCCGCCCGCATTGCGGTCTACAGCGCCTCCGCGGGGGCGGGTAAAACATTTCGCTTGGCGGTCGAGTACGGAGCCGCGGCGCTCGCGCGCCCCGACGATCCGGGCGCCTTTCGGCGCATTTTGGGCCTGACGTTCACCAACAAAGCGGCCCACGAGATGAAGGATCGGGTGCTCCGCACGCTCCAAAAGGCGGTCGAACTCGACGACCCCTTTGCGGACCCCATTGCCAAAGAGATTGCGCTGCTGCTTGATATTGATGCGGCTGAGCTCCGTCGCCGGGCCGCCGCGGTCCTGAGCGAAATGCTGCACGACTACGGGTCGGTTTCGCTCGGAACCCTCGACCAGTTCACCCACCGCTTGGTGCGCACGTTTGCCATTGAATTGGGCCTTCCGAGCCAGTTTGAGGTGGAACTCGACGACGACTACCTGCTGGACTTGGCGGTCTACGAGCTGATGGCGGACCTCGGAACCGATTCCGCCCTGACCCAACTGGTGCTGGATTTTGCGCGCGCCAACCTCGAAGACGACAAGCAGGCCGATGTGTTTGAAGCGCTTAAAGCGATGGCCCGGCACCTCAGCAAAGAGGCGTCGACCGACGCTGTGGCCGCCCTGCGCGAATGGGATTTGGACCGCCACCGGCAGCTTCAGACCAATCTGCGCCAAAAGGCCACCGACCTGCGCGCTCGGATGCGGGCGGCGGCGCCGAAGTTGCTGAAGTTGCTGGCTAGCTTGCCCGCCGAGTCGGTCAACCGCGCGGATTGGTACGCGAGCTACTTCAAAAAGCTCCGCAAGCCGGACGCGAAGCTGTGGGTTCCGGGGGCGCACGTGCGAAAGTCCCTGATGGGCGACCCGGTGGCGATTTTGAAGGTTGCGGCGCAAAAGGATTCCGCGCTACGGGACCAAGCCGAAGAGGTGGTGGCGCAGATGAAGGTGCTGCTGGGCGACCCCCTCGAAACTTCGCTCGACGGAGTGGTGCTCGACCTGCTTCGCCGCCACGACCGCAGCGCCTCGGTACTGAGCGAGCTGGCGCGCCGCCTTGAGGACGTGCTCGACCGCCTCAGGGTCCAGCCGATTTGGAAGTTTCAGCCGCTGATTCACCGCGAGCTGCGCGACCAGCCGACGAGCTACCTGTACGAACGCCTCGGCGAGCGCTACGCCCGCTTTTTGGTCGACGAAGCCCAGGACACCTCGCGCATGCAGTGGGCCAACCTCTGGCCGCTGATGGAGCACGCCCTGACCGGCCGCGAGCAGGGCGCCGGAGCCATGGTGGTGGGCGACGGCAAGCAAAGCATTTACCGCTGGCGCGGCTCAGACGCCGAGGAGTTTTTGGACCTCGTGGCGCGGGCGAAAAAAGGCGACAGCCCGTCGGACGCGCTTCCGGGCCTCGAAGGCATGTCGGGCTTTGTGGCCATGGGCGACAACTGGCGCAGCCGGCACGGAATCGTAGCCTTCAACAACCGTTTGTACACGGGTTTGGCCGCCAAGCTCGGCCAGGACGACCACCGCACCGCGTACGCCGATTCGGCGCAGGTTCCGCGCGGAGCCTCCGGCGGCTACGTACAGCTTCGCGGCATCGAGGCCGAGGACAAGTCCGAGTTTGATCCCGCCGTGCTCGACGCACTGGTGGCCGACGTGCGGAGCCGGCGTGCCGCCGGCTGGTCCTGGGGCGACATGGCCGTGATCATGCGCCGCCGCGCCGAGGGCCGCATGGTGGCTGAGCGATTCGCCGCCGAGGGAATCCCCATTTTGTCCTCGGAGCTGCTGGCAGTGACCGGTTCTGCCGCGGTTCAGGCCATGGTGGCGCTGTTTCGCTGGATGCTGCGCCCGGGCGAGCCCGAGCGCGAGTGGGACGTGCTGCGCGGCCTGCGCCGTGCCGGCGTGTGGCAGGTAGGTACAGAGGAATGGCTCCTGCTTGGGCAGTCGCGCCGCCGCGTCCAGGACGCCCCCATTCCTGAGGACTTTGAGCCGGTGCTGCGCCGCATCATTCCGGGCTGGAGCCCCGACGTCGCCTGGCGCCTCAGCCTTTACGAAATGGGCGCCTACACCGCCCGGGCACTGGGGTTCAACGCCGACGCAGACGCCTTTGTCCTGCGCCTGCTTGACGCCATGCTCGACTTCTCGAAGCGCCAGGTCAACCGCCTCGAGGCCTTTATGGAGGAGTACGCCCGCCGGGCCCCTATGTGGAGCGTGTCGGCTCCGGCGGGGGCGGACGCGGTCGAACTGCTCACCGTCCACAAGGCCAAGGGACTGGAGTACCCCATCGTCTTTTTCCCCTGGGCGCAGCTCGACAATCCGCGATTCGACCCGGTGTGGCTCGATCCGCGTGGAGTGCTCGGGTCGGATCTTGATTTGCCGCCCGCGGCGCTGGTTCCGCTCACCAAATTCAGCTCAAATGAGGGCTTGCTCGACGAGGTCGGGCAGCGCTGGCCCGCCTACGCCGAACGGGTGCGCGAAACCGCAGAGCGCGCCGCGTTTGACGACGCCAACTTGCTGTACGTGGCCACCACGCGGGCCGTCGACGAGCTATGGGTCTACTTCGACCCCAAAAAGGGCTACGGAGGCTGGTGGCTGCAGCACGCCGAGGCCGAACTCGCCCAGGGCGAAGCCCGGCAGCTTGGTGAAAACCTATGGGCCTGGGGCGCCATGCCTGCACCTGAGGCCGCCGCGCCCGCGGCTCCGACCTGGGACCAAAGCACCGTGCGCAACCGCGACTGGACCGACACCGTGAAGCTTGCCCGGCCCCGCGACGAGGAGCCCGAACAGCGCTTTGGCAACGCCCTGCACGCGGCCCTGGAACGCATTCGCGACCGCCGTGACGCGGCCGCCGCCGCGTATTCTGCCGCGGAACGCAGCCAGTTGGATTCCGCCGAACGCGACCGCCTCGTCGACACCTTGGCGCTGGCGCTTGATGCCCCCGAACTGGCCGACTGGTGGACCGCGACCGAGACCTACACCGAGCGCAGCCTGCTCCACGAGGGCGGAGTGCTGCGCCCCGACCGCATTTACCGCCGCGCCGACGGACGCTGGGTGGTCGCCGACTACAAAACGGGCGCGCCGCAGGCTGAGCACGAAGAGCAAGTTCGCCGCTACGCCGACCTGCTCGAACCGGTTTTGGGTGAGCGTCCGCTGCCCGTCGTCCTCTACCTTCGCAGACCCACAATCCTACGTCATGAATTCTCGTGAAACCTTTTACCAGCGCCTGCGCGACGAGCTGAAGTCCGTCGACCAGCAGGGCCTTTTTAAGCGCGAACGCATCATCGCTTCGCCGCAGGACGCCGTCATCACCTTGGCCGACGGTTCCGAGGTGCTGAATTTTTGCGCCAATAACTACCTCGGCCTCAGCAGCCACCCTGACGTGCTTGCCGCCGCCCACCGCACCCTTGATGAGCGCGGGTTTGGTATGAGTTCAGTGCGCTTTATCTGCGGAACCCAGGACATTCACCGCCAGCTCGAGCTGCGCCTCGCCGAGTTTTTGCACACCGAAGACACGATTTTGTACGCCGCGGCCTTCGACGCCAACGGCGGAGTTTTTGAGCCCCTACTCGGCGAAGAAGACGCGATCATCAGCGACAGCCTCAACCACGCCTCAATCATCGACGGAGTCCGCCTCTGCAAGGCCCAGCGCTACCGCTACGCCAACAACGACATGGCCGACCTCGAGGCCCAGCTCAAGGCTGCCGACGCTGCCGGAGCCCGCACCAAGCTCATCGTCACCGACGGAGTCTTCTCAATGGACGGCTACGTCGCCCAAATGGACCGTATCTGCGACCTGGCCGACCAGTACGACGCGCTCGTCATGGTCGACGAGTGCCACGCCACCGGATTCATCGGCGCCACCGGACGCGGTTCGATCGAGCTGCGCGGCGTCCTCGGCCGCGTCGACATCATTACCGGAACCCTCGGCAAAGCCCTTGGCGGCGCCATGGGCGGATTCACCACCGGCCGCAAGGAGCTCATCGAAATGCTTCGCCAGCGCTCGCGCCCCTACCTCTTTAGCAACAGCCTCGCCCCATCCATCGTCGGAGCCAGCCTCGCCGTACTCGACTTGCTCGACCGCACCACCGAGCTGCGCGACCGCCTGATGGACAACGTGGCTCGCTTCAAGGCAGGCCTGCGCGAAGCCGGACTCGAGTTCAAAGACGGCGAATCGGCCATCGTCCCCGTCATGCTCTACGACGCGGCCCTTGCCCAGCGCTTCGCCGACGCCCTGTTGCAGCGCGGAGTCTACGTCATCGGATTCTTCTTCCCCGTCGTGCCCAAGGGCCAAGCCCGCATTCGCGTGCAGCTCTCAGCGGCCCACACGCCCGAACACATCGACAAGGCGGTACGGGCGTTTGTGGAGGTTCACAAGGAGCTTGTTAGCGAGGTTAGCTAGTTGGCAAGGCTAGCAAGGTTGGCGAGGTTAGCAAGGTTAGCAGGGTTGGCGAGGTTAGCAAGGCTAGCAAGGTTGGCGAGGTTAGCAAGGTTAGCTGAGATTAGCTCGTTAGCGTGCTTGGCCAGCCGACAAGGTCGTGCGAGGTTGGCTCAAAGCCCTTTAGCCGTTTGAAATGTTTGCAGGATTTGGTGATTTTGCCCAATCCCTTGGTGGCTCAAAGTGAGCAAATTATTTTTGCATATTATTCATTTTAAAATGTTTATGTAAAATAGTCTAAATAGGTTTGTCAAATGAAATCCTATTTAGACCTCACAATTTGGCAACGGGCTAGTGACTTATTTGTTGATCTGCACAAGCTGCTTGAACACCATAGCTTGTTTCGAGATCGCTATCTGCGGGAGCAGCTGCTACGCGCATCGCTGTCCGTAGCGCTCAATATTAGTGAAGGCAACGGTCGGGGTTCGCGCAAGGAATTTGCGCATTTTTTGCGGATCGCACGCGGGTCCCTCGATGAGGTTGGCGCTGCGCTTCACATTGCCCGAAAGATTTATCCAGCACTCGAAATTCCGGACCGGCATTTTGCCGACATCGAACAGTTGAAGCGGTCCATCAACGCACTCATAAGTAAGCTCACCGAAGGGGCTCACAGTCCAATGATTAAAGCCTTGACCCCGCTTAACGTAGAGCTCACAGACAAGCTAACCTCGCAACCTCGCCAATTGGCCAACGAGCCAACCTCGCCAATCTTGCTAATGAGCCAACGAGCCAACCTCGCCAATCTCAGCCAATCTTGCTAATGAGCCAACGAGCTAACCTCGCCAATCTCAGCCAGTCTTGCTAATTAGCCAACGAGCTGACCTGGCCAACCTTGCTAATTGGCTAACGAGCTAACCTCGCCAACCTCACCAACGAGCCAACCTTGCTATTGAAGGATTTGCCACCCCTGCGCCAGCAGCGGTTCGGCAACCTTGAACTTGACCTGCTTTTGCTCGCCGGTCATGAGGTTGACGATGGTGACTTGGTCGTTGCGTCCGTACTTCTTGCTGCTCACCGCGGGGGCCTGCTTGGGGGCAGCGGCCGGCGGGGGCGTGGCGGAGCGTGAAGCGGTTCCGCGCGCGGCGGGAGCCTCTTCGGCGCCAGGGCCAGAAGTGGTCAGTTGCTGGGCCGGACGAGCGGGGGCTGCAGGTGCTTGGCGCACGGGAGCTTGGCCGGGCTCGGCTTGAGGAAGGCCGGCACGAAAGAGGAATCCGAGGATGCTTGAATTCATTTCGTCGACCATGTCCTTGAAGAGCTTGAACGACTCGTGCTTGTACACGAGGAGCGGGTCTTTTTGCTCGTAGACGGCTCCCTGAACGTTTTGGCGCAGGTCGTCCATGTTGCGCAGGTGCTCCTTCCAGTGCTCGTCGATCATGCTTAGCACGATGGCCTTTTCGAGGTCGGTCGTGAGCGACTGGCCGCGGGTTTCGACGCCGCGCTGCAGGTTGGTCGGAATCTGGATCGACTTAATTCCGTCGGTAAACGGAACTAAAATGTTTTGGAACTGACCCCCTTGCTCGCGAAGCACGTTCTCGAGGACCGGTAGGGCTTGGCCCGCGATGCGGTCGCACTTGGCGCGGTAGGCAGCCTGGGCGGCGGCATAGGTTTTTTGCGTGAGGTCGGTGGCCGAAAGGCGTTCGAACTCGGCGGAATCCACAGGGGTCGCCATGGCAAAGGTTTCGAAGCATCCAAGCTCGTAGGCACCGAAGTCACGGCTGGGCTTGGTTCCGCCCACAAGAGCCTCGGCAGCGTCGTATACGCTGTTGGCGAGGTCCAGGGCGAGGCGCTCACCCGAAAGTGCATTGCGGCGGCGGCGGTAGATTCCGCTGCGCTGCGCGTTCATCACGTCGTCGTACTCGAGCAGGCGCTTGCGGCTGCCGAAGTTGTTCTCTTCGACCTTCTTTTGGGCGCGCTCGATGCTCTTAGTGACCATCGAGTGCTCGATCACGTCGCCTTCTTTGTGGCCCATGCGGTCCATCAGGCTGGCGATGCGCTCGGATCCGAAGAGGCGCATGAGGTTGTCTTCGAGCGAAACAAAGAACTGCGACGATCCGGGGTCGCCTTGGCGGCCGGCGCGTCCGCGCAGCTGGCGGTCGACGCGGCGTGAGTCGTGGCGCTCGGTTCCGATGATGGCGAGTCCGCCCGCGGCCTTAGCCTCGGCGGTCAGCTTGATGTCGGTTCCGCGGCCGGCCATGTTGGTGGCGATGGTCACGGTTCCGGGACGCCCGGCTTCGGCGACGATGTCGGCCTCCTTTTGGTGCAGCTTGGCGTTCAGTACTTGGTGCGGAATCTTGCGGATGTTCAGCGTGCGGCTGAGCAGCTCAGAGATTTCGACCGAGGTCGTACCGACGAGCACGGGGCGGCCGGCGTTGCGCAGCTTCTCGATTTCGTCGATGACGGCGTTGTACTTCTCGCGTTTGGTCTTGAATACCAAGTCGTTGCGGTCGTCGCGCTTGGCGGGCACGTTGGTCGGAATCACCGTCACCTCTAGCTTGTAAATCTCCCAGAATTCGCCCGCTTCGGTTTCGGCCGTACCCGTCATGCCCGAAAGCTTGTGGTACATGCGGAAGTAGTTCTGCAGCGTGATCGTCGCGTAGGTCTGCGTGGCGGCCTCAATGGTCACGCCCTCTTTGGCCTCAATCGCTTGGTGGAGTCCGTCGGAGTAGCGTCGTCCGTCCATGATGCGGCCGGTTTGCTCGTCCACGATTTTGACCTTGCCGTCCATGACGACGTATTCCACGTCTTTTTCAAAGAGTGAGTACGCCTTCAGGAGCTGGTTCATGCTGTGGATGCGCTCGCTCTTGGCGCGGTACTCGCGCATGAGCTGGTCCTTGCGGGCGGCACGTTCGGCCACGTCGTCGTGGGCTTTCTCGATGCGGTCGAGCTCGACCGAAATCACCGGAAGCACGAAGAAGTCGGTGCTGGTCTGCTCGGCCAAGTACCCCAGACCCAAGTTGGTGAGGTTGACTTGGTTGTGCTTCTCTTCGATCGTGAAGTACAGGGCTTCGTCGATCTTCTTCATCTCCTTGCCTTGGTCCTGCAGGTAGACGCCTTCGGTCTTTTGCAGCAGGGCCTTGACGCCGTCCTCAGACAGGAACTTGATAAGGGCTTTGTTCTTGGGCAGGGCGCGGTGCGAGCGCAGCAGCTGGAATCCGGCCTCAGTCTTGTCTCCGGCGGCGAGTGCCTCTTTGGCCTTGGTTAGGGCGTCTTGGGCAACGGTCTTTTGCTGGTTGACCAGCGCCACCACGTAGTCCTTGAGTGATGCAAACTCTTGCTGGTCGCCATTGGGTGTGGGGCCGCTGATGATGAGCGGAGTCCGCGCATCGTCAATCAAGACGGAGTCGACTTCGTCGACGATGGCGTAGTGGTGGCCGCGCTGCACGAGCTCGGCGGTTTCGCGCGCCATGTTGTCGCGCAGGTAGTCAAAACCGAATTCGTTGTTGGTTCCGAAGGTAATGTCGGCCAAGTAGGCCTTGCGGCGCGGTTCGGTGTTGGGGCGGTGCTTGTCGATGCAGTCGACGCTCAGGCCGTGAAACTGGTAGAGGGGACCCATCCACTCTGAGTCGCGCTTCGACAGGTAGTCATTGACGGTGACCAGGTGCACGCCACGTCCGCTCAAGGCGTTCAGGTAGACGGGAAGGGTCGCGACCAAGGTTTTACCCTCACCCGTGGCCATTTCGGCGATACGCCCTTTGTGCAGCACGACGCCGCCAAAAAGCTGCACGTCGTAGTGTACCATGTTCCAGGTGATGGGATTGCCGGCGGCAGACCAAGTGTTGTTCCACACGGCGGTGTCGCCCTCGATGCGGACGGCGTCAAGGCGTCCAGCAAGTTCGCGGTCCCAGTCTTGGGCCGGAACGCGCAGCGGACGCTCTGACAAGCGACGCGCCGTTTCGCGAAGCACGGCATAGGCCCGCGGAAGAATTTCGAGCAAAATCCGCTCTTCTTCGGCCAAAATGTCTTTATCGAGGCTGTCGATTTGGCGGTACAGGGCCTCTTTGGCGTCGACGTCAAGCTCGGATTCGGCCTGAAGGCGAAGCTGGTCGCGCTCGGCGGCCTTCGCTTCGGTTTCGGTGCGGAGTCGCGCGCGGAACCCATCCGTTTCAGCGCGTAGTTCGTAGTCGGTCAGGCCGGACAGCGTCTGTTCGGCGGCGTGGACTTGGTCGATGTAGGGTTGGATCTCCTTGAGCGTGCGCTGCGAGGGATCACCCAAAAAAACCTTTAAAATCTTGTCGAGCATAGGTCGCCAAAGGTACAACCTCTGTGCCACCGAAGCGTGGGCAGACAGACTGTCTGCTTGGCCTGAAAATCAGTACTCTTCCTCGTTCCAGAGGAAGTCTTCGTCCGAAGGGTAGTCGGGCCAAATATCTTCGATGGACTCGTAGATTTCGGCTTCTTCTTCTTCAACCGCTTGCAGGTTTTCCACGACCTCAAGCGGAGCCCCCGTGCGGATGGCGTAGTCAATGAGTTCGTCCTTGGTCGCGGGCCAGGGGGCGTCGCTTAGGTACGAGGCGAGTTCGAGGGTCCAATACATGGCGCAAAAATAATTTTTTTTCGGAGCCGTACAAGCAATTTTTTATGCCTTTGAAATCCAGGGGATTTCGGGTGCGTTCAGCTGCTTGCCCAGCCACCTTGAAAGGGTAAACGCGTAGTCGCTTAAACGGTTCAAATAGGCCACCGTCGGCTCGGGCAGCGGCACGTCGTCGGCCCCCAGTTGGTCGACCAGCTGCACCACCCAGCGCTCGGCCCGGCGGGCCACGGTGCGCACCACGTGGCACTGGCTCACGAGCACGTGTCCGCCCGGAAGCAGAAAGTTGCGCATCGGCTCAAGGTCGAGGTCCATGCGGTCGATGGCCGCCTCGAGGCGCGCAATCCACGCAGGGTCAATGTGCGGCAGGCGGGCCACCATCTCGGGGAGGTCGTTGGCCATGTGCGACCCCAAGGCAAACAGGTCGCTTTGGACCTGGGCGAGTTCGGCACGCACGGCGTCCCATTCGGCCGGAATTTGGTCGCGCAGCAGCCCCAAATGGCTGTTGAGCTCGTCGAGCGTTCCATAGGCGTGCAGGCGCAGGTCGTACTTGGCGATGCGCGTGCCGCTAAACAGTCCGGTTTGGCCGGCGTCGCCGGTTTTGGTGTAGATTTTCATGAGTTCAGCGGGTTGAGCTGTGTTCAAGGTAACCCGCGAAGCGGGTAGTGGTTCAGTACGCCCGACCCGTCTTGCCCTCCATGTAGTTCACGAAGGCGCGGTTGGCGACGCGGGTTCCGCCCGGAGTCGGGTAGTTGCCGGTAAAGTACCAGTCGCCGGGGGAATCGGGGCAGGCCTCGTGCAGGTCGGCCACCGTTTGGTAGACGACTTTGACTTCGGCGCGGGTTCCGGCAGGGGTCAGCAGCTGGGCGATGCGGTCGCTGAGCTCTTCGTCGGTGAACGGGGCGTACACGGCCTGTACGGCGTTGCGCTGCTCGGACATGGGCTTGGTCAATTCGGCTTTGGCCGACGCGTAGGCTTGGTCGAGGACCGAATCCATTCCGCGTTCGCGCAGCAGGGAAACGGCCGCCTGAAAAGCGATGAAGTCGCCCATCTTGGCCATGTCGATGCCGTAGCAGTCGGGGTAGCGAATCTGCGGCGCCGAGCTCACCACGACGATGCGCTTGGGATTCAGGCGGTCCAGCATGCGCAAAATGCTCTGCTTGAGCGTGGTTCCGCGCACAATGCTGTCGTCGAGGGCCACAATGCTGTCGTCGGGCTGCACGATGCCGTAGGTGGAGTCGTAGACGTGCGCCACCATATCGTTGCGGCTGGAATCCTCGGTGATGAAGGTGCGCAGCTTGACGTCCTTCCAGGCGATTTTCTCGACACGCGGACGTGCACTCATCACCTGCTCAATGTCGGCGGGCGTGATCGCACTGCCTTTGGCGATGAGTTGGGCGGACTTTTGGCGCTTCAGCGCGTCTTCGGCGCCCTTGACGAGTCCGTAGAAGGCGATTTCGGCGGTGTTCGGAATAAAACTGAACACGGTTCGGTCAAAGTCGCCTCCGGCGGCAGCCATGACGCGGTCGGTCAGTCGGCGTCCGAGCTCGATGCGTTCGCGGTAGATTTCGCCGTCGTTGGCGCGCGAAAAGTAGATGCGCTCAAAGCTGCAGGCGGCGCGGGGCGCGGCGGGGCGCACGGGCTCGACCGAAACGTCGCCGTTGCGGCGAATCCACACTATGTGCCCGGGCGGAACCTCGTGCACTTCGTCAGCCGACACGCCAAAGGCGGTCTGGATCACGGGGCGCTCTGAGGCCACTACCGCTACCTCGTCGTTGACGAAGTAGAAGGCGGGACGGATTCCGTGCGGGTCGCGCACCAAGAAGGCGTCGCCTTGGCCGATGATTCCGCCCATGGCGTACCCGCCGTCCCAGTCGCGGCTGGCCTTCTCGAGCACGCGCGGCATGTCCAGGTGGTTCGCCTGATAGCGGCTGCGCTCCATTTTGTTGAGGCCCAATTCGTCTTTGGCGATTTGGTGCAGGCGGCGGTTTTCTTTGTCGAGAAAGTGCCCAATTTTTTCCATCACCGTCACGGTGTCGGCCTTCTCTTTGGGGTGCTGGCCGAGGTTGACGAGCTCGTTGAACAGTTCGTCGACGTTGGTCATATTGAAGTTGCCGGCGACCAAGAGGTTGCGGCTCATGTAGTTGGACTGCCGCAAGAAGGGGTGGCAGGCCTCGATGCTGTTGCCGCCGTAGGTTCCGTAGCGCAGGTGGCCCAGGTAGACGTCGCAGGCGAAGGCCACGTTCTCTTTGACCCAGGCGGCGTCCTTGAGGCGCTCGGGCTTGCCGTCGAGGCGCTCTTCGATGCGGTTTTGAATGCGCGTAAAGATGTCCTGAATCGGCTTGGGGTCGGTCGAGCGGTAGCGGCTGATGTAGCGCTGACCGGGGGGCATGTCAAGCTTGACGCCGGCAAGTCCCGCGCCGTCTTGGCCGCGGTTGTGCTGCTTTTCCATCATGAGCACCATTTTGTTCAGGCCGTAAAGGGCCGTCCCGTGCTCGTCGAGGTAGTGGTCAAGGGGTTTGCGCAGACGCAGGAGGGCAATGCCGCACATAGCGGGTGCAAAGTTAGGGCGCTCCCTATCTTCGCAGGACACCCTAGATGCAATCCTTCGCATGAATTCGCTTCCCGCGCCCATTGACATTCATACCCACCTGATTCCCGAGCACATACCTCATTTTGCGGAGCGTTTTGGCTACGGTGGATTCATTCGCCTCGAGCACCACTGCCCGGGCTGCGCGCGCATGATGAAGGACGACGTGCTCTTTCGCGAAATCGAGGCCAACAACTGGGATCCTGCCGCGCGAATCCACGACTGCGACCGCCACGGGGTGGGCGTCCAAGTGCTTTCAACTGTCCCCGTCATGTTCAGTTACTGGACTCCGGGTCGCGACGGCGCCGCGGTGGCGGAATTTCTTAACGACCACCTCGCCGAAGTCGTGGCCGGCAACCCCACTCGTTTTGAGGGCCTCGGAACCTTGCCCATGCAGGACACCAACCTCGCCCTGCGCGAACTCGACCGCTTTGAGCGCCTCGGGCTGCGCGGAGTGCAAATCGGTTCGAACATCAACCAGCGCAACCTTGACGACCCCGCGTTTTTTCCCATTTTTGAAGAAGTGGCACGCCGCGGCCTCGCCCTTTTTGTGCATCCCTGGGACATGATGGGCAGCGACGACATGAAGCGCTACTGGCTTCCGTGGCTCGTGGGAATGCCCGCCGAGTCCAGCCGCGCGCTGTGTTCGCTCATTTTTGGTGGGGTGTTCGAGCGGCTCCCCTCGCTGCGGGTGGCCATCGCCCACGGCGGTGGGTCGTTTCCCGCCACCCTCGGCCGCATCCAGCACGGCTTTGACGTTCGACCCGACTTGGTGGCCGTGGACAACGCGGTTCCGCCTACCGAATACCTCGGCAAGTTTTGGGTCGACAGCCTCGTGCACGACCCACACGACTTGGCCAACTTGCTGCGCCTGGTCGGCGAAGACAAAATTGCGGTGGGTTCTGACTACCCCTACCCATTGGGTGAGGCGGTTCCGGGCGATTTGGTGCGGAGCATGCCCTGGTCGGACGCGGTGAAGACCAAGGTGCTGCGGCAGAATGCGGAGGCGTGGCTCTACGGCAAGGCTGGCTGAGAATGGCTCGTTAGCAAGGTTGGCTGAGATTGGCTCGTTAGCAAGGTTGGCTGAGATTGGCTCGTTGGCTCGTTGGCTCTTGGCGAGGTTAGCTCGTTAGCAAGGTTAGCTCGTTAGCAAGGTTA
>CBFHNK010000039.1:0-15542 GCA_965657195.1 uncultured Schleiferiaceae bacterium
CGAGCCAACCGAGCCAACGAGCCAACGAGCCAACGAGCCAACGAGCCAAAAAAAGCCGCCCCAAGTTTCCCCAGGGCGGCCTCTCTTAACTCACACGGAGCGGTTGATTACATCATACCGTCCATTCCGCCACCCATCGGAGGCATCGGAGCCTCTTTCTTGGGCAGCTCGACGATCGTCGCCTCAGTGGTGAGGAGCAGTGAAGCAACCGAAGCTGCGTTCTCTAGCGCCACACGGGTCACCTTGGTTGGATCGATGATGCCGGCTTCGTACATCGAGCAGTACTCTTCGGTCTTTGCATTGAAGCCGAAGTCTCCCTTGCCTTCTTTCACCTTGGCAACGATTACCGAGCCTTCAAGGCCAGCGTTGCCTACGATGACGCGAAGGGGCTCTTCGATCGCACGTGCGATGATCTTGATCCCGGTCGTCTCGTCGAAGTTGGCGCCTTCAAGGTTGGCCAGAGCCTCGGTGGCGCGCACCAGCGCGACGCCTCCGCCCGGAACAATACCTTCTTCGATGGCTGCGCGGGTAGCGGCAAGCGCATCGTCGACGCGGTCCTTTTTCTCTTTCATCTCAACTTCTGAGGCGGCACCCACGTAGAGCACAGCCACGCCACCCGCTAACTTCGCAAGGCGCTCCTGGAGCTTCTCGCGGTCGTAGTCGCTTGTAGTGGTCTCGATCTGGGCCTTGATCTGGTGCACGCGGGCTTGAATGTCCTCGGCGCTTCCGGCTCCGTTCACGATGGTCGTGTTGTCTTTGTCGATGGTCACCTTCTCGGCGGTTCCGAGCATGTCCATCGTGGCGTTTTCAAGCTTGAACCCGCGCTCTTCGCTGATGACGGTTCCGCCGGTCAGGATCGCGATGTCTTCGAGCATGGCCTTGCGGCGGTCGCCGAATCCAGGAGCCTTCACGGCCGCGATTTTCAGCGCGCCACGGATCTTGTTGACCACGAGGGTTCCAAGAGCTTCGCCGTCCACGTCTTCAGCGATGATAAGTAAAGGCTTTCCGGTCTGAGCTACGGGCTCGAGCACAGGAAGCAGTTCCTTCATGCTGCTGATCTTCTTGTCGTAGATCAAGATGAACGGACGCTCAAGGTCAGCCACCATCTTCTCGGTGTTGGTCACGAAGTAGGCCGACAGGTATCCGCGGTCAAACTGCATTCCCTCAACGACGTCGACGTAAGTTTCGGTTCCCTTGGCTTCTTCGACGGTGATGACACCTTCTTTTTTCACCTTGGCCATGGCCTCGGCGATAAGGGCACCAATTGCGGGGTCGTTGTTGGCCGAAATCGTGGCAACCTGCTCCACTTTTTGGTTGTTGTCGCCCACTTCTTGCGATTGGCTGCGCAGGTTTTCAACGACAACTGCAACGGCCTTGTCGATTCCGCGCTTGAGGTCCATCGGATTCGCACCTGCAGCCACGTTCTTGTGACCTTGGCTCACGATGGCTTGGGCAAGCACGGTAGCGGTGGTAGTTCCATCGCCGGCGATGTCGGCCGTCTTGCTCGCAACCTCTTTCACCATCTGGGCGCCGAGGTTCTGAATCTTGTCTTCGAGCGTAATCTCTTTGGCAACGGTCACACCGTCTTTGGTCACGTGCGGAGCTCCGAACGACTTTTCAATGATTACGTTGCGGCCTTTGGGGCCGAGGGTCACCTTAACCGCATTGGCCAGGGCATCGACGCCAGCGCGCATTCCGTCGCGGGCGGCTACGTCAAACTTGATATCTTTTGCACTCATGGTTTCTTCGGATTAGATAATTGCTAAAATGTCGGACTCACGCATGATGAGGTAGTCCGTGCCTTCGTACTTAATTTCGGAACCGGCGTACTTCGCGTACAGCACCGTGTCCCCAACTTTGACGGTCATCGGCTCATCCTTTTTGCCGTTGCCCACCGCGCGAACGATTCCGCGCTGGGGCTTCTCTTGTGCGGTGTCGGGGATGATGATGCCCGAAGCCGTCTTGGTCTCTGCCGCCGCGGGCTCAACAATCACCCGGTCAGCCAGTGGACGAATGGTCAAATCAGCCATAGTGTCTATTCTAGTTTGGTTATTCGTAGTTACAAACCCCTCTTCGGAGTTCGCACCTCACGTTGCACAGGTCGTGCCAAGGGACTAAAAGCACAAAGGGCGCGACATTATGTCAGCGCCCTTGCGAAATTTTGTCAGAAGTGGAATTACTCCGCCGACTCAGGAAGGTCGGTAACTGAAGGCTGTGCTGGAGTTTGAACAGGAGCCTGTGGCGCATCGTCGAGCACTTCTTCCATTGCAGATTCCGGAGCCGAAGTTGAGGCCGCCCCTGGATTCAGCATGTTTACCAAAAGCACCAACGCGAAGAGTGCAATCGCCAATGCCCATGTTGCGCGCTCCAAAAAGTCCGCAGTGCGCTTGACACCGCCCATCATTGAGGTCGCGCCGCCACCAAAACTCGCGCCCATGCCCGAACTTTTAGGGCTTTGAACGAGCACCACCAGCATGAGCAGGATGCTGACTACGGCGATAAGAATCATAAACAACGAAGTCATAGTCTTCTAATTTATTTGGTTTTAAGCGCTTCAATGCGGGCGGCAAATATCGAACTTTTCTCGGGAACTCGGAGCTTTAAAATTTCGTACGCCTGAATTGCCTTGGCGATGTGCCCTTGTTCGGCATACATGCGGGCCAATGTCTCTGTCACAAGGCCGGTCACCTGCGCATCGGGCTCTGTGCGGACCACCGGTGCAGGAGCATCCTTTGCCATTTTACTAATCCGAGGGTTTACGGAGAGAAACTGGTCAATAAGCTCTTCTCCTTTGGCGATATTGGACGCCTCTAGGTTGACAACGAATTGCGCAAAGGGGCTGAGGATTGTTGGCGAGGCTGGCAGGGTTGGCGAGTCTGGCAGGGTCGGCGAGGCTGGCAGGGTCGGCGAGTCTGGCAGGGTTGGCGAGGTTGGCTCGTTCGCCACTTGGCTCGCTTGAGCGGTCTGTTGCTTAGGCTTCTTCGCGGCTGGTTCCAAGGTGCGCACAGCAGGCGCAACAGGTTTAGGTTCCGGCGCTGGAACCACTGGCTCAGGTACGACCTGCACTGGCTCAACCTTGGGCAAAACCACAGCAACTGGCTCAACCTTGGGCGCGCTTGGCGCAGAACCAAATCCAAGCCCGGTCAGCTGGGCACGAGCAGCTCGAGCGCGGAGAATTTGTTCGCGCACTCGTTCTGGCAATGCATCCAAATTCAATGTGGCCGCATTGGTGGCCTTGGGTTCGGGGCGGGTAGGCAGCTCTTTTTCTGCTGACGCTGGTTTCTCGTTACTCGTTTCTTGTGGTTGCTCAACTGCCGCTGGTTTCTCGTTACTCGCTACTTGCGGTTCCTCGTTACTCGTTTCTTGCGGTTCCTCGTTACTCGTTTCTTGTGGCTCTTGATCGATAACAACAGATGAATCACCAGAAACCAGTTCACGAGAAACCGAAGAAACCAGAGACAAGTCACTAGAAACTTGGGTGCTAGAAACGACTTCGCCCGAAGCCACCGGCTGCAAGGGTTCTTCGACCCAAGCCATGAGCGCTGCTCGGTTGGGGCTCAGGGCCGCGCAGCGGTGCAGGACTTGGGTGAATTGAGGAGATTCCGCCTTTTGAACCGCACGCAGGTAGAGCCACCAAAGTGGAACCGCAGCAGGATTCGCCTCGACCAAGCCCGATAGCCAGGGCATGTCTGACGCCGCGACCCGTGACGGATCCGCCCACAGGGCCTCGAGGCGTTGTACGTCTGCGGCTACCATTGAACGAGAGCTCGGTTAAAGATTTTGTCGCTCAACTCGCTCACCATCTCTTCGACGAGGGCGTCCTCGACACTGCGCAGGTCGGTGGACGCGGGAAAGTTCCGAAACGCCGAAAAGCGCTGGGTGAACGATTTTTTGTCGTCAAGGGTGTTCACGAACTCGACTTCGACACTCATGCTCAGGCGGCTTTGCGCTACTTGGTCGTTGGCGGCGGGGGCCTCAGAGCGGACGCTGTACTCGACGATGGCTCCGCCAAACTGCAAGTCGCCGTCGCGGCCCACTAGCGAGAGCGGAGTCTGGCGCACCATAACCGACTGAAGCTCAGTGGTGAAGCGCTGGGCGAGCATCGGATTCACGAGGTCCGAAGTGTTTCCAAAGGCCGTAACGCTCAGTGTTTTGGCGTTGCCCACGTCACCTCCGGTAAATGAGTAACCTCCTTTACATGAGGCAGCGAGCAGTACGACCAGCGCAACGAGCAGATTCCGCATTAGTCCAGGCCGAATTGCTTGATTTTGCGGTACAATGTGCGCTCGCTGATGCCGAGCTCGGCTGCTGCGTTTTTGCGGCGACCCTTATGGCGCTCGAGTACGCGGCGAATGGTTTCAAGCTCCAAATCCAGCAGCGACAGGCGCTCGTCGGGCTCAACCGCTGAATCCACGTCCAATGTCTCTTCGTCGTCGTCCTGGGGCAGGTCCATGTAGCGCGGAACCTCCGGATTCGAGGCCGGTTCGCTGTGGCGAAGCACGGGGAGCGACGCCTCAGTAGGCTGCGCTTGGGGGGCTTGGAAGCTTCCGCCCGCAAAGCCGGCTACCACCTGCTTGAGGTTGTTGAGGTCGTTGCGCATGTCAAACAAGACCTTGTACAATATCTCGCGCTCGGTCTGAAACTCAGACTGCGACAGGGCATCGTCGCGGCGAGCAGGCACGCTGCGGCGGTCAATCTCAGGAATGTACTGGCGCAGCACCTCGGCGTTGATTTCGCGGTCGCTTTCAACTACACAGAGTTGCTCGACGAGGTTCCGCAGCTGGCGAATGTTTCCGGGCCATCGGTAGGTTTCGAGGACGCGCACGGCCTCGTCCGAAAGGCGCACGGCCGGAACCCGGTACTTCTGCGAAAAGTCCTGCGCAAACTTGCGAAAGAGCAGGTGAATGTCGCCCTTGCGCTCGCGCAGCGGCGGAAGCGAAATCTCGACCGTGTTGAGGCGGTAGTAGAGATCCTCGCGAAACTGGCCTTTGTCGATTTTTTCAAGCATGTCGACGTTCGTGGCACCAACTACGCGCACGTTCACCTTCTGAGCCTTGGACGAACCGACCTTGATGAATTCACCGGTTTCGAGCACGCGAAGCAAGCGCACCTGAGTACCGAGGGGTAGCTCGCCGACCTCGTCGAGAAAAATGGTTCCGCCGTCGGCCTCTTCAAAGTAGCCCTTGCGCGCGCCGGCGGCCCCGGTGAAGGCGCCCTTTTCGTGGCCAAAAAGCTCTGAATCAATGGTTCCCTCGGGGATCGCCCCGCAGTTCACCGCCACCAGCGGAGCATGCTTGCGGTGCGATAGGTGATGTATGATCTTCGGAATGTTCTCCTTACCCACCCCACTCTCGCCGGTCACTAGCACCGAAATGTCAGTCGCCGCCACCTGAACCGCCTTAAATACCGCGCGGTCGAGCGCCGACTGGGTCCCGATGATGCCAAAACGCTGCTTTACCTCTTGAACCGTCATTCGACTACAAATTCGAGTTTGAGGGGCTTGCCCGTACTAATGGGGTTGCCCGTGAGCTTGTTCACCACCTGAGCCGACGTCGCCTCGACCACTACTTTGTGCGCAGTCGGAACCGGTTTTTTAAACTTCAAGTCCAAGCTGCGGCCCGTCCACATCGAATTCCACACCTCCACGCCCTTGACGTCGTAGATGCGAACGGTGAATCCGAGCGTCAAGTTCTCAATGCACTGGCCCTCTTTAGCCACGCAGAGTCGCAAGATTCCGGACTGCTTAATGGCCTCAGCACGCACGCCGAGCTCCAAGGTCAAATCCTGCACGCTCCCGTCGGGGAGGCGCGTTTGGGCTCCGGCCGCGAGGGCCAACGCGAGCAAAAGGGTGGTTGCAAACGTTTTCATCGGCGCGGGGGTCGTGCATACCCAACCGCTTTGCCCAAAAGGGTTGCAGGGGTACTTCGTTCAATATGTACGTTGACCCATTCCCCGGCGCGGTAGTCTTCGCGCGGAAACACCACCACCGTATTGTGGGTCGTGCGGCCAAACAAATCGTCTTCGCTGCGCTTCGATCGGCCCTCCACCAGCACTTCAAGTGTTTGCCCGACATAGGCGGCGGTGCGCTCGGCGCTGTGCTTTTGCTGCAGCGCGATGATCTCGCTGAGTCGGCGCTTTTTCACTTCGAGCGGAACATTGTCCTCCATCTTGCGGGCCGCAAACGTATTCGGACGCTCGGAATATGCGAACATGTACCCAAAGTCGTACTTAACGTACTCCATGAGGCTCAGCGTATCCTGATGGTCCTCTTCGGTTTCGCCGGGGAATCCCGCAATCATGTCCTGGCTGAGGCCACAGCCCGGAATAATCCGGCGAATGCGGTCAATCAGCTCGAAGTACTCTTCGCGGTTGTGGCCGCGGTTCATCTCTTTGAGGATGCGCGAGGATCCACTCTGTACCGGCAGGTGGATGTACTTACAAATGTTGGGGTGTGCGGCAATGGCGTGCAGCACCTCGTCCTTCATATCCTGCGGATTGCTGGTCGAGAAGCGAATGCGCATGTCGGGAACCGCCTGCGCCACAAGGTGCAAAAGGTCTGCAAAATGTACCGCGGTGGCCTGCGCCATCGGGCTTGCTTTGCTAAAGTCTTTTTTGAGTCCGCCCCCGTACCACAGGTACGAATCGACGTTTTGCCCGAGCAGCGTAACCTCTTGGTAGCCGTCGTTCCACAACTGCGTTACCTCCTCGACGATGGTCTGCGGGTCGCGGCTCCGCTCGCGTCCGCGGGTAAACGGAACCACACAGAACGTACACATATTGTCGCAGCCGCGGGTGATGCTCACAAAGGCGGTGATGCCGTTTCCGCCAAGGCGCACCGGTTCGATGTCGTGGTACGTCTCTTCTTTGCTCAAGATGACGTTGACGGCCTTGCGCCCCCCATCGAGTTCCTCGAGCAGGTTGGGCAGGTCGCGGTAGGCGTCGGGGCCCACCACGAGGTCGACGAGCTTTTCTTCGTCAAAAAACTTCTCGCGGACGCGCTCAGCCATGCAGCCCAGAACGCCAATCTTGAGCTCGGGATTCTTGGCCTTGAGTGTATTGAACTGATCGAGGCGGTTGCGCACGGTCTGCTCAGCCTTTTCGCGAATCGAGCAGGTATTCAGCAGCACCAAATCGGCCTCCTCGAGGTTGTTCGTGGTCTCGTACCCGTCCTTTTGAAGGATGGATGCGACGATCTCGCTGTCCGAAAAATTCATCTGGCACCCGTAGGACTCGAGGTAGAGCTTCTTGCCCTGACCCAGGCCTTCGCGGATCATGACTTCACCTTGGCGCTCTTCGCCGAGCGGGGCACGTTCGATTTCTGGAATTTTGGACATGATGCAAAAATACGGACTACGTCCGAGCTAACGCGACAAAATGTCAGCCCCAATTTTTAAATGCTTAGCCGAAATTCCGAGCGTTACTTTGTACGCGTAAAACTCTGCTCATGTCCCAAAACCTCGTCATCGTCGAATCGCCTGCCAAAGCGAAGACCATTGAAAAATACCTCGGGAGCGCCTTCACCGTGCGTTCTAGCTTTGGGCACATTCGCGATTTACCTGAACGCGGAATCGGAATCGACGTTGCCAAAAACTTCGCCCCCGAGTACGTGGTCAGCGACGACAAAAAGGATGTGGTGGCCCAACTCCGCAAGCTTGCCAAGACCGCGGAGACCGTCTGGCTCGCGAGTGATGAGGACCGCGAGGGAGAAGCCATTTCGTGGCACCTTGCCGAGGCGCTTGACCTCGACATGAGCAAAACCAAGCGCATCGTCTTTCACGAAATCACCAAAACGGCCATTTTGAAGGCCGTGGACAACCCGCGCCACATCGACATGAACTTGGTGAATGCCCAGCAGGCACGCCGGGTGCTCGACCGCCTCGTGGGCTTTGAGCTTTCACCGGTACTCTGGAAAAAGGTCCGCACCGGACTCAGCGCCGGCCGGGTGCAGTCCGTGGCGGTGCGCATGATTGTCGAGCGCGAGCGGGCCATTGAGCAGTTTGTTTCAGACATCGACTTTCGCATGGAGGGCCGCTTTGCGGCTCCGAACGGAGCCGGATTCAGCGCCGAATACCACGGCAACCTCACCGACCAGGCCGCAGTTAATGCACTTGCCGCAGCACTTGCCCTCGGCGGATTTGGCGTCCGTACCCTCGAGCAGAAGACGGCGCCGCGCAAGCCGGCGGCTCCGTTTACCACCTCAACCCTGCAGCAAGAGGCGTCGCGCAAGCTCGGAATGGCCGTGAGCCGCACCATGAGCCTGGCACAAAAACTCTACGAGAACGGACACATCACCTACATGCGTACCGACTCGGTGAACCTGTCGGACGAAGCCGTCAACGGCGCCCGCAGCGCCATCACCGAGATGTACGGAGCCAACTTCGCTCAAACCCGCCGTTACACCACCAAGAGCGCCGGAGCCCAAGAGGCGCACGAAGCCATTCGCCCGACCAACATGATGGTGAAGTCCGCCGGTGGCGATGCCGCCGAGAAAAAACTCTACGAACTTATCTGGAAGCGCACCCTTGCCAGCCAAATGGCCGACGCCCAGATCGACCGCACGGTGGCGCACTTGAGCAATTCCGCGGCTGAGTTCATCGCCCGCGGCGAAATGATTGCCTTTGAGGGATTCCTCAAGGTGTACCGCGAAGGTGTGGACGAAGAAGAGGACGAGGCCGGAATGCTTCCGCCGCTCAAGCAGGGCGACGCGGTGGAACTCCGCAGTGCCATGGCCACGCAGCGCTTCACGCGCCCTCCAGGGCGCTTCACCGAAGCCACCTTGGTCAAATCTCTTGAAGAAGAGGGTATTGGCCGCCCGTCGACCTACGCTCCAACTATTTCGACCATCCAGAAGCGCGGCTACGTCGCCAAGGGAGTGCGAGAAGGCGAGGTTCGCCACGTGGCCTTTGCCGAATGGACCGGCGGAAGCCAGTGGAACTGGGCGCAGCGCGAAGAAAAATTCGGTTCCGACAAGGGCCGCCTCGTGCCCACCGACATCGGCAACCTAGTGACCGACTACCTCGTCGCCCACTTTGGAGGGGTTATGGACTATTCGTTCACCGCCAAGATGGAGGCCCAATTTGACGAAGTGGCCGAGGGCCGCGCCGAATGGCAGACCATTTTAGGCGACTTCTACTCCAAATTCCACCCGCTGGTCACGCAGTCTGAAGAGAGCGAGCGCGTTCGTTCGATCCGCGTGCTTGGGACCCATCCCGAAAGCGGACGCCAAGTTTCTGCGCGCCTTGCCCGATTTGGCCCTGTAGTCATGCTCGGCGGCGGCGACGGCGATGAGGCAGACGCCAAATTCGTCGGAATCCCCGAACCGTTTACCCTCGACAAAATCACGCTACCCGACGCCCTTGAGCTCTTGCGACTCCCCCGAGTCGTAGGCACCTACGAAGGCAAGCCGCTGCGTGCCAACTTCGGTCGATTTGGGCCCTATGTGCAGTGGGATAAGACGTTTGCGAGCATCACCGCCCCAATGACACCCCTGAGCGTCACTGAGGCCGAAGCCATCGAGTTGGTTCAGGCCAAGATTGCCTCAGCCGCTGCCGCCGTCATGAAGATCTTCTCTACCCCCGAAGGCGAGGTCGAGCTTCGCAAGGGCCGATTTGGACCGTACCTAAAGTGGGGTAAAGAGAATGTGAAAATTCCGCGCGGCACAGAGCCCGAATCCCTGACCGCCGACGACGTGCTTGAACTCATCTCAAAGCACCAACCGAGCACCGGCGCCAAAGGCCGCGGCAAGTCTGCTGCGAAATCCTCGGGTAAAACTGCGGGCAAAACCGCAAGCAAAGCCAAGGGACGCACGGCAAGTACACGCTCCAAGAAGTAAGTAATGGGCACTGAATGGCTTGAACCTCTATCGGCGGAATTCGCCGAGTCATGGCCCGCAGAAACCCTGGGCGCCAGCATTGAACGCAACCGCGATCAGCTCCCTGACCTCAGAGGAGCCCGCATTGCACTGATCGGTGTTCCAGAACAGCGCGCCGCAGCCCACGATGTCGCCGACAGCGTGCGACGCGCGCTCTACCCACTGTACTGGGGGCCGTGGGACCTTCGCGTGGTCGACCTCGGAAACCTCAGACCGGGTCGGGACCGAGTTGATACCTTGGTCGCAGTAGAAGAATTAGCGCTCGAGGTACTCAAGTACGGATGCATTCCCGTGTTCTTGGGTGCGGGATCCGACTGGCCCTTGGGCGTCTACCGCGCTTACGGAAAGATGGAGCAAACAATTAATGCGTGCTTGATTAACTCGCGCATTTCGCTCGGCGACGACCACAGCTTGCCTGACCGCAGCAACCTGCTCGCGCACCTGCTTACGCACAAGCCGTTCCACCTCTTTCACGTGAGTCACTTGGCCCACCAGAGCTACTTTGTGCCACAATCCGCATTGGACCTCGCCGAGAAGATGCACCTCGAGGTACACCGCGTGGGCGAAATGCAGCCCATTCACCGAGCGGAACCCTGGATGCGCGACGCCGACATGGCCATTGTTCACAATGCTGCGGTGCGCGCCGCCGACGCACCAGCCCAGCACGAAGCCAACCCCAACGGCCTTAGCGGCGAGTCGTTCTGTGCCCTACTGCGCTTCGCTGGCTTTAGCGACAAGCTCAGCAGCCTTTGCCTCACGGACTTTGTCGGATCCCGCGACCTCGACGGCCAAAACGCACACCTTTGGGCCCAAGGCCTTTGGTACTTTATGGACGGTGTGGCGGGCCGCGTGGCGGACTTCCCGCTCCGCCCCAAAAGTGAAAACCTTAAATTCACGGTACTGCTGCCCGAAGACCAAGGCGAAATGGTTTTTTACAAGTCTCCGCTCAGCATGCGTTGGTGGATTGAAGTTCCTAACAATCCATCTGAAAATGCTCGGCACCAGCTGGTTCCATGCTCGCATGAAGACTACGAACAGGCCCAAAGCGGAAGCGTACCCAATGTGTGGTGGCGCATTGTTCGACGCGGATTGTAACGTACAAACTAAATATTTGCTACTTTTAGCGCTGATTCGCAAGACCCTGACCCACCGAATGTACCGTATGAAATCCCTTATTGCAAGTGCTTTGGTGCTGATATCCAGCGCGCTATGGGCGCAACAGGATGTTCAGTTCACCCAGTACTACAATAATAGATTGGGCTTTAACCCTGGCGTTGCGGGCACGGGAGACGGTATTTGCATCAACTTAGGCCAACGACTACAGTGGGTCGGGTTTGACGGAGCACCCACCACTCAGAACCTCAACGCATCGATTCCAGTGGATCTATTGCACGGGGGACTAATGGTCAACGTGGTCAATGACCGCATCGGTTTTTTTGAGGACATCTCTGCCGCTGTGGGCTACGCCTACCAACTCGAATTGGGTAGCGGAACCCTTGGTCTCGGCCTTGCCGTCGACTTCAAAAACAAAAACGTTCGCCAAGCCACCTGGATTTTTCCCGACAATCCATCAGACCCCGCCGTGATGAACTCGGGCGCAACCTCATTTACCCCTGAACTCAACTTCGGAGCGTACTACACCAACGACCGTTGGTTTGCCGGTCTTTCGTCGAGCCGCTTACTTCAGAGTTCTGCGAGCTTCGGAACCGCTGCACGCTTTCAGAGCAAAATGCACTACTTCCTAACCGGCGGAGCCACATTTGACCTACCCACCGCCACCCCAATTCAAATCACACCCAGTATCCTTTTGAAGTCCGATTTGAATTCGAACCTCACCATGGACCTCAATGCGAATGCGTTGATTATGGAGAAGCTTTATGCAGGACTTGGCTGGAGGAATCAAGATGCAATTAGCCTCATGGTAGGTTACCAGATCATGCCATCGCTTCGCGCTTCGTATTCGTACGACTTGACCACATCTAGCCTAAGTGCTTATTCTTCAGGATCTCATGAACTTTTTCTCACTTATTGTTTTACGATAGAGATCCCTCCTCGGGTGAATGGAAGCTACCGTAATCCGAGATTTTTGTAATATCGCGCCCTCAACGACGTTAATTCATTGCCATGATGCACGTAAAAATGTTTAAACCCTTCTCGATTACTGCGCTCGCAGCAGTAGTTCTCGCTTCCTGCTCAGGAGGTGACCACGGGGAACTAGTGGGCGTTCAAGACCGCCCCGATTTTTATCCTTCAGATCCCTACGGAATGGTCTACATTCCTCAGGGTCACTTCGCCATGGGTAATTCCGACGTCGATGTGCCCGCTACACTTACCGCTTCAACCAAGTCGGTATCGGTGTCTGGATTTTACATGGACGAGACCGAAATCACCAATAACGAGTACCGCCAATTCGTACACTGGGTTCGCGACTCCATTTTGCGCTACCGCCTTGCCGAAGGCATGGTTGAAGACTTCGAATACATCAACTACGCAGACATGAACAACCCGACCTACTTTGAAGAGTACGTCGGATTAAACTACCCAGACAGTATGCAGACCTACCTCGATTGGTCGCGCCGTCTGGTGTGGGATAACAGCCGCTATCCATCTGAGGAGTACACTGAAATTATTGAATCAATGTACCTATCGCCCGAGGAGCGCTTTTTGGGAGGACGCAGCATTGATTCACGTCAGCTCAACTACCTGCACTTCTGGGTAGACAAGCAAAAGGCTGCCTCAAAAGAAAACCGCTGGCAGAAGGACTTCCGTGACGCCGACGGCGACGGACGCACCTTCTCGTACCGCGACTACATCAAAAACGGTAAGAAAGTATCCGATCGCTCAAGCTTCTTTGTGAGCGAAATCGTGAACGTCTACCCCGACACCCTGGCGTGGATTTCGGACTTCACGTACTCGTTCAACGAACACCTTCACGACAACTACTTCTGGCATCCCGCCTACGACGAATATCCTGTGGTCGGCGTGAGCTGGAAGCAGGCCACTGCATTTGCCAACTGGAGGACGCACTACCGCAACACGTACTTGAAGCAAAACAATGACTTCATTGAGAACGAATTCCGCCTACCTACTGAGTCTGAGTGGGAATACGCGGCACGCGGTGGCTTTGAGCTTACCACCTACCCATGGGGCGGACCCTACACCACCAACAGCAAGGGTTGCTTCTTGGCCAACTTCAAGCCTGGTCGCGGTAACCTCGTTGCGGATGGCGGATTCCACCCCGTACGCGTACACAGCTACGAGCCCAATGGCTACGGTCTGTACGATATGGCTGGAAACGTGGCAGAATGGACAAGCACCTCTTGGGACGAAGCTTCGTACTTCTTTGTCGCTGACCTCAACCCTGACTTCAAGTACAACGCCGCCGAATCAGATCCAGTTACCATGAAGCGCAAAGTCATTCGCGGTGGATCGTGGAAGGACGTGGCGATCTTCATGCAAAACGGCATGCGCGACTACGAATACCAGGATACGGCTAAGTCGTACATTGGATTCCGCACGGTTCAAAGCTTCCTTGGCCGCGACCGCAAAGATTTTTAAGAACAACCAACAACACTCTCAATCTTAACCTCAATATCTCTTCACCATGGCTTTAATTGATGTAAACGGTAAGCGCTTTAAGAACTTCATGACCAAACTTTACGGTTTGGGAGCGGCCGTGGTTATCATGGGTGCACTTTTTAAGATTATCCACCTCAAGGGAGCTGATCTTATGCTCATCATCGGTTTGACTACAGAGGCTGTGATCTTCGCCATCTCTGCATTTGAGGCGCAGCCTAAAGAGTACGATTGGACACTTGCGTACCCTGAACTCGAGAACGAACCAGCTAAAGAGAAGAAGGCTCGCAAAGTTTCTTCCGGTTTGAGTACCACACAGGAGCTTGACCGCATGCTTGAGGACGCCAAAATCGGCCCTGATTTGCTTGAAAGCCTTTCTGCAGGAATGCAGCGTTTGAGCGAAACCGCCAGTTCACTGAACAAGGCCACGGATGCTGCAGGCGCGACTGCCGCATACAGTGAGCAACTCGGAGCCGCAGCCAAAAACATGGAAGCCCTAAATGCCCTTTACGCCGTTCAGCTTGAGAGCTCGTCTAGCCAGATGGAAGTTCAAAGTGCTGTTATCGAAAAGCTTGGGGCGTCAGCTCAAAGTGCGGATTCGCTTGCTGCCGAAGTTTCGAAGCTTAGCCAGAACCTAGCTCAATTGAATTCCGTATACGGCAACATGCTGACCGCCATGAGCGTTCGCGCCTAATCGGAACTTAATTCGCAGACAACTCCTTGTAATCTAGATACGAACTAACTAATGGCATCAGGCACTATTTCCCCGCGGCAGAAGATGATCAACATGATGTACCTCGTGTTGACCGCTATGCTAGCTTTGAACGTTTCAAAGGACATCCTGCGGGTGCTCGCCAAACTCGACCTTGGTATGAACGCTACCGTAACTACGGTAGAGCGCGGAACAGCTACATTGTACCAAGCCATTCAGGCCCAGGTTTCTGAAAACCCTCGTGCAGTTCCCGTTAACGAGCGCGCAAAGCAAGTAAAGTCCAAGTCTGACGAAATTTTTGCCCTTTTAGCTTCCACCAAAGAAGATATGATCAAGTTGACTGGTGGGCTTGACGAAGAAGGTCGCTACAAAGGCGCAGACAACCGCGACATTCCCGAGAACTACTTGCTGAACGATAAGAGCATCGGTGGCCAAGGCAAAGCCAAGGAGATCAAAGAAAAGCTTACGGCGTTTCGCACCTTTCTCGAAGGTCAGTCAGACGGCGATGCAACCATGAAGCGCATCATCGATGAGACATTCACCTTTGAGGATGAAGTCGTTGAAGGCAAAAAGATGTCCAAGTCTCTGGGCAATGTATTGACCGTGCATGATTTGCTCAACGACTGGCCCGGTGAGGTGCTTCGCTATGTGCTCTTAACCGCGCATTATCGTCAACCGCTCGATTGGTCGAACAAAGTCCTCAAACAAGCCCAAACCAACTTGGACCGTCTCTATCAGCGCTTGCAAGACCATGGCGGCTCTGGCGATGAGGTAACCAAGCAGTCCACCACAGCCGATGCGCTCACCCCAGATCAAATCGATGATCGAGTGCTTGAGGCATTGGAAGATGATCTGAACACACCCACGGCATTGGCTGCCCTCAATCAGCTGGCCAAAGAGCTGGACCAGGCCCCCGAGGATGAAAAACACCGACTGGCCGAGCGTCTAGCCAATTCAGGGCGCGCCATGGGGCTTTTAATGCATGACCCCGCTGGGTGGTTCGCCGCACGCCAAACTGAAATAGAGCTCAGTGAGGAAGCGATTGAAGCGAAAATTGCGCAGAGAAATGAGGCCCGTGCGGCCAAAGACTTTGCCCAATCCGATGCCATCCGCGATGAACTGTTGGCTGCCGGCATTGTGATCAAAGATGGCCCTGAAGGGACGACTTGGGAGGTGGCGAAGCGATGAGCACCACTCCACATGATCCCGCCGCAGCACAGCAGGCCATCATCGATGAGTTCGAGTTCTTAGATGATTGGATGGATAAGTATCAGCACTTGATCGATCTGGGCCGGCAACTGCCTGAATTTCCTGAGTCCATGAAAACCGAGGACAATATTCTCCAAGGCTGCCAATCCAACGTGTGGTTTGTGGCCGAGGGTG
>CBFHNK010000040.1:0-15481 GCA_965657195.1 uncultured Schleiferiaceae bacterium
GGCCTCGAGCTAGCGCGCAGCGCCCCTAGCACGAAGTGCCCCAGCGCGCAGCGCCCCTAGCACGAAGTGCCCTAGCGCGCAGCGCCCCTAGCACGAAGTGCCCTAGCGCGCAGCGCAAATACATTTGAACCTTCCGCTCCCGGTGGCGTTACTATCTTTGCCCTTATTTAGAACTTTTCCAAAATGCTCAAGGTATCAGAACCTGCCGCCCGTAAGGCGATGGAACTCATGCGCGAAGAAGGACTCAATCCTGAGTCGGCTTTTTTGCGCGTTGGGGTAAAGAGTGGAGGCTGTTCGGGGCTGAGCTACGATATGACGTTCGTGGCGGATGCACAGGACGGCGACCAACTTTTTGAAGACCAGGGCGTTCGCGTTCTGGTGGAAAAGAAGAGCTTGCTCTACCTCTTGGGGACCACGCTAGAGTACAGCGGGGGCCTCAACGGTAAGGGGTTTGCATTTAGTAACCCCAACGCTACACGCACCTGCGGGTGTGGCGAGAGCTTTGCGGTATAATTCATACGTACGATGAGTCAAGACGAACTGCTTCACGAGGTAACCGCATCCGAATACAAGTACGGATTTTATTCGGATGTTGAGACAGACCGCATTGCTGCGGGACTGAGTGAGGACGTCATCCGCATGATTAGCGCCAAAAAGGGCGAGCCCGAATGGATGACCGACTGGCGCCTGGACGCCTACCGAGTGTGGAAGGAGATGACTGAGCCCGAGTGGGCCAACGTACACTACGAGAAGCCCGATTTTCAGGCGATTAGCTACTATGCGGCTCCGGTTAAAAAGCAAATTAACAGCCTTGATGAGCTCGATCCAGAGCTTTTGAGGACCTTTGAAAAGTTGGGCATCAGCCTTGACGAGCAGAAGCGACTGAGCGGTGTGGCGATGGACGTGGTGGTGGATTCCGTGTCGGTGGCGACCACGTTCAAAAAGACGTTGGCCGAAAAAGGCATCATCTTTTGCTCGATGAGCGAGGCCATTCAGGAGCACCCCGAGATGGTTAAAAAGTACTTGGGAACGGTGGTTCCGAAGTCCGACAACTTTTATGCGGCGCTCAACAGCGCGGTGTTCACGGACGGATCCTTCTGCTACATCCCCAAGGGCGTGCGCTGTCCGATGGAGCTGAGCACCTACTTCCGCATCAACGAGGCCGGAACCGGCCAGTTCGAGCGCACTCTGCTCGTGGCGGACGAAGACAGCTACGTGAGCTACCTCGAGGGCTGTACGGCTCCGCAGCGCGACGAAAACCAGCTGCACGCGGCAGTGGTCGAGCTCGTGGCTTTGGACCGCGCCGAGATCAAGTATTCGACCGTACAGAACTGGTATCCAGGCGATTCCGAGGGAAAGGGCGGCGTATACAACTTTGTTACCAAGCGCGGAATCTGCGAATCGCACGCCAAAATCAGCTGGACGCAGGTCGAAACCGGCAGCGCCGTGACCTGGAAGTACCCGAGCTGCATCCTCAAGGGCGACTATAGCGTGGGCGAATTCTACAGCGTGGCGGTGACCAACCACCGCCAGCAGGCCGACACCGGAACCAAAATGATTCACCTCGGCCGCCATACGAAGTCGACCATCATCAGCAAGGGTATTTCGGCGGGCCGCAGCCACAACACCTACCGTGGCTTGGTGCGCATGGGTCCGCGGGCCGAGAACGCGCGCAACTTCAGCCAGTGCGACTCGCTGCTCATGGGCGACCGCTGCGGAGCCCACACATTCCCCTACATCGAGGTCAAAAACGCCACGGCACGCACCGAGCACGAGGCTACGACGAGCAAGATCGGCGAAGACCAGATTTTTTACTGCCAGCAGCGCGGACTCGACATGGAGGCCGCCATTGCGCTGATTATCAACGGATACGCTAAGGACGTGCTGAACCAGCTCCCCATGGAGTTTGCCGTTGAAGCCCAAAAACTACTTGCCATCAGCCTCGAGGGCTCGGTCGGATAATTTGCAATCATCATGTTAGAAATCAAGAATTTGCACGCCTCAATTGGCGATAAAGAAATTTTGCGCGGGGTCAACCTGACGGTAAAGCCCGGTGAGGTTCACGCCATCATGGGCCCGAACGGGTCGGGAAAATCGACGCTGAGCAGCGTGATTGCGGGCCGCGAAGACTACGAAGTCACGAGCGGAGACATTTTGTGGGACGGCCAGTCGATCCTCGAGCTCGCCCCCGAAGAGCGCGCCCACCTTGGACTGTTTTTGAGCTTTCAGTACCCCGTTGAGATTCCGGGCGTAAGCGTTTCAAACTTTGTCAAAACAGCATTGAACGCGGTGCGTACCGCTCGCGGTGAAGAGCCTTTGGACGCCTCGGCGATGCTGAAGAAAATGCGTGAAGCGCTTCAACTGCTCGAAATGGATAAGGGCTTTTTGAGCCGCAGCCTTAACGAGGGATTCTCGGGCGGAGAAAAGAAACGCAACGAGATCTTTCAGATGGCCATGCTCGAACCGCGCCTGGCGATTTTGGACGAAACCGATTCCGGACTGGATATCGACGCGCTGCGCATTGTCGCCCAAGGGGTGAACGGACTGCGCTCGCCGAAGGCCAGCTTTGTGGTGATTACCCACTACCAGCGCCTGCTGGACTACATTGTTCCGGACGTGGTGCACGTGCTCTACAAGGGCCGCATCGTGAAGACCGGCGACAAGACCCTCGCCCAAGACCTCGAGGTGCGCGGATACGATTGGATCAAAAAAGAGGTGGAATGAACGACCGCCTCTCTGCCCAGTACTGGCTTCACGAGAAAGAGCTGACCGCCTACTCAAGTGAGGCCGTGCGCGACCGCCGCCGCAGCGCCATGGAGCGTTTTGAGGCTGTTGGGTTTCCGACTGTGCGCGACGAAGACTGGAAGTACAGCTCGCTTAAGCCCGTGCTCGCGCCGCACTACGGGCTGCGCCCACCCTGTGCTCCGCTCGAAGACGAGCACCTCGAGTACAAGGACATCAAACGCTTCTTAGTCAACGAGTTGGATTCGTACCGCGTCGTGTTTTTGAACGGACGCTATTCGAGCTGGCTGAGCGACACCACCCACCGCGGATTCGACGTCTGCACCCTGTCGGCGGCCTGGAAGAAGTACCCCGAGACCATTGACCGCTACTTTGCGCAACTTACCGAAAAGCTGGGTCCGCTTGCGCAGCTCAACACCGCCTTGGCATGGGATGGACTCTACGTAGTCGTGCCCGACAACGTGGTGGTGGACCGCCCGATCCAAGTGCTTTCGTTTACCACCGGAACCGAGCCGCGCGCCACGCAAATCCGCAACCTGGTCGTGCTCGGCGTCAATGCCCAAGCTGAAATCATCGAGCGCCACCAGTCCCTGACCGACCACCCCACGTGGACCAACGCCGTCGACGAGGCGTACTTGGCCGCCGGAGCGCAGCTCCGCTGGGTGAAGCTGCAGCACGATGCCCCCGAGGCTTCGCTGACGCAGCACACGCGCATTCAGCAGGCCCGCGACAGCCGCGCCCAAGTGAACACGATCAGCACCGGAGGCCGATTTATTCGCAACAACCTCGATTTCTTGCTTCAGGAGCCCGGAGCCGACGCCCGCATGCTCGGACTCACGCTAGCCAAGGGCAAGCAGCTGGTCGACCACCATACGCTGGTGGACCACCAGGCCGCGCACTGCACGTCGCACGAGAACTACAAAGGCATCTACGACGACGGTTCTAAGGGCGTGTTCAACGGCCGGATTTACGTACACGAGGACGCCCAAAAGACCGACGCCTACCAGCAGAACGCCAACCTCGTGCTGCACGAGCGCGCCGAGGTCAACACCAAGCCACAGCTCGAAATCTTTGCCGACGACGTGAAGTGCTCGCACGGCTGCACCGTGGGTCAACTCGACGAGGACGCGCTCTTTTACCTCCGTGCCCGCGGAATCAAAGAGCCCGAAGCCCGCGCCCTGCTCATGCTTGCCTTCGCCGAGGACGCCCTGGCCGGAATCGACCATCCTTCGCTCAACGCCAAGCTGCACAAGCTCATTGCGGGTAAATTGGGCGTGGATTTGACCCTCGACTTGTAAGGATTCGGTATCTTCGCTGCTCCGTCTCAACGACTGCAGCAATGAACAACTACCGTTTCTGGAACAACGCCCTCGGCTGGACGACCTTCGTCGTCGCCCTCGTTACCTACACACTCACCCTAGAGCCCACCGTAAGCTTCTGGGACTGTGGCGAATACATCACTACCTCGGTCAAGCTTGAGGTCGGACACCCTCCGGGTGCCCCCGTCTTTCAGCTCGTGGCCAATGTGATGTCGCAGCTCGCCCTGGGCGACGTGACGAAGCAGGCCTACTGGGTCAACTTTACGAGCGGACTGTCTTCGGCCCTCTCGATCCCCTTTTTGTTTTGGACCATTACCATGCTGGCCAAAAAGCTGGTGCGCGGCGAGGAATCCCTTGGCCAAAACATCGCCGTACTGGGCTCGGGCCTTGTAGGCGCGTTGGCCTTCACGTGGTCGGATTCGTTCTGGTACAGCGCCGTAGAGGGTGAGGTATACGCCATGTCGAGCTTCTTTACTGCCGCTGCATTTTGGGCGGCGCTCAAGTGGGAAGCCGCCGCGGACCACGACATGCGCGCCAACCGCTGGCTGCTGCTAGTGGCCTACCTGACTGGTCTCTCGGTGGGGGTTCACATCCTGGTTTTCTTGACCATTCCAGCGGTCGTCATGATCTACTTCTACAAGAACTACCCCAAGGTGACCTGGAAGACGTGGGTGGTCGCCAACGCCGTATCGGTGTTCGTGCTGGCCCTGGTATTTGCCGTGATTATTCCGGTCATTTTGCGCTTGTTCGGATTCTTTGAAATCACCGCCGTCAACAGTTTGGGGTTGCCCAAAAACACGGGTTCGGTGCTGATGGTGCTCGCATTGATTGCGGGCGTGTACTTCGGAATCCGCTGGGCCGTCAAGACCAACCGCCCCCTTGTCGAGCAGGGCATCTTGGCCGTCGTGATGCTGCTGATCGGCTACTCGAGCTTTGTGGTGCTGGCCATCCGCTCGAACGCCAACACGCCGATTGACGAGAACAACCCCGAGGACGCGATGTCGCTCTTGGCCTACTACAACCGCGAGCAGTACGGAGACTGGCCGGTGCTCTACGGGCAGAGCTTCAACAGCAAGCTCGACAGCCGCAAGCCCTACGCCGACGGATCGCCCGCCTACCTCTACAGCGAGACCACGGGCAAGTACGAGGTCGTCAACGACGGCAAGGCGGCCAAGCCGAACTACGCTAAAGACGAGGTCGGATTTTTTCCGCGCATGTGGTCTGACCAGTCTGACCACGTTCAAAACTACCAGCGGATTTTTGGCGCCAATCCCGACAAAAAAATCACGTTTGCTGAGCACTTCAAGTACTTCATGGACTACCAGGTGGGCCAGATGTGGTTCCGCTACTTCATGTGGAATTTCGCCGGACGCCAGAACGACGACCAGAACCGCTACGAGCTGATCAACGGCAACTGGATGACGGGCATCGACTTTATCGACGAGATGCGCCTCGGGCCGCAGTCGAATTTGCCGGATTCGATGGCGAAGCAAGAGGGCCGCAACTACTACTACGCCCTGCCGCTGCTGCTGGGATTGCTGGGGTTGTGGTTTCAGGCCAAGCGCGACCAGCGCAACGCCTGGGTCATCACGCTGCTGTTCTTGTTCACCGGCCTGGCCATTGTGGTGTACACGAACCACAAGCCGTTTGAGCCGCGCGAGCGCGACTACGCCTTTGTCGGATCCTTTTACGTCTTTGCGATTTGGGTCGGACTCGGGGTGGTAGCCATCTACGAGCTGCTCGCCAAGTACCGCTCGACGGCGCTGGCCCTGGGCGTGACGGTACTGACCCTTGGGGTTCCGACGCTGATGGTGGCCGAGAACTGGGACGACCACGACCGCAGCAACCGCTACACGGCCCGCGACATCGCCAAGATGTACCTCGACAGCTGCGAACCCAACGCGATCCTGTTCACCAACGGAGACAACGACACCTTCCCGCTGTGGTACGTGCAAGAGGTTGAGGGGTACCGCACCGACGTGCGCATCGTCAACCTGTCGCTGCTCAACACGGACTGGTACATCGACATGATGAAGCGCAAGTTCTACGACAGCGAACCGGTTCCGTTCACCTTCAGCAAAGAAGAGTACGTGCAGGGCACCCGCGACGTGCTGTACTTTCAGGACATGGGCCTCAAGGGCCGCTGGTACGTTCAGGACTTCTTGGACTACGCCAAGCGCAGTGACGACGGCGTGATGTTCACGGCGTTTGCCGGAACCGACAGCCCCAAAAAGCTTCCGTTCTTCCCGATGAAGAACTTCCGGGTTCCGGTGAGCAAGGCCGACGTGGTCAAGGCAGGCCTCGCCAACGATTCGACGGCCATCCCCGAGTACATCGACTGGAACTGGGGCAGCAGCATCGTCGCCAAGCGCGACCTGATGGTGATTGACCTGATCGCGCATAATGATTGGAGCCGCCCCATCTACTTCTCGACCACGGTCGGAAGCTCGCCCAGCTCGTTCTTCTGGCTGCAGGACTACCTTCAGCTCGAGGGCTTGGTGTACCGATTTGTTCCGACGGCTTCGGCCGGAGCGGGCAACGGCTACGAGTTCGGTTCGGTCAACACCGAGAAGTGCTACAACCTGATGGTGAATCCTGAGGGAGCCGCCGGCAAGTTCAACTTTGGCAATATGGAGGTTCCCGACGTGTTCTTGGACGAGACGGTTCGCCGCTCGACCTTTAACCTGCGCGCCACCTACGCCCGCACGGCCAACGCCCTCGCTCGCGCGGGCCAAACCGAGAAGGCCATTGAGGTACTCAATACCGCAACGACCAAGATGCCGGTGTCCAAGTTGGGCTACGACTACTTCTCACTCGGGTTGATTGAGGGCTACTACGTGGCCGGAGACGTCGAATCCGCCAAGGCCATGGCCGAAGGCTTCAAGACCGACATCGTGCAGCGTCTCGACTACTTTGCGCAGTTCAAGGGCAAGCAGGCCCGCCAGGTGCGCAGCGAGGTCGAGGCCAACATGCAGTACCTGCAAATGCTGGCGCGCATGAATCTGCAGTACACCGTGGGCATGGCGCTTACCCAAGAGGCCTACCAGGCCGACCCGATGGTGCAGCTCTACGAGAAGTACGCCCAACAGTTCGGAATCCAGCAGCAGCAGTAAGGCTGACGCGATAACGAAATAAAAAAAGCGGGGGCCTCAGGGCCCCCGCTTTGCGTTTCGTGCGGTCCGCGCGGGCAGACCGTCACCGCCATCACTAGAGCGTGCCCCGGCGTTCCTGCTCGCGCTCGATGGATTCGAAGAGGGCTTTGAAGTTGCCTTTTCCGAAGGACTTGGCGCCCTTGCGCTGGATGATTTCGATGAACACGGTGGGGCGGTCCATCAGCGGCTTGGTGAACAGCTGAAGAAGGTAGCCCTCGTCGTCGCGGTCGACTAAGATTCCGAGCTCGCGAAGCGGAGCCAGGTCTTCGTCAATCTCGCCCACACGGTCGAGCACCTCGTCGTAGTAGGTGTCGGGCACCATCAAAAAGTCGACGCCACGGGCACGCAGGGCCGTGACGGTCTCGATGATGTTGTCGGTGGCAAGCGCCAGGTGCTGCACGCCCGGCCCGCCGTAGAAGTCGATGTATTCCTCGATCTGCGACTTTTTGCGGCCCTCGGCCGGCTCGTTGATCGGAAACTTGATGCGCCCGTTGCCGTTGCTCATCACCTTGGACATCAGGGCCGTGTACTCGGTGCTGATGTCTTTGTCGTCAAACGAAACCAGCTGGTTGAAGCCCATCACCTTGGCGTAGAACTCGACCCAGGTGTTCATTTCGCCCCAGCCCACGTTGCCGACCATGTGGTCGATAAACTTCAGTCCGCAGTCGGCGGGCTGAAACTCGCGGTTCAGTGGAATGTAGCCGGGCATAAAGGCGCCGCGGTAGTTTGTGCGCTCCACAAACACGTGCACGGTGTCGCCGTAGGCTTTGATTCCGGCCATCACCACGCTGCCGTGCTCGTCGGTCAGGGTGTAGGGCTCAAAGGCGGATTCGGCGCCGCGTGAAGTCGTCTCCTTCCAGCTTTGGGTGGCGTCGTCGACCCAAAGGGCTACGTTTTTGACTCCGTCGCCGTGCGTGACCAGGTGGTCGTTGATGGGGCTCGAGGACGTCAGCGCCGAGGTGAGGACCAAGACGATTTTGTCTTGCTTCAGGACGTAGGACGTGCGGTCTTTGAGTCCGGTTTCGAGTCCGGCATAGGCCAGATCCTGAAAGCCAAAGGCCGTTTTAAAGTAGTGGGCGGACTGCTTGGCATTGCCGACGTAGAGCTCTACGTGGTCAGTGCCGTTCAAGGGTAGAAAATCAGACATGGTGCGAAATTAAGGCGAACAAGTAGCGAGAAACCAGAAACGGATTACAGCCAAGATTGAGTATAGTTCGGCCACTCGATGTCGAGGGCGGCCTGCGTCAGGCGCAGTGGGCGAAAGGTGTCGACCATTACGGCGAGCTCGTGCGTTTCCTTTTGGCCGATCGAGCGCTCGTACGCGCCGGGGTGCGGACCGTGCGGAATTCCGCCCGGATGCAGCGAAATAAAGCCCTTTTCGACGTGGTTGCGGCTCATAAAGTCGCCGTCGACGTAGTACAGCACCTCGTCAGAGTCGATGTTCGAGTGGTTGTAGGGGGCCGGAATCGCCTTGGGGTGGTAGTCGTACATGCGGGGTGCAAACGTGCAGACCACGAAGTTGTGGCCCTCAAACGTTTGGTGTACGGGCGGCGGCTGGTGGATGCGGCCGGTGATCGGCTCAAAGTCCCGCGCGTTGAACGCGTAGGGGTAGTGGTAGCCGTCCCAGCCCACCACGTCAAACGGGTGCGAGGCGTAGACCACGTCGTAGATGAGTCCCTCTTTTTTGATTTTGATGGTGAACTCGCCTAGGGCGTCGGTGGGCGCCAAGTAAGTCGGGCGGCGCAGGTCGCGCTCGCAGTACGGCGAGTGCTCGAGGAGCTGGCCGAACTCGTTGCGGTAGCGCTTGGGCGTCAAAATCGGAGACCGCGACTCGGTGATGAAGAGGCGGTTGTCGGGCGTATCGAAGGTGATTTGGTAGATGGTTCCGCGTGGAATCACCACGTAGTCCCACTCGCCGAACCTGAGGGTTCCGAACAGCGAAGTCAGCACGCCGCTGCCTTGGTGCACAAAAATGAGCTCGTCAGAATCGCCGTTTTTGTAGAAGTAGCCGTCGGTTCCGCGCGTGGGGGCCGCGTTCTGCAGGGCCACGTCGTCGTTGAAGAGTACCGTGGTGCGCGACGCCAAAAAGTCGTCGGCGGGCTTCACGTTGAAGCCTTGGAGCATGCGCGGGTTGAGGTTGTGGCCGAGGGCGGCAACGGGGCGGGCGTCGACGGGTTCCGAAATCGTGCGGATCATCGTCGGGCGGTGCAGGTGGTAGAGCAGCGAGGCCATTCCGTGAAAGCCTTCGGTTCCGAAGAGCTGTTCGTAGTGAATGCCCGATCCGTCGGCCTTCTCAAACACCGTGTGGCGCTTGGCGGGAATGCTTCCGAGTTGGTGGTAGAACGGCATAACGAGGGTTGTGTTACGTGGTTTTGGGGGCAAAAGCGCCCTGGTTGAATTCTTCGGGGCGGGCGCGGTGAAAGCGCTTGGTTCCGCCTTGTGCGCCGACGTTCCGGCGGATTTCGGCCTGCGCCTCTTCGGGCAGGTGAATGACTTCTTGGCACTCGGCCGAGCAAGTGCCTTCGTGCTGTTCCGCGCAGCTCGGACATTGCAAAAACAGCAAGTTGCAGGCTTTGTTCGCACAGTTGGTGTGGTGGTCCCAAGGGGTTCCGCACTGGTGGCAGTGGGCGATGACGTCGTCGCTGATGCGCTCGCCGAGGCGTTCGTCAAACACGAAATTCACGCCCTTGAACGTGTTCTCGAGGCCCTCTTGCTTCACCTGGCGGATGTAGTCGATGATTCCGCCGTGCAGCTGGTTTACGTTTTGAAACCCGTGGTGCTTCAGGTAGGCCGAGGTTTTTTCGCAGCGGACTCCGCCCGTGCAGTACAGCAGCACCGGAGCGTCCTCTTTGCCGCGCAGTTTTTGCAGCACCTCGGGCAGCTCCTCGCGAAAGGTGTCGGCCTCGGGCAGCACCGCGCCCTCGAAGTGGCCCACTTCAGACTCGTAGTGGTTGCGCATGTCGACGACCACGGCGTTGCCGGCCTTCATCAGGGCGTTCCACTCGGCGGCGGTCAAGTGGCGGCCCACGTCGGTCACGTCGTACTCGTCTTCGGCGAGGCCGTCGGCCACAATTTGGTGGCGGACCTTAATGGTGAGCTTCAAAAAGGACTTCCCGTCGTCTTCGACGGCGAACTTAAAGGGCATGCGGTCGAATTCCGGCCAGGCGTACAGGGCGTCGGCAAAGGCCGTCCAGTTGGGCTCGGGCACGCTGATTTGGGCGTTGATGCCCTCGCGGGCCACATAGACCCGGCCAAAGACTCCCAGCGCATCCCATTCGGCGAAGAGCTGGTCGCGCACGGCCTTGGGGTCGTCGAGGCGCACGTAGCGGTAGAACGACACGGTACGGCGCGCAAAGGGCTCGGCCGCCAGACGGCGCTCCAAGGTGGCGCGGTCGTAGAGGTTGCGCAGCGCAGGCTTTCGGCGCTTTTTGGGCGAATCGGATTGCGGGTCGTGCGAAAGGTCCATGCACCAAAGTTCGGGAATATTGCCGAGTGCGGAACATGACATTCGTCAGCCCCCAACGCGCCTGTTCGGCACCTAACTTTGACCCTATGAACAAGGTTTTAGTTCTCGGAGCCGGCGGCCAGATTGGCACCGAACTCGTAGCGGCCCTGCGCAGCGAGCGCGGCCCAGAAAACGTGTGGGCAGCGGACCTTCGGGCGGACGCCTTAATCCAACCTGCTGTGGCCCTGGACGCCACCGACGCCGCAGCCGTGCGCGACCTCGTGGTTCGCGAAGGCATTCGCGAGGTCTACCAGCTGGTCGCCATGCTGAGTGCCACCGGCGAAAAAATGCCCGACAAGGCGTGGGCCCTCAACATGAACACGCTCTTTATCGTGCTCGACATGGCCAAAGAGGGCTTGCTCGACCGCGTGTTTTGGCCTTCGTCCATCGCTGCCTTTGGACCGACCACGCCCCGCGTGGACACGCCGCAGTACACCGTCATGGATCCGACCACCGTCTACGGCGTCAGCAAGCTCGCCGGCGAACTCTGGTGCCAGTACTACCGCCAGAAGTTTGGCGTGGACGTGCGCTCGCTGCGCTACCCGGGCCTGATTTCGTGGAAGACGCCCCCAGGGGGCGGAACCACCGACTACGCCATCGACATCTTTCATGCGGCCCGCCGCGACGGACGCTACACGAGCTTCTTGGATGCTGAAACCCGCCTGCCGATGATGCACATGGAGGACGCCATTCGCGCCACCCTTCAGCTCATGGCCGCCCCCAAGGAGTCGCTGAGCGTACACACCAGCTACAACGTGGCGGCTGTGGACTTTACTCCGGCGGAACTCGCCGCCGCCATCGCCCAACGAATGCCGGAATTCGCCATCGACTACGCCCCGGACTTTCGCCAGGCGATCGCCAGCAGTTGGCCCCAGCGCATCGACGACGCTGAAGCCCGCCGCGATTGGGGATGGAGCCCGCGCTACGACCTCGACGCCCTGGTGGACGACATGATGGCCCACATCTAAACCCCCATGGACGCCACCTGGGAATTTGCCACGACCATCTCAGTCAGTGAGGTGATGGGCGGAATGCGCTACGCGCCGGTTCCGCCCGAAGTGTCGATGCCGATTCGCGAAGCCAAAATCAAACGATTGGTAGCGCAGCTCAACGACGGAGAGGAATGGTCCTGCGCCCTCGGCAGCGCTGGCCCCGGCGAATTCATGATCATGGTGTCCAAGGCGCGCCTCGACGCCCTCGGGCTGCGGGTGGGCAGTTTGGCGCAGATGAGCCTCAGGCCCGACACGAGCCGGTACGGAATGCCTGTTCCCGAAGGCCTCGCCGAGGTGTTTGCGTTTGACCCCGACATCGAGGTCGCGTTTCAGCGGCTGCTTCCGGGGCGGCAGCGCAACCACTTGCACCATATTGGTTCCGCCAAAAGTGAAGAGACTGCGGCCAAGCGCATCGCCGCGCTGCTGCGCGAGCTCGGCCTGTAGCTAGTCGACCAGCGGGTAGCGCCCCACCGGATGCACGCGGCGCCGGGTAAAGACGAAGTTGTTGATTTTGCCCTGCTCGTCAAAAAAATACAGGCGGCAGAACGAGTAGACCGCCGTGCTCCCGTCGCGATTTTGCCAGTCTTCGTAGGTCACGACCACGGCCATTTCGCGGCCAAACCGAAGCATCGTCCACGGAATGACTGTGGTATAGCGAACCAAATTGTGCTGGTGGTCCTTGGTGCGGTGGTCGAGCAGGTCGAGGACTTGGGCCCGGCTGTAGATTCCGTATACGCCTTGGCCGTCGTGGTACTCCACGGTGTCTGCGAGCAGCGCTTGCTGGGGGCGAAGTACGTTTCGGTAAATGGCTTCAGTAAAATCCATGGCTTTTTTGGCGGCGGAATCCGAACCAATGCGCGTCGCCGAGTAAAAGTGAAAGTGTTCAGGGCGTCGGGTAGGGCGAATGGGCCGTACACTGTCGCGGGGCCAACCGGTGTTGAACATGCCGATCCCGGTGAGCTTTCCTTGCGGGTTCCATGCTACGGTAAACACCATAAAACGGTCAAAATTGTCGGATTTCTGCCCTTTGACTCGGCAAAACACGTACGAGACATGGGATTGGGACCCTTCATTGAAGACCCCGCGCACGTTGAACGCTTCGTAGTCGAGCGTGCCGAGCGGAATCCTCCACGCTTGAAGCTGATCAATTCCCTCGAGCCGTGCGGCATTGGGGGTCTCAGCGACGGCCACAAACAGCGAATCGTTCGCCACGGCGGCAATGCTGTCCCATTCGGCGTGGGCTAGGTTGGCAATGATGCGCAGGCTTTTTTGGTCGAAGGCTGAATCGGAATCCACCAAAGGCCCCGGAAAACTAACTGGCCGGCTGAGGTCGGACCACGCGAAGCGCCGTTCGGCAACCGCGTACTCTGAATCTGATGATTGCTGGCAAGCGACGGCGAACACAAGTCCAAAGACCAATGCAAGCAGTGGGTTCGTGCGCACCCTTTAAAGGTCGGAGTTAAGGTTCAACAGACTGCAACCGCTTTGGCGCAATTCGTACTCATAATACGTGTCTGAACGTCAAATTTATGCGCAAAATTTTGGTTTTTAGTCGCTTTGGGATGGCGTGGGTCCACTTTGTTTGACTTTGTGTACCCATAATCATAAGGTCTCCGTGGCCCAGCGCGAAGCGCTGGGTCCACCGGTCGGCGTCGCGGCGCACGTCAAAGTCTCGGGTGGCTCCGAGGCTGAGGCTCACCACGTGGGGGTCGGGTCCAAGCTCGGGTTCGTGGTCGCGGTGCCAGCCCATGGAATCGCGTCCGTCGCGGTAGAGGTTGGCGAGGACTGTGTTGGTGCGGATTCCGAATTCGCGCTCAAAGCGGTCGCGCAGGGCTTCGAGCGCGGGCGACCACCCACGACCCTCGAGCGGGCGGTGGGCGTAGGTGTAGCGCACGCCAGGGTCGCCCTCAAAAAAGGTGAGCCGCGGTTCGGGAACCTCGCGGCCAAACATGCGGATGCGCCCTTGGGTCCAGTCGCTGCGGGCTTCGAGCACGGCGCAGAGGGCGTCGGCCTCTGCGGGGCTCATCCAGCCCTTGAGGTGGGTGAACGGAATCACTTCCACGCCGTGGCGATCCAGTCGAGGGTGGCGTCAAAGGGCCGAAAGGCAACGCCCCAATTGCGCGCCTTGTCGTGGCGGTAGCCGCCGTGGTTGGTCGCAGCACGGACGCTGTCTTTGGTGAGTTGGGCGGTGGGTCCGCCCAGGGCTTCGACGGCGGCAAGCAGGCGCCACGCCAGTTCAAAGGGCCAGCGGGCGCGCAGCACGGGTGCGCGGCGTGTGCCGAGTCGGTCGGCGATTCCGCCGTAAAACGCTTCAAACGTTTGGTTGCTGCCACTTAAAATGTAGCGCTCGCCCCACGAGGGCTGGCACAGGCCGTGAACCACGGCATCGGCCACGTCGCGCACGTCGACCCAGCCGGTGCTTCCGCCAGGGATGGCGGGAAGGCCCTTGGCCGCGCTGCGCAGAAGGCGGCTACTTCCGTCGGCCCAAAACGGTAGGCCGAGAATCACAGAAGGGTTTAAAATCAGCACGTTAAGGCCCTCAACTTCGCCCCGGCGAACCTGCATTTCGGCGTCAAACTTGCTGCGGGCGTAGGCGTTGAGGCCCTTGCGTTGGGGGTCGGCGGACTCGTCGAGGGGCACTTCGGTTCCTTGCAGGACCGCCACGGACGAAATGTGCACGAAGCCCTTGAGGCCGTGGTGCAGTGCCGCGTCGACCATGTGTTCGGCCAGCATCGGGGTGCCGCGCAGCATGAGGTGCTCGTCTTTTTTGCGAAAGGACACCAGGGCCGCGGCATGCACGGCGTAGTCGGCGCCCTCGAGGGCGGCCTCGACGTCGGTGGGGTCTTCGAGGTCGGCGCGGACCCATTCTACCTCGTCCCAACGGGCTCCGAATCCCTGAAATTCCCAACTTCTGCGTGCGGAATCCAGCGACGCCTTCGAACGGTACAGCCCGCGGACGGGGCCCATTCCGGCCTCGAGAAGCGCCAGCGCGATTTGGCTGCCCAGCATGCCCGAGGCTCCGCTCACTACGATCATGATCCAAAGGTAGCGCGGCGGCGGGGACGCCCTAACTTTGCCGCATGACTGCGTTTGTAGAAGAACTCCGCTGGCGGCGCATGCTGCACGACAGCATGCCGGGCACTGAAGAATTTTTGAATTCCGGCCCGCAAAAGGCGTACATAGGCTTTGACCCCACCGCGGATTCGCTGGGCGTGGGCAACCTTGTGCAGGTCATGATGCTCGTGCATTTTCAGCGGGCTGGCCACCAGCCCTTTGCCCTTGTGGGCGGAGCCACCGGCATGGTCGGCGATCCCTCGTTCAAGTCGGCCGAGCGCCAACTGCTCGACATGGACACCCTGCAGCACAACCTCTCGTGCCAGCGCGACCAGCTCGAGAAGTTCCTCGACTTTGGCGGCCCGAACGGAGCGCGCATCGTCAACAACTACGACTGGTTCAAAGAGATGGGCTTCTTGGAGTTCATTCGCGACGTGGGCAAGCACATCACGGTCAATTACATGCTCGCCAAGGATTCCGTCAAAAGTCGCCAGGAATCGGGCATCAGCTTCACCGAGTTCAGCTACCAACTCATTCAGGGCTACGACTTTTACTACCTGTGGAAGCACCACGGAATCCGTTTGCAAATGGGCGGAAGCGACCAGTGGGGCAACATCACCACCGGAACCGAGCTGATTCGCCGTATGGGCGGGGGCGAGGCCTTCGCGCTGACCACGCCGCTGATAAAGAAGGCCGACGGAACCAAGTTTGGCAAGA
>CBFHNK010000041.1:0-15389 GCA_965657195.1 uncultured Schleiferiaceae bacterium
CCTCGCCGGTACCGCCGTCGTACAACTGGGTGTGTCCGTACTGCGGAATTCCTGCTTGTTCGGTGTACTCGTTGATTTGCTCCATGCTTGCTCCGTCAAAAATTGGCGTAGCGAACTTGGTTCCGAGCTTCTTACCAGCCCATCCCAACACGGTCTCGTAAATCTGACCGATGTTCATACGAGAAGGTACACCGAGCGGGTTGAGGACGATGTCCACCGGAGTTCCGTCCGCGAGGAACGGCATGTCCTCTTGGCGTACAATCTTGGCGACAATACCCTTGTTTCCGTGGCGTCCTGCCATCTTATCACCCACCTTGAGCTTGCGCTTCTTGGCGATGATGACCTTGGCCATTTTGATGATGCCTGCGGGCAGCTCGTCACCTACGCTGATCGTGAACTTCTTGCGGCGGTTGACGCCCATGATGTCGCTCACTTTGATCTTGTAGTTGTGCAAGAGTGCGTCGATAAGGACGTTCTTTTCGTCGTCGGTGGTCCAGGTTCCGCTTGTCAAGTGTGTGTAATCCTCTACAGAATTCAAAACTTTTAAGGTGTACTTGGTTCCCTTCGGAATCACGTCTTCATTCAAATCGTTGAATACTCCCTGGCACGTCTTACCACTGACCAACTTCGAAAGTTTGTCAATGAAGACATTGCGAACCTCTTCAAGCTGCGATGCCAATTCGAGGTCGAGCTGCTCGAGCTCCTCCTTGTCGCGACCGCGCTGGCGCTTGTCTTTAATGCTGCGGCTGAACAACTTCTTGTCAATCACCACACCGCCGATGCCCGGAGGCGTCTTAAGTGAGGCATCCTTGACGTCGCCTGCCTTGTCGCCAAAGATGGCGCGAAGGAGCTTCTCTTCTGGTGAGGGATCGCTCTCGCCTTTTGGCGTAATCTTTCCGATCATGATGTCGCCTGGAACAATTTCAGCTCCCACGCGGATCAATCCATTCTCGTCGAGGTCCTTGGTCGCTTCTTCGCTCACGTTCGGAATATCAGAAGTCAATTCTTCCATACCCAGCTTAGTGTCGCGAACGTCTAGAGAATACTCGTCGATGTGAATACTGGTAAAGATGTCTTCGCGAACGACGCGCTCGTTGATAACGATGGCATCCTCGAAGTTGTATCCCTTCCACGGCATGAAGGCAACCAGTAGGTTGCGGCCGAGCGCGAGCTCACCGCCCTGAGTGGCGTATCCCTCACAAAGTACCTGGCCGCGCTCTACGCGCTCGCCCTTGGTCACAATCGGCTTGAGGTTAATCGTCGTTGACTGGTTGGTCTTCAGGAACTTAATCAGAGGGTACGACTTGGTCGCAGGCTCAAAGCTCACGAGGTCCTCATCTTCAGTGCGGTCGTATTCGATCACAATCTCGTTCGCGTCGACGTAGCGGACCGTACCAGCGCCTTCGGCGTTGATCAGAACGCGGCTGTCACTGGCGACTTGCTGCTCGAGGCCGGTACCTACGATCGGTGCTTCAGGACGGAGCAACGGCACCGCCTGACGCATCATGTTCGATCCCATAAGTGCACGGTTGGCGTCGTCGTGCTCAAGGAACGGAATCAACGAAGCCGAAATCGAAGCGATTTGGTTCGGAGCTACGTCCATCAGCTGTACTTCTTGCGGCTCAAGTACCGGGAAGTCGCCCTTGTCGCGAACTTTTACACGTGGGTTGACAAAGCTTCCGTCCGCGTTAATCGGAGCGTTCGCCTGGGCAATCACCTTTTCTTCTTCTTCTTCAGCGCTAAAGAACACAGGAGCTCCTTCGAGCTTCACGCGTCCGTTGTCTACTTCGCGGTACGGAGTTTCGATGAAGCCCATCGAGTTGACCTTGGCGTAGACACAGAGTGAAGAAATCAGACCGATGTTCGGACCTTCTGGGGTCTCAATCGGACACAGACGGCCGTAGTGCGTGTAGTGAACGTCACGAACCTCAAAGCCTGCGCGCTCGCGGCTCAGACCACCGGGTCCGAGGGCCGACAGGCGGCGCTTGTGGGTGATTTCGGCCAACGGGTTGGTCTGGTCCATGAACTGGCTCAGCTGGTTGGTTCCGAAGAATGAATTGATCACCGAGCTCAACGTCTTGGCGTTGATCAAATCAATCGGAGTGAAGACTTCGTTGTCGCGAACATTCATACGCTCGCGGATCGTGCGCGCCATACGGGCAAGACCTACACCAAATTGGTTGGCCATTTGCTCACCTACGGTACGAACACGACGGTTTGAAAGGTGGTCGATGTCGTCAATCTCAGCCTTTGAATTGATCAATTCGATCAAGTACTTGACAATCATGATGATGTCCTGCTTGGTCAGTACTTGATTCGCATTCGACAAGTCAAGTCCAAGCTTCTTGTTCAGTCGGTAGCGACCCACCTCACCGAGGCTGTAGCGCTGCTCACTAAAGAAGAGCTTGTCAATGATTCCGCGCGCCGTTTCCTCATCGGGTGGTTCGGCATTGCGAAGCTGGCGGTAGATATGCTCCACGGCCTCAATTTCTGAGTTCGTGGGGTCCTTCTGAAGGGTGTTGTAAATGATCGAGAACTCGCCTTCTGCAATGTCTTCTTTGTGCAAAAGAATAGTTGCTACTTCGCTCTCGATGATTAGTTCAACGTGCTCTTTCTCAAGTACCGTATCGCGGTCGAGGATCACCTCATTGCGCTCGATTGATACCACTTCTCCGGTGTCCTCGTCCACGAAATCTTCCATCCAAGATTTCAGAACGCGAGCAGCCAGTTTGCGGCCTACCACACGCTTTAGTCCAGCCTTGCTCACTTTCACCTCTTCTGCGAGGTCAAAAATTTCGAGGATGTCCTTGTCGCGCTCAAAACCGATGGCGCGGAACAGCGTGGTAACAGGTAATTTTTTCTTACGGTCGATGTACGCGTACATCACTCCGTTAATGTCGGTAGCGAATTCAATCCAGCTTCCTTTGAACGGAATAATACGAGCTGAGTAAAGCTTGGTTCCGTTGGCGTGGAAACTCTGGCCAAAGAACACGCCCGGTGAGCGGTGCAGTTGGCTGACAATGACGCGCTCGGCTCCGTTGATAATAAAGGTTCCGCGGGGGGTCATGTACGGAATCGTACCGAGGTACACGTCCTGTACAATCGTTTCGAAGTCCTCATGCTCAGGATCAGTACAGTACAGCTTCAGGCGCGCCTTCAAAGGCACCGAGAAGGTGAGTCCACGCTCAATACACTCCATCTCAGAGTAGCGCGGGGGATCCACAAAGTAGTCGAGGAACTCCAGCACGAATTGGTTTCGGCTGTCCGTAATCGGAAAGTTCTCGTTAAATGTTTTAAAGAGGCCTTCAATACTGCGGTTTTCCGGCTTGGTATCAATTTGGAAAAAATCGCGGAAGGACTTGATTTGGATGTCCAGAAAATCGGGGCAGTCCGCCTGAGCGAAGGTGCTCGAAAAATTGATTCGCGGTTGTGCGTGCGCCATGGGGCTTGGACGTAATTGGTGGATGGAACTTGTGAAAACACGAAAAGGTCTAGGGTCTGGGGCCAATATTGGACCCCAGACACCTAAACCATGTAGGTTAGGAGAGGCTCTTACTTGAGCTCAACCTCGGCACCAGCCTCTTCGAGCTGCTTTTTGAGGGCTTCAGCCTCGTCCTTAGAAACGCCTTCCTTGATCGGAGCAGGAGCTGCGTCAACCGCATCTTTTGCTTCCTTAAGACCAAGACCGGTCAGTTCCTTGACCACCTTAACTACGGCCAGCTTTGCAGCACCCGCACTCTTAAGGATTACGTCGAACGAAGTTTTTTCCTCTACAGCAGCTTCACCGCCGGCAGCAGGTCCAGCAGCAACAGCAACAGCTGCAGCAGCCGGCTCAATGCCGTAGGTTTCTTTGAGGTAGTCAGCGAGTTCTTTTACTTCTTTAACGGTGAGGTTCACCAAAGAATCGCCAAGTGATTGAATATCAGCCATGATTGGGATATTGATTAAAAATGAAACAAATGCACAAGTTGGAAGCTGAGTGCGTAATCGTTAGGCTTTCCGCTCTTCAAGAGTTTTAAGCAAGCCTGCAATGGTTTGACCACCACCACCTTGAAGGGCCGAAATAAGGTTCTTCATCGGGCTCTCCAGGAGGAGGATGATATCGCCTATAAGTTCGTTCTTCGACTTCAGGTTGATTAGGGCGTCAAGTTGGTTGTCCCCAACAAAAATTGCTTCCTCGATGTAAGCGCCTTTTAATAGGGGTTTCGTGCCTTTCTTGCGGAAGTCCTTGATCAATTTCGCAGGAGCATTGCTCACTTCAGAAATCATGATGCTGGAATTCCCTTTGAGGGCTTCGTAGAGCTCGTCAAAATTCTTTGACGAACGCTCCATAGCCTTCTTCAGAAGGGCGTTTTTCACTACCGTCATTTTCACGTCAGCCTTGAAGCAAGCGCGACGCAAGTCGCTGGTTTGCTCCGCATTGAGGCCCGACGTATCGGCAATGTAAATAGTATTGGTCGCTTCAAGCACCTGCATGAGGTCCTCGATGTGCTGGTTTTTCTCTTCGCGCGTCATGGGTAAAAATCTGCTTACGCGTTTTTAGGTTCAACCGGTACGCCAGGACCCATGGTGGGACTTAACGTAATGCTCTTAATGTAGGTGCCTTTTGCCGATGAAGGCTTCATACGGACCAGGGTCTTGAGGACCTCGTCAGCATTGTCACGCAAGTTTTCTGTTGAAAATGAAACCTTTCCAATTCCTGCATGTACGATGCCGTAACGATCGACTTTAAAGTCAATTTTACCGGCCTTTACCTCACGAACGGCCTTGCCCACTTCCATGGTTACGGTACCGGTCTTTGGGTTCGGCATCAATCCACGGGGACCAAGGACACGGCCCAAAGGACCAAGCTTGCCCATCGCTGCGGGAACCGTAATAATTACGTCCACATCCGTCCAACCGTTCTTAATCTTGTCGAGGTACTCGTCCATACCCACAAAGTCAGCACCGGCTTCTTTGGCCTCAGCTTCTTTGTCGGGAGTTACGAGTGCCAGAACGCGAATGGTCTTACCCGTTCCGTGTGGAAGGCTAACCGTTCCGCGAACCATTTGGTTGGCTTTACGTGGGTCAACACCCAAGCGTACTGCCAAATCCACACTTCCGTCAAACTTGGTAGTGGAGACTTCCTTCACAAGGGCCGAAGCCTCTTCGAGGTTGTAGAGCTTGCCCGGCTGAATCTTCGCAGCCGCTGCTTTCATCTTTTTCGTCATCGTTGCCATAGTTATTCGGATTAAGCTTGTGGCTTGGTACCGGTTACCGTGAGACCCATGCTGCGCGCGGTGCCAGCAACCATACTCATGGCGCTGTCCATCGTGAAGCAGTTAAGGTCAACCATTTTGTCTTCGGCAATCGCCTTGACTTGTTCCCAAGTCACCTTGCCTACCTTATTGCGGTTCGGAACACCCGATCCACTCTTAAGTTTAGATGCTTCCAAAAGCTGAACTGCAACGGGCGGTTGCTTGATGATGAAGTCAAATGACTTATCAGTGTAAACCGTGATTACTACAGGGAGTAATTTGCCCGGCTTATCTTGAGTACGCGCATTAAATTGCTTGCAGAACTCCATGATGTTGACACCCTTTGCACCAAGTGCGGGGCCAACGGGAGGAGACGGGTTCGCGGCGCCGCCACGTACCTGCAACTTAACCATCGCGCTGATTTCCTTTGCCATTGTTTGTTGATATTACTTTTCTTACTTGAGTGCCGCTGCGGTTGGAAGCTCCGCTTGGCTATCGGTTGCTCACACCGTTAGTTTTCTTTTTCTACTTGCATGAAGCCAAGCTCAAGCGGAGTCTTACGTCCGAAAATCTTGACCATTACTTCAAGTTTGCGCTTGTCTTCAAGGATTTTCTCAACCGTACCGACAAAATCTCGGAACGGTCCATCAATCACCTTAACACTTTCACCGAGTACATAGGGCACCGAAACTTGCTCTGCGCTTTCAGCAAGTTCGTCGACCTTACCTAGCATGCGGTTCACTTCTGAAGCACGCAGTGGAGTTGGATCACCACCCTTGGTCTCACCCAAAAAGCCAATAACGCCTGGAACATTCTTAAGGACGTGAACAAATTCACCCGTTAAAATACCCTCTAGCATAATATAACCAGGGAAAAAGCTGCGCTCTTTTAGTACCTTTTTTCCATTGCGGATTTGGTATACTTTTTCTGTCGGAATTAACACTTGACCTAATAGAGCCATCATGCCCGTGCGCTGAACTTCTTGCTCAATGTGAGCTTTAGTCTTGTTCTCTTGGCCGCTAATCGCGCGAACCACGTACCACTTCATACCTTCTGTTGACATTGTATCAGGCCAAAAGATTGTAGACAAAGTCAAGGATCGTTGAAAGACCCTTATCCATTGCAAATACGACGAGGGCAAAAACTAACGAAGCCACGGTCACTACTACTGCACTTCGCTGTAGGCTAAGCCACGTGGGCCACGTGGTGTGGTGGGCAAATTCTTCCCAAGATTCGCGGAGGTAAGAGCGGAGCGCTTCCATGCTTTAATTCGTTTCGTTCGTTAGTCAGCTTTTGCACGGGTGGAGAGATTCGAACTCCCATCAATGGTTTTGGAGACCACTATTCTACCCTTGAACTACACCCGTAGACGAGAAAAGGTACCCCGGAATTCCGGGGCACCTCAAACCCGTAACAGAATCCTCTTAGTCGAGGAGTTCCGTAATCTGGCCAGCGCCTACGGTACGTCCACCCTCACGGATAGCGAAGCGTAGACCCTTGCTCAATGCTACTGGTGCGATGAGGTTTACCTCGATCGTCAAGTTGTCACCAGGCATTACCATCTCTGTTCCAGCGGGAAGCATGATCTCACCAGTTACGTCCGTGGTACGGAGGTAGAACTGTGGACGGTACTTGTTGTGGAATGGAGTGTGGCGACCGCCTTCTTCCTTCTTAAGGATGTAAACCTCAGCCTTGAACTTAGAGTGGGGCTTCTGAGAGTTCGTCTTGGCGATAACCATACCGCGACGGATGTCACTTTTCTCAATACCGCGAAGGAGTAGACCTACGTTGTCACCAGCCTCACCGCGGTCAAGAATCTTGCGGAACATCTCAACTCCAGTGATGGTTGAGGTAAGCTTTTCGTCACCGAATCCGATGATATCCACAGGATCACCAGTGTTTGCAACACCTGTCTCGATACGACCTGTAGCTACGGTACCACGACCAGTGATCGTGAACACGTCCTCGATCGGCATCAAGAAGTCCTTGTCCTTGTCGCGAACTGGCTCTTCGATCCATGTGTCACATGAATTCATCAACTCCATTACGGTGTCAACCCACTTCGGCTCGCCGTTCAAACCGCCAAGGGCTGAACCTTTGATAACTGGAGTGTTGTCGCCGTCGTACTTGTAGAACGAAAGAAGATCGCGGATTTCCATTTCAACGAGCTCGAGGAGTTCCTCGTCGTCAACCATGTCAACCTTGTTCATGAACACAACCACACGGGGTACACCAACCTGACGGGCAAGCAGGATGTGCTCGCGCGTTTGTGGCATTGGGCCGTCGGTAGCTGCTACTACGAGGATCGCACCGTCCATCTGGGCGGCACCGGTGATCATGTTCTTTACGTAGTCAGCGTGACCTGGGCAGTCCACGTGAGCGTAGTGACGGTTTGAGGTCTCGTATTCAACGTGAGCCGTGTTAATAGTGATACCACGCTCTTTCTCTTCAGGTGCAGCGTCGATAGAATCGAAGCTACGAGCCTTAGAAAGACCTGCGTTGGCTAGTACCGTAGTGATAGCAGCCGTGAGGGTGGTTTTACCGTGGTCGACGTGACCAATGGTACCGATGTTGAGGTGCGGTTTGTTCCGCACGAAATTCTCCTTTGCCATTGCGAATTAGAGAGTTAAGAGAGATTAATAAAACCTGTACTGTGAACGTTGAGCCAATGGCGGGAATTGAACCCGCGACCTTTTCCTTACCAAGGAAACGCTCTACCCCTGAGCTACATCGGCGGTGGAGCGGAAGACGGGATTCGAACCCGCGACCCTCAGCTTGGAAGGCTGATGCTCTACCAACTGAGCTACTTCCGCGGTAAGCTGTTGTGGGAGTAGATGGACTCGAACCACCGATGCCGTTAGGCGACAGATTTACAGTCTGCTGCAATAGCCACTATGCGATACTCCCATAGTACAGTTTTGAACACAAATATCACGCCCTGCAGAGCCTTGAGCCAGCAGAGGGACTCGAACCCCCGACCTACTGATTACAAATCAGTAGCTCTACCAACTGAGCTATGCTGGCGTAGGGGTTTAAACCCTGCAGAACGAGAAAAAGAACGTTGCTGCCCGTGCAGCACGGCCGCTTTTTCAAACGGACTGCAAATGTAGACAAAAAAGTGATTATTTCAATACCTATTTTCCTCGCTGAAGCTTTTTTGCCTTAGCCTTTGCTTCACGAGCAATTCGACGTAGCCGATTTACAGCCATACTTAAGGCTTTCTCAAAGGTCTTTGCCTCTTTACGTACGACGAGATCCTCTCCGGGAATATGTAATGTGACCTCTGCTATCTTATTCTCAGCAAGGTGATTGTTGTCTAATCGAAAGAAGACCGTGGCGTGGATGGCGCGTTGGTAGACCTGGTTAATGCGTTCTAAACGCTTGTGGGTAAAATCAATGAGGCGATCGCTTGCTTTAAACTGAACCGCACGTACTTCTGTAACCATAAAAAGGAATTATTAGGGCGCCTCCCCTACCGGCCGCGGGGATGGGCGCGTTGGTAGACCGATTTGAGTTGTTCCACCGACGCATGGGTGTAGACTTGCGTGGCCGATAAATTTGCGTGCCCTAAAAGCTCGCGAATCACCGTAAGATCTGCGCCCATGTCAAGCAAGTGGGTGGCAAAGGTGTGCCGAAGGGCATGTGGACCTAAGCTATCCGCCGAGCTTGCTCTTTGAAGGTACGACTTTACCACGGAATACACACTACGGGGATCCAACTTTTTGCCCTTGGGCGAGCAAAATACAAGGTCACTGATCGGCTCCCACTCCGCGCGGTGGCGCGACAAGGCCTGGGTCCATTCGGGAATCAAGGGAAGCTCGCGCTCTTTGTTGCCCTTGCCGAGCACGCGAAGCGTGCTTCCGTGCACCTGACTATAGGTGAGCTGAAGTAATTCAGAACGGCGAAGGCCGGTAGCGTAAAGCGTCAGTAGGATAAATTGATCGCGGCGCCCCACCATATCATCCACAAACGCGCTTGGATCGAGCAATGCCTCTACTTCAGGGGCCGAAAGGGCGCGCACTATTCTACTCGGCGTTCGCAGCAGCGGAACCCCCTCTGCGGGGTTCGGAACCGACGGATCAACCGATACGCGCCAGTGGTAAAAGGTGCGCAACGCGCTCAGCTTACGATTTACCGACCGGGCATTGGATCCTGTTTGAACGAGTTCCGACACCCAAGAGCGCACGTGCGAGCGGGTCGCACCTTCAGCATTGGGCATTCCGAGGGCATGCTCCGCAAAGAGCAACCACTGGGCCACATCTGAGGAATAGGCTGTTACGGTAGCTTCGGAACGTCGACGTTCCCAGCGGAGGTAGTTGGTGAATGAATCGAGCATAAAAAAAGCCCCGAGGGTTCTCGAGGCTTAAATTAGGTCACGGACCAACTTATTCGGCGTCTTTCAAACGAAGACCTTGTACGTAGGAGGCCTTAATGACTTCCTTGCGGCGATTTACCGAAGACTTGGTGAATTGCTGACGGGTGCGCAATTGGCGCATGGTACCAGTTTTATCAAACTTTCGTTTGTAGCGCTTGAGTGCGCGATCGATACCTTCTCCTTCTTTAACTTGAATTACTAACATAATGGGTACACCTCCTCTCTTTGGGCTGCAAAGGTACAACTATTTACCTACGTAGAAGTAATTTGTGATTTGTACCCTTTGTACGGAATCAAAGGGAGCCAGGGCAAAAACTTCGTCCCAGTTGCGCAACGGGCGCACCCTGCTTCGGAACCGGTGCACCGCACGTACTTGAGGCGCACGCCACAACGGATGGGCATACAGCGCATCTTCTGAAATGCTGTTCAGGTCGAGCGGGCTGGGCGGATGAAGAATCCAATCGAATTCGGAGCGGTTGTCCCAACGGGCACACAGGGCAGAATCGACTCCACCCCAGCGCTCTCGATCGCGCACAAAGCCCTCTGCCTTCCAATCGGGCCAACCTTGAGCTCGTAACCATTGATCCGTCACCGTGTCTGAGGCAACCACGGCCCGGTCGCGATCACTCGGTTGGGATTCATATGGCCGGCGTTCCCATTTCTGTTCGCGGGGCCATTGGGGTTCGGTGAACTCCGCACGGGGCACTTCAGGAAAAGAGGCCCAAAGCGGTTCCGGTGCCGTTTGATTCGCGTGCAACCTGTAGTAAATGAAAAGGGCGAGGAAGAACCCCGCCCATATAATGTCTGCAACCCAAGGTTTGGGTTGCCGCCCCATTACTCGGGATCGTTCTGTGAAAAGGAATCCGGCTCGCCCTTTGGTGGCGTCCGAAGTACCTTATAAAAAAAGTACGCAGTGATCATGGTGACCAAGCCTTGGGTGGTGAGCATCATTGCCCATGCTGCAGTTGTCATAACTTATGCGTTTTGAATTCGACGGCGGTTGGACGAGAACACGAGCACTGAAAGGAACACAAACAGTGCAACCAAGAGCAAGCGCGCAAGGTGGTTGTAAAAGATCTTGTTGATAAAGAATCCTGTAGCGATTTTATCTCCGGCGCGGACCACTTGGCCAGTAGACACCGCTACCTCAATGTCGGCGGGCCACTCGTAGGCCGCGAAGCTTCCGTCCTCGGCGACAATGCGCACTGAAGTGCGGTCGTCCGCGCGCTGTACGTCGGCAACCCCGGCAACCTCAGACTCAAAGTAATTGGCCCAGGCTTGGCGGTTGTGCTTGATGTCCACGTTTTGAAGCTGGCCAATAATACTTGACGAATCGAATTCCCATCCGTTGGTCAGTGCTCCCTTCCAATCGTTGCCCTTGGGCGAAATCAAGCTGAGCGTAAAGACCAGCACGAGGATGGTCGGAGTCACGTACTTGAGGATGGGCTTGTAGATTTTAGGTAGGGTGATGTCGGAACCACGGTTGATTTCATCCCAGCCCTTGTCGACCCCCCAAACCCATGAGAATAGGATGGCTTCTACGAGGCCAAAGAACACGAGGCCGACGGTTCCGGCCCAGTAGTCGTACTGGTCAAATACCCCTTCTTGGTAAAAGAGTACGGTGGGCATACCCACGATCAACGTAACCAATCCAAACGACCAGGCGGCCTTATTGAGGCTGAACTTGAACTCGTCTTGCATGAATCCGACCCATGGAGAGCCCATGGCGAGCGAACTTGTGATTCCGGCAAAAAAGAGCAGGCCAAACCACATGACGCCGGCTACGGTTCCGAGGACCGCACCCCACTTGCCAAAGAGGAAGGGCATGGTCTGAAAGGCCATTGCAAAGCCAGCATTCTCTTTGACCCAATCCAGTCCGAGGTAGCCCACGGCAATCGGAATGACGATGCTCGCACCGAGGACGATTTCAACAAAGCCGTTCATCCAACCCGCTGCCATTGCGTTGAGGGCAATGTCGTCCTTGGGCTTGACGTAGGCCGCGTAGCAGTGAATGGTTCCCATTCCGACCGAAAGGGTAAAGAAGATTTGGCCCGCGGCCGCCAACCACACGTTGGGGTTGCTGAGCGAGTCGAACTGTGGGTTCCACAAGAAGTTGAATCCGAGCATGGCGTCGCAGTCAGCGCAACCCAATGGGGCGCCCGAATCACCAAGGGTGAAGGCGCGGATGGCCAAGAAAACACCAAAGATGAGCAAGAGCGGCATGCCGATTTTGGCGACGCGTTCGATTCCGCCCTCGAGGCCACGACTGAGAATCCACGTGTTGAGCGCAAGCACCAAAACATAGAACCAGACCGCTTCGTACGGAATCCCAGTGGTACTGTGCCCGATGTCCACGTAGCTCGTAAAGAAGTCGGCCACCTGAGACTGACTTAGGCCGCTAAACGTTTGCTTGAGGGAGTGAAAAACGTACGACATCGTCCACGACTCGATGTACGTGTAGTATGCGGCTACGGCAATATTGGTAAAGATTCCGAATACCCCGAAGTACTTCCAAAAGCGCTTGCGGCCCATGGTGTCGAGGATGAACGGCGTGCTGTGGTCGCCCCTTGAGCCACCAAATCGGCCCGAAGACCACTCGATCCAGAGTAGCGGAATCCCTAAAAGTAGAAATGAAATAAGGTAGGGAATGATGAACGCGCCACCACCGTTTTTCACCGCTTGAACGGGAAAACGCAAAAAGTTTCCAAGGCCGACGGCATTGCCGGCCATGGCTAAAATGAGACCGACCCGGGTTCCCCAGGACTGGGTGTTGCTACTCATAGGTGATAAGGCTTAGCTAAGATTCCCAAATATAGGTATCTCATCTAAGACCGCGCGGAACGAATGTGGATTGAAGTCCAAATCTTTTCGCGCCTTGCTGATGTCGAATCCCGTGATGGGCGGACGCTTCGCGGGCTGACCCAAGGATTCGCTACTCACCACGTCAATGAGGCTGGCATCGAGCTGTGCGTGCTCCGCAACCTGCGTGACGAGCTCAAGGATGCTCATGGTGTCGGGACCGCTCAAGTGGTAGACGCCGGTGGCTCCGCGCTCGGCAATGCGCAGGCATCCCTCGGCGAGGTCCACGCTCCACGTTGGGCTGCGCACTTGGTCGTCGACGACGCGGATGCGCTCTCCGCGCTGCAGGGCGCCGCGGGCCCACAGAATGATGTTCGATCGGCTGAGCCCTGGAACGTATCCGATTACCAGGACGGTGCGCGCAATAGTGTAGCGGGCGCCACTGACCTTGACCGCTTCTTCGGCGTGCAGTTTGGACCAGCCGTAGACACTCAGCGGAGCCGCCTCGGCTTCTTCAGCGTAGGGGCCGTTTTTGCCGTCAAAAATGAAGTCGGTACTGATGAAGACCAAGTGCACCCCATGGCGCGCGCAGGCCTCGGCGCAGTAGCGCGTGGCGTCTACATTGAGCAAGTGGCAGGTTTCGGGCTCCTTCTCGCAGTCGTCCACTTGGGTCATGGCTGCGGAATGAATCACGACATCAGGCTTAAACTCGGTCAGAACGCGTTCGAAGTCCTCGGGGCGGGTGGTGTCAAGTTCCGCGTAGGGGAATCCGAAGTGGTTGCCGCGAGCGGGACCGCGACCGGTGGCAAGCAGCTCGTGCCGCCCCTGAGCCAAATACAGCAGGGACTGCCCGAGGAGGCCGTTGGCCCCGGTGACGAGGATGCGCAGAGGGCCTTGCTTAACCACGGTAGGCTGTTTGGATTTCGCGGGCGAGGTCCTCAGCTGCGGTTGCGGCGGCAGCTTGCCAATCGGCGCCAGAGGAGGCGTACATAATGCTACGCGAGGCATTGATCAGCAGTCCCATGCCGGGTTTTCCGCGAAAGGAACCGTGGCGCACTACGTCGGCGGCACTGCCGCCTTGGGCTCCCACGCCGGGAACTAAAAAGAAGGTGTCAGGCATGCGGTCGCGCAGTGCCCCAAGTGCCTCAGGACGCGTGGCGCCAGCCACGACCATGAGGTTTTCAGGAGTTCCCCACTGGAGGTAGGCATCGGCAACCGCCTCGTACACGCGGCGGCCGTCTCCGAGCAAACGCTGCTGCAGGTCGTCGGCTCCGGGATTGCTGGTGAGTCCGAGGCCAATTACCCACTTTCCGTCGCGGAGAAAGGGCTCAACACTGTCGCGCCCCATGTACGGGGCTACTGTGATGGCGTCGTAGCCCATGACCTCAAGGATGCCTTGGGCGTAGCGGCTGGCGGTATTGCCAATATCGCCGCGCTTGGCGTCAGCGATGAGCAGTGGCTCCTGGGGCAGTTCGCTCAGGTGGGCGGTCACGGTGTCGAGGGCGTCCCAACCCGGGCGGCCGAGGGCCTCAAAAAAGGCAAAGTTGGGCTTGTAGGCAATCGCCACATGGGCCGTGGCATCAATGATTCCGATGCAGAAGGACGCCAAATCGGTTCCTGCCGGCAGCTTGGACGGATCAGGGTCGAGGCCTACGCAGAGTCCGTGGCCTGCGGTTTCAATACGTTGGGAGAGCGTGGTGTAGTTCATTCGTCGGCTCCTTGCTTGAGGCGCTCGGCGTGGTCGGCAACGCGCAGGCCCTCGATGAGGGTCTTGAGGTCGCCGTTCATCACGTCGGGCAGGTTGTACACGGTGAGGCCGATACGGTGGTCTGTCACCCGGCTCTGCGGAAAGTTATAGGTGCGAATTTTCGCACTGCGGTCTCCGGTGCTTACCAGCGACTTGCGGTGCTCAGCTACTGCGGCGTCGCGCTCTGCGCGGGCCTTGTCCCAAATCCGCGCGCGAAGCACGGTAAGGGCGCGGTCGTAGTTCTGGTGCTGCGAGCGACCGTCCTGGCATTCCACTACTATACCAGTCGGAAAGTGCGTCAATCGAACGCCCGATTCGGTCTTGTTGACGTGCTGCCCCCCTGCCCCACTCGAGCGAAAGGTGTCTTTGCGAATGTCCACATCGCGGATCTGTACGTCGAGCTCGTCTGCTTCGGGCAGTACTGCCACCGTCGCTGCCGAGGTGTGCACACGACCTTGGCTTTCGGTGGCCGGAACCCGCTGCACGCGGTGTACCCCGCTCTCAAACTTGAGGATTCCGTAGACCTGCTCGCCGCGAACTTGAACACTGGCTTCTTTGATTCCGCCCACGGAACCTTCGGTGAGGCTGAGCATTTCAGTATTCCAGCCCTTCTCTTCGGCGAAGCGCAGGTAGGCGCGAAGCAGCTCGCCGGCGAAGAGTCCGGCTTCGTCCCCGCCCGTTCCGGCGCGGACTTCAAGAACGGCATCCTTAGAATCTTCGGGATCCTTGGGGATGAGTAGTTCTTTGATCTCTGTCTCTAGTGCCGCGATGCGTTGGCGGGCCGTATCGAATTCGTCTTGGGCCATCTCGCGCATTTCGGGATCCTTTTCGGATTCGAGCATGAGCTGGGCCTCGTCGCGGTTGGCGAGCGCCTCGAGGTAGCGGGTACGTGCTTGAACGAGCTCGTCGAGCTCTTTGTACTCTCGATTGAGGCGTACAAACCGTGCAGGATCCGCCGCCAACTCGGGAGTCATTAGCTGGTCGTGCACGTCTTGGTGCCGAATCCAAATGGCTTGGAGTTTTTCTACAAGGTTCATGCGCGGCGGTAGGTGTGAATTCCGTCGGGCGCGTGCACCTCGACCTCGGGGGTAGATGAGGCCTCCACGCGGCCTACAATTTGGGCATCGACGCCCATGTGCTTGGAAATAGCGATGACCTGCTCTGCTGCCTGAAGGCTGTCAACGTAGAGCTCCATGCGGTGGCCCATGTTAAATACTTCGTACATCTGGCG
>CBFHNK010000042.1:0-15270 GCA_965657195.1 uncultured Schleiferiaceae bacterium
TGATAAAGCGCACGGGATCAATGGATTCTTCGGTAGGCCCGGACGTTAGAAGCAGCGTCTTACCGGACCAAAAGGGCCGAGTTCCGAAGTGAAGTTCAAGCGCGCGGTGCATGAATTCAGGTTCAGACATGCGTCCTGCCCCACTCAAGCCCGAGGCAAGTTCGCCCTCAGGAGACGGCCACACACTGTGGCCCATCGCACGCAGTAGGTCGAGGTTGGCGCGGGTTGCTGGATAGGCATACATGTCCAAATCCATGGCCGGAGCCCAAAACACGGGGCATTTTGCCGAAAGCACTAAGGAGAGCACGAGGTTGTCGCACAAGCCATGGGCCGCTTTGGCGATGGTGTTGCTGGTTGCGGGCGCTACCACAAGTGCTTCGGCCCATTCGGCCATGTGAACGTGGTTGTTCCAGGCTGTGCGACCCGGAGTCTGATTGACCAGATGGCGCTCGACCGGTGATCCGCTGAGTGCGGCCAGGGTGAGCGGCGTCACGAATTCTTCGGCGGCGGGAGTCATCGCCACGCGAACATCAGCACCGGACTGGCGCAGAAGGCGAACCAATAAAGGAATTTTGTACGCGGCAATGCCGCCGCTTACGGCAAGCAGGATGCGTCGACCCTGCACACTCATTGCCTTACGACTTGGTCGTTTCGGTCTCGGGGTAGCGGTAGAATACCTTGCCGTCGAGCCACTCGTGAACCGCCATAGCATGGGGCTTAGGAAGCGCTTCGTACTGGCGAGACATCTCAATCTGCTCCTTGTTCTCGAACACCTCTTCGAGGCTGTCGGTCACCACTTCAAAATCTTGAAGCTTATCGTTGATCTCGGCGCGGAGCGTTTCGTTGATCTGCTCTGCACGGCGTGAAATCACGGCAATCGCTTCGTAGATGTTGCCCGTTGAGGCATCAAGCTCATTGAAGTCCAACGTTTTGGTCGTCTTCGAGGCAGCGAGGTGGGCTTTATCCATGGTTCTGTGTGAAAAAAAGTTGCAATTGGGAGGGCAAAAGTACGACTATTTTTTGGTACCGGCAGCTACCCTGCGCGCTAAAGCAGCAACCTGTCCGGCATGGGGGCCTTCGGGATATGCTGCGAGGTATTCCTTGACGTAGGTATCTGCGTCGCGAAAGCGCTCCGCTTTTTTGGCATCGATTGAGTTCTCGGCGTACTTCACTGCAGATTCAATGCGGAAGTACATCGCCTCTTCGCGGCGCGGACTGTCGGGGTATTCGCTCAGCATTACGTTGAACGAAACGACCGAACTCGCATACTGGTTGCGGTGGTGGTAGCCCTTGGCAATCAGGTAGCTCTTCTCTTCAAGCCGTTCGCGAAGCTCGTCCATGTGGCCGTTGGCCTTGTCGAGAAACGGAGAGTTGGGGTGCGTATTAATGAAGAGCTGCAGCTCGTCCATGGCCTGGTAGGTATAGGCCGGATCCAAGGTCTTGGATGGCGCCTCGAGGTAGGCACAGTATGCAGAGAGGTAGGCCGCTTCTTCGGCAAAGGCATCCGCAGGAAACGTTTGGGCAAAACGCTTAAAGTGGTAGGATGCGAGCAAGTAGTCGCGCTGACCGTACAGCGTTTTTGCGAAGTAGCGGTAGACGTCTTGGGCTTTGGTGGTTCCGCGGTACGAAGACATCAGTTCGTCAAAAAGCGGATACGCCTTGCTGTAGTTGCCTTGGTCGTAGTACTGAATGGCCCGCTCAAGTTTGTAGGCCGGATCAGTGCTTTTGAGCACTTTATTGTAGTCGCCGCACGAGGTCAGGGCCACGACGGCAGCCATTAGGATCCAGTTCTTCATAGTTCGTGCTGCTGCAATTCGCGTACCGATTGGGCCAAGGCCGCATCGAGTTGGGGTGAAACGGGCCACAACGGCAGGCGAAGTGCGGGGTGAATGATTCCGAGGTGCGCGAGGGCGGATTTGATTCCGCCCGGATTGCCCTCGGCAAAAAGTTGCTGGGTGAAGTGCAACATCGCATAGTGCCCCTCTCGAGCGGCTTCCATACGGCCAGCCCGCGCGTCGCGAACCATTTGACTGAAGGTTTTTGGAAAGCCTTGGCCGCTCACCGAAATCACACCGTGGGCTCCGGAAGCCACCATTGGAAGGGTCAAGTTGTCGTCGCCACTGAGCACGTCAAAGCCCTGAGGAGCACCGAGTACGATGGCCATGGCCTGCTCAAGGTTACCGCTCGCTTCTTTGATGGCAACCGCGTGCGGAACCTCGTGCGCAATGCGAAGCGTCGTTTCGGCGGACATGTTCGAACCTGTTCGACCCGGGACGTTGTACAAAATAATTGGCAAGTCGGTCGCTCCTGCGATGTGGGCAAAATGGCGGTAAATGCCCTCTTGCGTCGGCTTGTTGTAGTACGGCGAAACGCTGAGCACGCCCGAGATACCTTCGTGGAGACCCGCCTTGAGTTCGACGGCAACCTTTGAGGAATCGTTGCCCCCTACCCCTTGCACCACGGGGACACGGCCTGAGGCTACTTCGCAAATCGCCGCTACGACGCGATGCTTCTCGTCCGAGGTCAGAGTGGCGGTTTCGGCGGTGGTTCCGAGAGCAACCAAAAACTCGACTCCGCCCTCGATGCAGTGGTTGACGAGCTTTGCCAGTGCGGCATAGTCGACTTCGTGCTGGGCATTAAAAGGGGTCACCAGGGCAATGCCGGTGCCGCGAAACGGGTTCACGCGTGCGTTCATCGGGGCGGAATTTTAGCGAGCCATGCGCTCAAGGCACGAAAGTAGTCCATAGGAAGGCGGTCTGCGCTGTGGTAGCGCACATCGTAAAAGTCGTTGGCTCCGGTGAGGCTCACGCGAAGGCCCGCAGGAGTTCGTGCCACCAAGTGATCAATGGGACTGTCGGGGCTGCGGTGAAGGGCTACGACAAGGTCAAATTCCGACTGCATAAATTCAAGGGCGTTACCTCCTTGGGCGGAACCGTTCCACGAAAAATCGTCGGTGAAAATCAGCTGGCGCCCTGAGTAGAGGGCATTCTTGGGGCGCATCTCGCCGGTCCAGCCAATCAGGGCCACCGAGCGCTGCTGGGCCTGAAGTGCCGCGACCACTTGGCGCAACGAGTCCAGATAGCCTTCCTCGGCGCGGGAATCAAAGATAATTCCGATGCGGCGTGCGCGTTCCCACCCCGGCCAAGCTAGACTTGTTGGGCGCTCGTCGGCGGCCTTCTTCCATGCCCGCTGCTGGAGCGGTTTTGCTAGTTTGTAGAGCCAATCCATGCTCGAAATTCTTCTTCGGTTAACCAGGTAACACCTAGTGATTCTGCTTTGGCGCGTTTGCTCGGACCTACGCCCTCACCTGCCAATAAATAATTGGTTTTGCTGCTCACGCTGCTCGCCACGCGGCCGCCGTGCTGCTCGATGGCGTCTTTGATTCCGTCGCGGCTGAAGTGGGTAAAGACTCCGCTCACCACAAAGGACTTGCCCTGAAGCACATCTGAGGCGTCAGACGTGGGGGCGGCACGCTCGAACTGAAGACCGTGTTCCGCAAGTCGGCGGAGCTCATCTTGGTTCGCTGGATCGGCAAACCACGATGTAATACTCTCGGCAATTTGAGGACCCACGTCGGGCACGTTGAGCAAGTCTTCGGTCGAAGCTGCCGCGAGCGCTTCAATGCGTTCAAAGGCTTTGGCGAGCTTTTTGGCGACGGTTTCGCCCACGTGGCGGATTCCGAGGGCAAAAAGGACCCGCTCGTAAGGCACGTTCGTGCTCGCTTCGAGGCTTGCAATGGCGTTTGATACGGATTTTTCTTTGAACTTATCGAGTCGGCTCCAGCCCTCGGGCCCCAAATCGTAGAGGTCGGCAGGCGTATGAACCCAGCCGAGGTCGACGAGGCGGTCGACGGTTTCGGTTCCGATTCCGTCGATGTCCATGGCGCGCCGGTGGATGAAGTGCTCAATTCGGCCCTTGATTTGGGGCGGACAGGTACCGCGGTTTGGGCAGAAGTGCTGGGCCTCGCCGTCGCGGCGTTCGAGCAGGGTTCCGCAGTCGGGACAGTTGGTGGCAAACGTCACGCGCAGCGCATCATCAGGACGGCGAGCCAGATCTACCGCGGTGATTTTGGGAATTATTTCACCGCCCTTTTCGACCCATACCCAGTCGCCAAAGTGAAGGTCGAGCTTGGCAATTTGGTCGGCGTTGTGCACGGAGGCGCGCTGAACCTGGGTTCCGCTAATCCACACCGGATCGAGGACGGCCACAGGCGTAATCGCCCCGGTGCGGCCCACCTGGTAGATCACTTCGCGCAGCGGAGTGCAGGCTTGCTCGGCGTTGAACTTGTAGGCCATGGCCCAGCGCGGAGACTTAGCCGTCATTCCCATGCGCTGCTGCTGTTCGACGCGGTCGACTTTGATGACGACTCCGTCGGTGGCCACGGGGAGGTGCTGGCGTTCGGAATCCCAGTAGGTCAAATAGTCCTTGAGTTCAGCGGCGGACCGGCAGAGGGCCGACCATCGCTCGGCACGAGGCGCCACCGGAAACCCCCATTGCGCAAGGGCATCCATGGCTTGAGAGTGGGCCGCAAAGGGTTGCTCGTCGCTGTAGGCTCCGTAGGCGAACATACTCAGACGGCGCTGGGCAACTTCGGTGGAATCCTGCATTTTTAAGGTTCCGGACGCTGCATTGCGCGGGTTGGCGAACTCATCCTGGCCCTCCGCGCTGCGGCGCGCGTTCAGGGCTTCAAAGTCGCGGTGGAGGAACACTATTTCGCCGCGAACCTCAAGGTCGCGCGGTGCACCAGGGGGGAGAACCAAGGGGATTCCCTGAATGGTGCGCACATTCGCCACGACATCATCGCCTTGAACGCCGTCGCCACGGGTTAGGGCGCGCTGTAGGGATCCGCCCTCGTACCACAGCGAAATTGCCACGCCGTCAAATTTGAGTTCGGCGCTCCATTCGAGCCCTGTGGTGGCTGCCAAGTCGTGCGCGCGCTGCACAAACTCGTCGAGTTCGTCAAAACTGTAGGTGTTTGCGAGGCTGAGCATCGGCCTCCGATGGGCCACTTGCGTAAAATTTTTAACGAGCCCGCCGCCGACCCTCTGGGTGGGGCTGTTGGGGTCAGCGTATTCAGGATGTGCGGATTCGAGGTCCTGTAGCTCACGCAAGAGCCGGTCAAATTCGGCATCAGAAATACTCGGCTGATCCGCGACGTAGTAGCGCCGGTTGTGCTCGTGCAGTTCGCGGCGGAGCTGATCAATTCGTTCGAACGGAGTCATGCCTTCAAAGGTAGGGTTTGGGGTCGGGCTTTGTGCCCCAGACCCAACGCGGCGCACCAAATTGATCGCGAAGTAGTTCGGCGGTCCACCCTTGGGATTGCGCAAGTTCTGCAGTGGCTTGAGCATGCGCAGAATGGCATTCCAAACCGAGTTGCTTCGCCCCTACCTGTTCCGCCCAATCAAGCACCCTTCGGTAGAAAAAGAGAATGTCTTCAGCTGGCGCAAAGAGCGCTAGAGCAGGCTCAAAGTCAGCTACTTCAGGCTCCAGTTGTTCGTTCGCCCCCACGTACGGTGGATTGCTGAGTATTAGGTCCGCCTTAAGACCGTCGGGGGCGTCGTCGTTCAGGTCGCCGAGCATCCACTCCACGTTGAGTTCGAGCTCGGCAGCGTTGCGGCGCGCCACATCGAGGGCCTCGGAACTTACGTCAAGTCCCCGTACGTGCAGGTCAGGTCGTCTCTTGATGAGCGCGAGCGGAATGCAGCCACTGCCCGTTCCCAAGTCGAGGACGATTCCGCCTCGCGGGGCGCGTTCGGCTGAGAGCTGGACCAGTTCTTCGGTTTCAGGCCGCGGGATAAGCACCGATGGGCTCACCTGAATACGTAGACCGTCAAAATGCTCAAATCCAAGGATGTACTGAATGGGTTTGGAGGTGCGAAGTTCTTCAGCGTCACGGTTCCAGCGCTCAAGAACGTGGTCGGCGGCGGACATTTTCCCGTCCAACGCAATTATTCCCGCGGAACGCTGCGCGTGGAATTCAATCCAACGGCGCCAGTGGGCGCGGGCTTCTTCGGCCGCGAAGCGGTTCCGCGCCTCGAGAAATGAATGCTGAAGTTCGCGCCAGGTCACGGCCCAAAGGTAGCGCAGTACCTTCGCGAGGTGAAGCACCAAGACGACCAGACCTTCATGCGCCGTGCGCTCGAATTGGCCGCTCAGGCCGAGGGCTTTACGCACCCCAATCCACTCGTCGGATCCGTAATCGTGCACGACGGACGCGTGATTGGCGAAGGCTACCACCATCGTGCAGGCGAACCGCATGCTGAGGTCATGGCGCTTCGTTCGGTTTCTGGGGCAAACGCTCACCGCGTTGCGGATTCCACGATGTACGTCACGTTGGAGCCGTGCAGCCACACGGGGCGCACTGGCCCGTGCAGCCTGGCCCTGGTGAATGCTGGGATCCAGCGAGTCGTGGTCGCCCACGAGGACCCGAATCCGTTGGTTTCGGGCCGCGGAATAGAGATGCTGCGCCAGGCCGGGCGTCGCGTAGAGCTCGGATTGATGCGCGAAGAAGCTGAGGTTCAAAACCGCAGATTTTTCACCTCCATGCGCGAGGGGCGCCCGTTCGTCACACTCAAATGGGCTGAGGATTCGGCGAGGACCGTGGACGGACCGCGCAGCACCGAACACCCTGGACCGTGGACGATCTCTGGGCCCGAGGCTCAAGTATGGACCCACCGCTTACGCCAAGTCTGCGGGGCAATTCTTGTGGGATTCGGAACGTGGAAGGCCGACCACCCCCAAGGAAGCGTTCGCGCGGTCGCCGGAGTCCCTTTAGAACGAATCGTGTGGGCCGCGCGCAGACTTTCTGACCGTGACCGAATCGAGGTTGCGGAGTCAGGTTGGAGCATTTGGGAACCTCACGCTGGTGAATCCGTGGACGAGGCACTGCATCGCTGCCTGCACGAATCTGGCCTGCGTGGATTGCTTGTCGAAGGTGGACCCCAAACAACTTCAGAATTTGTGCGGCTTGGGCTGTGGGACGAAGCGTTCAAATTGGTCTCACCGAATCGCGTTCCCGTGGGTGGCCCCAAGGCGCCAGCGCTGCATGCGGATTGGCAGCGCGTCACCCAGTGGGGTCTCGACGAACTGCAGCGCTGCGACCGCGTTACCTTTAAATCATGATGCGCACCGTACTTTTTCTCACCGCAATTGCTGCGACCGCAGCTCAGGCTCAGGAACTTCAGCACCAGGTGGTTCATGGAACCACCGCGCTGCCCGAGGGCACCGAATGGGTCGAAACGGCGGTCCGAACAACCCCTTGGAGCACCTACCGGCGCTACCAAGGATTTCGGGACGGAATCGAAATTGAAGGAGCCGATGCGGTGGTGGCAGCTCGCTCCGACGGAAGTATTGACTACCGAATTGTGCCCACACTTCCGGAGGCAATCCCCGGAGCGCATCCGTTGACCCACGCTGCGGTGCCCGTATGGCTAGTCCGCGACGGCCAATGGGTAGGTGCAGAGCGCCGGGACGTATACCGCCCCCACCCCCTCTCGCGAATGCGGTACTGGCACGATGCCTCGGGCCGAATCATTGATTCGTTGGACCTCATTCGAAGGTTGGATACGGCCGTGTCCGCGTACGTCTTCGCTCCCGACCCCCTCTCGGTCGCCAACGTCCCGTATGGAGGAATCTACGTAGACGCGAACGACGGAAACACGGCGGTACTTGACTCGCTTCGCACGGAGGCTAATGTTCAACTGACGTGGAATGGGGTTGGATTTACCCTCGCCAATTCCGCAGCGGTGATTCAGGAATTCGATCCACCCAGCGTCGCCGTGCCGGTACTGCCCGGTCCGGATGCGAAGTTTAGCCGTTCCGATTCCGAATTTGAAATGATTAACGTGCTCTACCACATTTATGAATGGAAGCAGCGCATGGCCAGCTTGGGGTACGGCGGAATGGTGAACTACGCGATCCCCGTGGACGTCAATGCGTACGGCGGCGCCGACCAAAGCGCGTTTGACTTCGGAACTACTCCTCCCCGGCTCTACTTCGGCGAAGGGGGCGTGGACGACGCTGAAGATGCGGACGTCGTGGTGCACGAGTACGGACATGCAATGGCCTACGGGGCGGCTCCGGGTACCAACATCGGAATACAGCGCCAAGCCCTTGAAGAAGCCGTTTGCGACTACTGGGCGGTGTCGTGGTCGCGAATCCAAAGCCCGTACCGTTGGCCACTCGTGTTTACGTGGGACGGCCACAACGAGTTCTGGTCGGGCCGGTCCGCAGTCAACAACCAGCAAAAAATGTATCCCGGGTTAACGTTTACTGGCCCCTACAGCCACACCTCGGTCTTGGTTGACGCCTTGGTGCGCGGACGCCAGCGCGTAGGTGCCGCGGTCATGGATGGTCTGGTGATGGAAGCACTGTACAGCTTGACCTCGTCCACCACTTTTAGGCAATTTGCTGAGTCGGTGCTTCGGGCGGATACGCTGAAGCACGGCGGGGTGCACGCCGAAGGCCTTCACACCGACTTTGCCGCGTGGCAAATTCTAACACCCGGTATGTCCGTGGGCGAACGTGACGTCCCAACGCGCGGAACCGTAGTGCTGCGCCCCGGTCAGTGGCCCGTCCAGCTCCGCGAACGGCTTCACGCCGTAGACGCCTTGGGGCGGCAGTGGGTTCTGGTGAACGGTTCTGAACTTCCGCCTGCCGGCTGGTACTGGACGGACGAGATTCGGATTCTCGTTATTCCGTAAAAAACGGGACAAGTGCCTCGAGCACTTCGGGCGGTGGCGCCACCGGGCGTCCCGTTTCTGTCGATGCGAAGACGAGCGTGGTTTCGGCCTCAGTGCATAATTCACCCGCCTCGTCGTGAATGTGGTAGCGAAAGAACAGACGGCTCCCTTCTGGCAGTTTTGGAATTTCAGTGGTCACGGTGAACAAGCTGTCGTACTTCAGCGGTCGCCGGTAGCGGATGGCCACGTCGCGAACGGGGAGCATGATTCCGTTGGCCTCCATGTCGGCGTAGCGGATACTTAGGCTCCTTAAGGCCTCAACACGAGCCACTTCGAAATAGGTCGAGTAGGTCCCGTAGTAGGCGTATCCCATTTGGTCGGTCTCCGCATAGCGAACACGCATTTTATATGTTGTAACAAACATTATTTAAATGTATTTCTAATTGTATTTCAATTACTTATAAAATTTTTCCAAGCACTTACAACGGCTCATTAAAATTTATGCAACGGCAAAAGTTTTTTAAAATCAATAGGTGACCAATTTTTTTTCAACAGAATTAATTGACAATTTCGTGGTCCGAAACAGGGGGTGCTACCCGGCCACACAAAAGCCTTCACCCACTCCCCTATCGGCGCCTCAAATTACTAACCTAAACGCAACGATGGAGCGCACCGCTGAAGCCGTCTGGAGAAACTGTCTTTCTTATGTCCAGGACAATATTAGTCCTCAGGCATACAAGACCTGGTTTTTGCCCATTCGACCTGTAAAGCTCCAAGGTAAGGTTATTACGCTGCAGGTTCCGTCAAAGTTTGTCTACGAGTGGCTTGAAGCCCACTACGTCAAGCTCCTGAAGTCCGCCATCACGAAAGAGATGGGAAGTGATGCACGTTTGGTATACTCGATCGTCATGGACCAGGAGTCCGCGCACCTGGGCACGTCCAACATGGACATTCCTTCGGCCAACCGCGGTCCGATTGAAAATCCCCAGGTTTCCCTGCCCGCACGCATCGGCGACGACGGGATCCGCAATCCATTCGTGATTCCGGGACTGAAAAAGGTGCACATTGAGTCGCAGCTGAATCCGAACTACAGTTTTGAGAACTTTATTGAGGGAGACTGCAACCGTTTGGCGCGAAGCGCGGGCTACGCCGTAGCGCAAAAGCCAGGCGGAACGTCGTTCAATCCACTTCTACTCTACGGTAGCAACGGACTGGGAAAGACACACCTTGCGCATGCCATCGGCATCGAAATCAAGGACCGGTACCCTGAAAAGACCGTGCTCTATGTGTCTGCCGAGCGCTTCACCCAGCAGTTCATCGACTCAATTCGAAACAATACGAAGAACGACTTTGTCCATTTCTACCAGCTCATCGATGTCCTGATCATGGACGACGTGCACTCGTTTGGTGGCAAAGAGAAGACTCAAGATGTGTTTTTTGAGATCTTTAACCACCTACACCAGCAGGGCAAGCAAATTATCTTAACCTCTGACCGTGCTCCGGTTGACCTTCAGGGCATGGAGCAGCGCCTGCTCTCTCGATTTAAGTGGGGCTTGTCGGCCGACCTGCAGCGTCCCGACCTCGAAACCCGAATGGCCATCTTGCGCCAAAAATTATACGCCGACGGCATTGAGATGCCCGACGACGTAATTGAGTACTTGGCCTACTCGATCACCAACAACGTGCGCGAACTTGAAGGTGCGCTCATTTCGCTACTGGCTCAGTCGTCGCTCAATCGCAAAAAGATCACGGTCGAACTCGCAAAGTCGATGATCGACAAGTTTGTGAAGAACACGACCCGCGAGGTTTCGATTGACTTCATTCAAAAGGTTGTCTGCGACTACTTTGACATGCCAGTTGAACTGCTGCGTAGCAAGACCCGCAAACGCGAGATCGTACAGGCTCGCCAGTTGACCATGTACTTTGCCAAGCAGTTGACCAAGAACTCGTTAGCATCGATCGGTTCGCAAATCGGCAACAAGGACCACGCGACGGTGCTCCACGCATGCCGGACCGTTTCGAATTTGACAGAAACGGACAAGCGGTTCCGTACCTACGTCGACGACATTCGCAAGAAGCTTACGCTGGCGTAATGCGTGCGCGCCGAGTTCTCATGGTGTGCCTCGGCAATATTTGCCGATCACCAGTAGCTCAGGCCTGCATGGAATCTGAACTTTTGGAGCGATTCGGACCAAACCACGGCTGGTTTGTGGATAGCGCCGGAACCTCTGCACAGCATCAAGGGGAGCATCCCGATTTAAGGTCGCAAGCCTCAGCTCGGAAGCACGGTCTGGAGATTAGCCACCTGTGTTCGCGCCCCATTGAACGTGCCGATTTTGAACGCTTTGACCACATTTTGGTAATGGATCGGTCGAACCTCAAGAACGTGCTCGCACTGGGCTCGGACCCCAAGGTGTCGTTGGTACTCGAGGCTAGTTTCCCTGGTGAGCAGCGCGAGGTTCCCGACCCCTATTTTGGGGGAGAACAAGGTTTTGAATTGGTAGTCCAGCTGCTTCAGCAGGCATGCCGCGATTGGATGGAACAATGGCTTCGCGAGGAACGCTCTATCTGATCCCGGTTCCGCTAGCCGAGTCCGCGCGTGGTTTTGATACCGAGCTCCAAGCATTGGTGGGTCGAATCACGCACTGGATCGTCGAGACGCCCAAAGTGGCACGGGCTCAACTAAGGCTTCTTTGTCCGGATGTTGACCTTACTGCATTAACCATGGATTCATGGTCCAAGCACGGGGGCAACGATGCATCTGCCTTGCTTAAGGCCTGCATCGACGGGAACGACATGGGCCTCGTGTCGGATGCGGGGGCGCCTGGCATGGCGGATCCCGGGGCCGAAGTAGTCGCCAAAGCGCACGAACTCGGAATCACCGTTGTGCCCTGGCCAGGCCCCTCTTCACTCCTACTTGGGTTGATGGCGAGCGGATTGAACGGTCAGCAGTTCAGCTTTCACGGATACCTGCCGCACGATGCAGGTGCGCGAAAGTCACTGGTCGCACGCATGGATCGCGAGGTGTCCGCGGGTTCGAGCCACTGGTTCATTGAGACTCCGTACCGAAATGCCAAGCTCTTCGCGGAACTCATTCAAGCGCTGAGTCCTAGTACTCTACTTTTTGTTGGGGTTAACCTCAGTGCGCCCGACGAGTGGATCGCATGCCGCAGTGTGGCGCAGTGGCGATCCATTGGAGTTCCGCGCCAAATTGAGGCGAAGTCGCCCGCTATTTGGGGGATTGGGCGCTGAAAAATTCGGCCAACGTATCAAGCACCACAAACGGGCGCTCCATATGTGGGATATGCCCCGCCTTGGGGATAACCACCGTACTGCTTTGTGGAAAATCTCGAGCTAGGGCTGCGGATCCGCGCACTGGAAAGAGTGCATCTTCAGCACCCCATAAAATCAATGTGGGCACGTTTGCGCCAAGGGCTTGGTTTCGAATCAACACCTCATCACGGCGGACGGCGCGGAGCATCGCCTCGCGCTGGCTGAGGTTGACGCTGTAAATGTTGTCGAGGACTTGCTGCTTCACGAATTCCGGCAAAAAGAAGGGGTCGTGGACGCTGACTTTCATCATGGCGTCGTAGGATTCCACATCGCGCGGCAAGAGGACTTCTTCGATCGGCCTACCCCAAAGACGTTGAAGGCTGTCGAGGTGATTGAGGTCATAGTGGCGGTGCAAAGGGTCAATGAGCACGAGCGATTTGAGCATTTCTGGGTAGCGGCTGGCAAAAAGGGTGCTGACCATTCCGCCGTAGCTGTGGCCTACTAAGTGAATGGAATTGATTCCGCGCGAACCAAGCGCCGCGCGCAGAACCTCGACCTGTTGGCTGACCGTGATGGCAGAATCCCGTGACGTACTCTCACCGAAGCCAAGTAGGTCCACGACCAAAATGGTGGTGGTCGGACTAAACTTCCACACGACCGGCTGCCACTGCACACTGGGGTACGGACCAAATCCGTGTACGAGAACTAAGGTGTCCTGACCTTGGCCAACTTGTGCCCAATGGATGCTGTCGCTGCCCACAGCAGTGGTAAGATGCTGGGTGGGACGACGGCTGTAAAACCAAGAGTCTTCGGCTTCGATCGCGTGGTCCACACGGCACGAAGTGCCCATGGCAAGCGCAGTAAATATCCCAAAGAGCAGAAGCGAACGCATAGGATCGGTACCGCAAAGGCTATGCCGAAGGACTACCTTTGGGGCGTGATTTCAACAACGATTGCAGCTGTAGCTACGGCCCGAGGAATCGGAGCCTTGACGGTGATTCGCCTGTCCGGACCGAATGCCATGGATATCGCACAGAAGTGCTTTGCGACGCGTTCAGAATGGACGCCCCGTCGCGCCTTGTTGGGCAGCTTTCAGGACCGACTCGGGCGCCCCCTCGATGAGGCGCTGGCCACATGGTTCAAAGGTCCCGCATCGTTTACGGGCGAAGATGTTGTGGAGTTCGGACTTCACGGATCGCCCTACATCGCCGCGGAAGCCTTGGATGCGCTCCTTGTGGCGGGAGCGGTCCTCGCGGCCCCAGGGGAATTTACCCAGCGCGCATTTGCACACGGAAAACTAGATCTCGCCCAAGCTGAGGCCGTGGGCGACCTCATCGCTGCGGAATCTCGTGCAGGTCATGAGCTCGCGCTGAAGCAGCTGAAGGGAAATGTCTCGAAACGCATGGCTGAGCTGCGCCAGCAGTTGATGGATTTTGCGGCGCTCATTGAACTGGAATTGGACTTTGTCGAAGAAGATGTTGAGTTTGCGCGCCGCGAAGACTTGATTGCATTGCTGGATTCCGTTTCAAACGAATGCACACGGATGCGCAGCACCTTTAGGCAGGGTCAGGCCATGCGGGAAGGGATTCCGCTCGTGCTGGTCGGCGCGCCTAACGCGGGAAAGAGTACGCTGCTGAATCGGCTACTGCGGGATGAGCGTGCGTTGGTAAGCGACGTTCCGGGTACGACGCGCGACAGTGTCGAAGAACGGTTTCGGTTGGGCGACCTCATGTTTCGACTCATCGACACTGCGGGGATTCGCGAGACCGACGAGGTAGTGGAGCGAATGGGCATTGAGCGTTCGTGGGCCAAAATCCGTGAGGCGCACATGGTGCTCGCACTCGTGGATCCGCTGCATTCGTGCGCACTCGAAGCTCAAGATTTGGTTGACCGTGTACGCGAAGCTAATCCTGAATCCGATGTCATACTACTGCTGACGAAGCGCGACACCTGGGGCGCACACGATGTAACAACCTATCCGGAGCACCTCGCGATGAGTCCTGACCCAAGCGACCTGGAAGTACTTGAGCGCCACCTTGAGTCTAGGGTCCAGATCCCCGAAGGAGATGTTCTGATCGCCAATGCGCGCCATGCCGAGGCCCTCGGAGCGAGTATCGACTGCTTGGAGCGTGCACGCGAGAGTCTTCTGCTGGGAACAAGTGGCGAACTCGTAGCCTACGACCTTAGGGATGCCCTTCGGCACTTGGGCAGCATTACCGGGGAAGTCACGGCAGATGATCTGCTCGGTTCCATTTTTGGTCGTTTTTGCATTGGTAAATAATTAGTTATGAACCTCATTTCACTTTTTCGCAAGGTTGCAATTGCTGAGGGTATCAGCTACTTGGCGTTCGGAGCGACGATGCCGCTGAAGTACGGACTCGGAATTTTGTTGCCCAACAAAATGGTGGGCGCAGCTCATGGGGGGCTCTTTGTGCTTTTTTGCGTCCTACTCTTAGCCGTGTGGATTCGCGAACGGTGGAGCTTTGGACGCGTTGCCGCGTTCGGCCTAGCCTCGCTCCTGCCCTACGGAACGATCTGGTTGGAGCGCAGAGTTTTTCGGGATAAGTAGTGACGAATTGTTGGTCGAATCGTGGTCTGAAATAGCATTTGTTGTTTTATATGTTTAAACGTGTATATTTGCAACCACAAAAACGAAACTTAAAAAACTATGAAAAAATCAATTTTTGCTGCCGCCGCCATCGCATTGGTCGCCGCATCGTGCTCAAACAACGCTGAAGAAGTTGTTGCAACTGAAACAGCCGCCTACACCGTCGACGTAGCCGCTTCAAACGTAGAATGGAAGGGCGAAGTCATCGGCGTATACGGCCACAATGGCACCGTAAAGCTTGCTTCAGGCACCGTAGATGTTGCCGATAGCGCACTTGTTGGCGGAACCTTCACCATCGACATGACCAGCATTTGGCCAACCGACAGCGCATCGTACAAGGATCAAGACGGCGGCCGCGCCAGCGACCTCGTTGCACACTTGACGACAGACGACTTCTTCGGAATTGATTCATTCCCAACGGCTACGTTTGAAATCGTAACTGCTACTACCGACAAGGTTACTGGCAAATTGACGGTTAAAGGTGTGACCGTAGACGAGGAGCTCGAAATCACCAACATGACCGTTTCTGAGTCAGGTGTGAGCTTCACTGGAACCTTGGTTTTTGACCGCCAGAAGCACGGCGTGAGCTGGAAGCACTTCGTAAAAGACTATGTTCTTTCAGACGACATCACCATCACCTTCACGGTGGTTGCGACGCCCGCGGCCTAATTGTCCAAGGACTTCGAATAAAAAAGCCCCGCCAGATTG
>CBFHNK010000043.1:0-14779 GCA_965657195.1 uncultured Schleiferiaceae bacterium
CCGCTGAAAGTAGGGGTGCTCGACGAGGTCAAAAATTCGTTCCGACGGAAGCGAAATAAAACCGTAGATCGGATCGTTAAAAAGTTTGAACTTGTTGGTCGCGGGAACGGGCGGCATAGAAATAGCTTGAATACCCAAACTTAACCACAAATGCATGGAAAATTCGAGGATCTTATGGGTTGACGACGAAGTCGAGGCGCTTCGCCCCCACATTTTGTACCTCGAGGGGCGCGGAATCCAAGTGGTCACCGCCACGAACGCGGCCGACGCCCTGGCCTTAGTGCGTTCGGAGTCGCTCGACTGTGTGCTTTTGGACGAGCACATGCCCGGGCCGAGCGGACTCGACGTGCTGCCCCAGATCAAAGCGCTCAAGCCCGCCCTGCCTGTGGTGATGGTTACCAAGAGCGAAGAAGAAGGCCTCATGGCCGACGCCCTCGGATCGCAGCTCGCCGACTACTTACTCAAGCCCGTGCAGCCCCGCCAGGTGCTGTCCACCTTGACCCGGATTCTCGGCCAGGGTGCGCTGCAGGGCGCGCGCAGTGCGAGCCGCTACCAGCAAGGGTTTCGCGAGTTGGGTGAACGCATCGCCGGTGCGCACAATTGGGATTCGTGGACCGAAGTCTACCGAGAACTTCTGCGCTGGGACCGCGAGCTGGCCGGCGGCGAAGCCGAGTCAATGCGCGCGATGCTCGACCACCAGCGCGAGGAGGCCAACCGGCTCTTTACCCGCTGGTGGGCCGCCGAGTACCCCAAGTTGCTGCACGACGACGAGGCGCCCTGCCTGTTCAGTCATCAGCTGCTCGACGTGCGCATCAAACCATTGCTTGACCGTGGCGAGAAGGTGGTGCTTCTGGTTTTTGACAACCTGCGCCTTGACCAGTGGCAAGAGATTCAGTCGCTGATGACGAGCAAGTTCCGCGTCGAATCCGACGACGTCTACGCCAGCATTTTGCCGACGGCCACGCAGTATGCGCGCAACGCGCTGCTGGGCGGAGCCATGCCTTCAGAGCTCGCAAAGCGCCACCCCGACCGCTGGGTGCGCGACGTCCTTGATGCAGAGGGCGGACGCAACAGCAACGAAGACTTCTTTCTAGCGCACTGGGCAACGCGCAACGGTTTGGCGACCCCAGGTTATGCGAAGCTGACGCACGCAACCAGCGAACAGCGGTTTGTGGCCAAGTGGCGCGAGCTACGCGGCAAGGACCTTGTTGCTGTGGTGGTCAACTTCATCGACCGCATGAGCCACGCCAAAACCGACGAGGTGATTTTGCGCGACTTGGCCAAGGACGACCGCGGCTTTCGCAGCCTGACGGCGTCGTGGTGGAACCACTCGCCGCTCAAAGCCTGGGTCGACGACCTGGCGCACGATGGGGTTACGCTCGTGGTTACAACGGACCACGGCACCCTCACCGTGAAAAAACCGGTGCACATTCGGGGGTCACGCGACCTTACCGCCAACCTGCGCTACAAAGTGGGCCGCGGCATGGAGTTCAAGGACAAAGAAGTTGCCTTGGTGGCCGACCCCGAACGCCTCGGAATTCCAGCGACCAATCTTGGCGACAAGGTGGTGTTCGCCGGCGAACAGGACTACTTCGTGTACCAGAACCAGTACCACCACCACGTCGAGAAGTTTGACGGCAGCTACCAGCACGGCGGAATTTCGCTCGAAGAAGTCGTGGTTCCGTTTGCGGTGCTGCGCCCGCGTACCTGACCTTTGCGGCGGTGGAAGAGGTGCACATTCTCAGGGAGCCGTCCGACTGGCTTCAGTGGGCGACGGATCATGCGGCGGCGCTTTCGGGGGTCGTCGCGCTTCGTGGCCAAATGGGTGCGGGCAAGACGACGGCCGTTAGCTTTTGGCTTCGCGACATGGGGTCTAAGGACCGCGCGAGCAGTCCCACGTTTGCCCTGGTCAACGAGTACGAATCCCCCGACGGCCCCATATACCACTTCGACCTTCACCGACTTGATCGGCCCTCAGAAGTCGCAGCCATGGGCTTCGAAGACTACCTCGACAGCGGCCAGCCCTGCTGGGTGGAGTGGCCCGAACGGGCCGGCGAATTGATGCCTTCGGATGCGGTGAGTGTTCACATTGAGGCACTTGAGGATGGCTCGAGAAAGGTTACCTTCGTGGGAACCTACCGCTAACCTTCGCACACCTGGATTCATGGAAGCCGCACCTGTGTTTCAAACCCAAGAAGAACGCCTGATGGTGGACGCCAAATCACAGCGTCTGCGCATTGGGATTCCGCTCGAATCGACGTGGGCCGAGAACCGCGTGGCGCTGACCCCCGAGGGGGTGCACCTGCTGGTCGCTCAAGGCCACGAGGTCGTGCTTGAGTCGAACGCCGGAACCGCCGCGCGCTACAGCGACCGCGAGTACGCCGAGGCCGGAGCCGAAGTCACCACCGACCGCCGCGTCGTGTTTGGTTGCCCGGTGCTCGCCAAAGTCGAGGCTCCGTGCGAAGCCGAATGGCCGCTGATGGCCCAGGGCCAAGTCCTCTTCTCCACGCTTCAGCCCGGAACCCTCACGCCCGCTTTCGTCGACGCGCTGAAGGCCAAGCGCATCACCGCGTTCAGCTACGGAAGCATTCTCGACGAAGAAGGCCGCGCCCCTTTTGTGCGTTCTATGGCCGAAATCGGTGGCAGCCAAGCAATAACCATCGCCATGGAGTACCTGTCGACCTGGTCCGGTGGCAAGGGCTATGCGATGGGTGCGGTCACGGGGGTTCCGCCCACCGAAATTGTGATTTTGGGTGCCGGAACCGTCGGTACCACCGCCGCCCGTCTGGCTTCTGCCCTCGGAGCCTCCGTCAAAGTGTTTGATTCGTCCATGACGCGCCTTCAACGCCTTCGTGAGCGGGTCGGCGACGTCTACACCTGCACGCTGCAGCCCCAAATTCTCTCAAAAGCACTGAGCCGTTGCGACGTCGCGATCGGAGCCTTGCGCCCTGTCAACGGACGCACCCCCGTCGTCGTCACTGAAGAAATGGTGGCCGGAATGAAGCCCCGCAGCGTCGTCGTTGACTTGAGCATAGACCACGGCGGATGCTTTGAAACCAGCGAAGTCACCTCGTGGGATGCCCCCGTCTACACCAAGTTTGAGGTGACGCACTTTGCGGTTCCAAACATCGCGGCCCGCGTGGCACGTACCGCCTCATTCGCGCTCAATAATTTGACGTCGCCCCTCTTGCGCGAACTCGCTGATCTTGGCGGCGTCGAAGAAGCACTTCACGCCAAGCCACACTGGCGCAAGGGCGTCTACCTCTACCATGGTCAGGTGACCAGCGCATCGGTAGCCCAGACCCTCGACCAGCCCTTTACCGACCTCGACCTCTTGCTGTGAAAAAGCTGCTCCGACGCATTCTGTGGTATGGATTCGGAGTAGGCCTTGGCGTACTCCTCGTGGCCTTCATTTTTAGGGACCGCGACTTTGAATGCAGCTACTTTCCCAACGATCGCGTGCTGGCGGAACTTCACCGCAAGCCGGTCCGCGGCGCCGATTCCGCACAGTGGCAGGCTGTAGGCGCGGACTCCACGGTGCTCAAAGCATTCCTCACCCTTGGCGAAGTAGATTTTGGTGAAAGTCAGACGCGAACCAGGCACTCTGCCGAGGTCCCGGCCTACTGGATCGACCTCGACTTTCAGGGGCGCGAATGGCGTGGACTCTGGGAAGTGCGCCAGGACAGCGCGTGGCTCGTTTCGTTATCTAGTAACTAGTTACTCGTTACTTGTTGCCGCGAAGCGGCCCTAGCCCCGAAGGGGTCCTAGCGCGCAGGGCCTTCGGCCCTAAGCGCAAAAAGCTAACGAGCCAATCTCAGCCAATCTCAGCTAACCCGCTTTCGTCGAGCTGCCTCCTTGCGGAGCATCAGCAGCTCTCGGCCTGTCTGACCGGCAACCGAGGTATTTTCTTCGGCGCGGCGCAAGAGGTAGGGCATCACGTTGACGATAGGTCCGAACGGCAGGTACTTGGCTACGCGAAACCCGTGGTGGGCCATGATGTAGCTGATGAAGTCGCTCATTCCGTAAAGTTGGGCAAACCAGACGGGGGCGTTTTGAGGGTTCCAGCCCTGGGCAGTGAGCAGCTCGGCGCCGAGGCGGTTGCTGTCTTCGTTGTGGGTTCCGATGACTACGCCCACGCGGCCTGGGGCGTCGGGACGGCCAAGGGCTTTAAGCATCATTCGGACGCAGGCGTCGTACTCGGCGTCGGTTCCGGCCTTATCGGGCTGAATGGGGGAGGGGTAGCCCATAGTGGCTGCGCGCTCGCGCTCCTTTTCCATGTAGGCTCCGCGCACCAACTTCACTCCGTAGAAGTAGCTGTGGTCGGAAGCATGGTCGAGGTCGGCGCGAAGCTGGGCCTGGCGGCCGACGCGGTAGCACTGAATCGTTGTAAGCACCACGAGCTGGTCGCGGTTGAACTCCTGCATGGCTTCGCGGGCGAGCTGGTCGATGGCGCCTTGAATCCAGGTTTCTTCGGCGTCAATCATGAGGGTGCGGCCTGATTTGGCAGCGAACTGGGCCATGCGGCGGATCCGGGCACGAACTTTTTCGAGCTGCTGGTTTTCGGCGGCGGTGAGTTCCGCACCAAGCGTCATGCGCTCGAGCAAATCGTGCGGAGCGATTCCGGTCATCTTAAACACCCCGAGGCTGAGGCCGGGTTCGTGCGCGGCAAGGGCCAAGGTTTGAAGGACGACCTCGACGGTTTGGTCGAATGCGGAGTCGGTAGTTTGGCCCTCAACCGAATAGTCCAGGATGCTCCCCACGCCGCCGGACCAAAGGCGCTGAATGGCGGGGCGGCTTTCGGCCACGGTTTCGCCACCACAAAACTGGCGAAAGACGGTGGCGCGAATTAGGCCTTTGACGGGAAGCTTCCAGTTCAGTGCCCAAAGACTGAGCGCCTTACCCGCCGAAACAAGCGCAGGCGAAGCAAGGACGCTAAACAGAAGGCGGGCACGGCGGATGTCAGCAGGGGAGGCGTGCTGAAAGGCTAGCGCGGTATCCGAAAAATCGAGCTTCACAAGGCTAAGGTTCAAAGGTTCGTGCAAAGATATACGGCGGCATGCCCGACCTTAGTGCTATGGATCTGCATCCCGTACGTGCCTTAGGGCCTGAAGCTTGGAACGAATTGAATGACTGGCTGTTGCGCGAGGGCGACCGCTTCACCTCAGTCCACATTTTGGTGGACAGCACCACCCACGAGCTCGTGCTGCCGCGCTTTATGGCTGAAATTGAGGGCCTGGCCGACGCCCACATCCTTGAAATTGAGCCGGGTGAGGCCTCCAAAGAGTTGGCTCTTGTGGAGCAACTTGCTCTTGGCCTGCGCGACGAAGGGGCCGACCGCGGGGCTCTTCTGATTGCCTTGGGCGGAGGCGTGGTCTGCGACCTCGCCGGCCTCTTGGCCACTCTGTACATGCGCGGAATCGAGTTGGTGCTTGTTCCGACCACGCTACTCGCCATGGTCGACGCGGCGTGGGGAGGCAAAAACGGAGTGGATTCCGAAGGGAGCAAAAATTTACTCGGATCCTGGCGCCCCGAAGCCCCGGTGTTCGCTGACGTGCGTGCCCTTGAAACCCTGCCCGAACGCGAATGGCTGCAGGGTTGGGCCGAGCTCGTCAAGCAGGCATGGATTGCGGGCGGTAGCTTATGGACTGAAGTATCCGGTGGTCCGTGGACCCATGCGCCCTTTTGGGTGCGCGATGCGGCCGAGGTCAAGCTTCAAGTGGTCGCCGCAGATCCCTTTGAGCGCGGAACCCGTCGGGCCCTTTTGAACATGGGCCATACCGTGGGGCACGCGGTGGAATCGTTAGTGCTCGCACGTGGTCTTGATTACGGCCACGGAGACTCCGTGGCGCTTGGACTTTCGGTCGAATCGCGAATTCTTGATGCCCTGGGTCAGCCCGGTTCCGCCGGGCGCAGCGCGCTTCGAGACCGAATTGCGGCAGATTTTGAACTTGGCGCACTGCGGAACCTGGATTCCGCCGCCGTGTGGGCCGCGATGCAGCACGACAAGAAAAAGCGAGCGGGCCAGCTGCGCATCGTGTGGAGTCCCGAGCCGGGCGCACCTGAAGTCGCGCTGGCTATTGACGAGGCCCTTTTTACCACAGCTTGGATTGCGGATGCGGCGCATTGAGCTTCCGTACGCCAAGAGTTTGGCCAACCGAGTGATGCTGCTGCGCGCGCTGCGCGGTGAGGCACTTCCTTCCCCCGATTCCCTCTGGAACGACGACATGCACGCCATGCGTCGGGTGCTTGAGGCCCCTGCCGGACCAGATGGGATTCGGCGGGCCGACGCGGGTCCGGCTGGAACCGCCTACCGGTTCGGAATGGCCTTCTGGGCCGCCCAACCCAGCGCTGAGGTAGTTCTGTGCGGCGACGCCCGGATGCGCGAGCGCCCCATCACCCCGTTGGTCGAAGCCCTTCGTCGACTCGGAGCCTCGCTCGACCCCGTTCCCGAGGGCTGGCGGATTCGCGGTGCGGAATGGCCGTCGGGCGAAGTCGAGGTGGATGCCCGCGAGAGTTCGCAGTTCGCCTCGGCATTAGTGCTTGTGGCGTCGGTTGCGGCTCCCAATCTGAACGTGGTTGCGCCACTGGGGGTGTCGAGTCAGCCGTATTTGGCCATGAGTTACCAGCTTGCGGCCCACACAGCGTTGGGTTGGCCACCGGAGCGGGACTGGTCTGCGGCCTTTGTGTTCTGTGCCGCGGTGGGTTTGAGTGGACGTTCGGTCCTTTTGTCGGGCCTCAAAACCGAAAGCGTTCAAGGCGACGCCGCCAGTGCCCAATGGGGTGGCGAACTTGGTTTTGCGCTGAGTGCGACGCCTGAGGGGCTCGTGGCGGAACCTGCAGTGCCCTTGGCCGGTCCGTGGACCGTCGATTTCGGGGCGCAGCCCGACCTCGCGATGCCAGCAATCATCGCTGCCGCACTCTTGGGGCGTGGCGGAACCGCTTCCGGCCTCCACACCCTCAACGCCAAAGAGTCGCCGCGCTTGGATGCGACGGCAGACTGGCTTCAACGACTTGGTTGTTCGGTCACTCAAGGCCCCGACTGGATCCGTTGGGATGCTTCGAATTCAGCGGCCCAGCCATCTGAGCTCGAACTGGACTGCCTTGGTGACCACCGCATGGCTTTTTGCGCGGCACTTGTTTCCCTTCGGTTCCCAGTACGGCTTGTTGGAGCTGACGCGGTGTCCAAATCGTTTCCGGATTTTTGGGAGCAGTTTGGGGCGTTTCGGTAGCCGATTAGCAAGGCTGGCTCGTTGGCAAGGCTGGCAAGGTTGGCTCGTTGGCTTTTCTGGCTTTTAGTTTCTGGTTTCTGGTTTCTGGCTTTTAGTTTCTGGTTTCTTGTTTCTCGGTGCTTGCGACTGGTTGCTGGTCGCTGGTTGCTCGCGACTGGTTACTGGCTGCTCGCGACTGGTTGCTAGTTACCAATTTTAAAGCGGGAGGAGTAGGCGTAGACTGCCGCTCCAGCCGCTTGGCGATCGACGGATTCGTGCGTTGATTCGAGTGAGGTTTTGGGTATAGGTGAGTGCGGCTTCTGCCGTCCAACCGGGTCGCCAAAGAGTCATGGGGCCCGTGGCTCGGGGAAGCACACTGGATTGAGTCAGTGTCGAGTTGAAGTCAAGGTTTGTGGTTTGGGAATGGCTAAGACTGCCGTCAAGCAGACGTTCAAGTGCGTTGGGTTGGGATTCACTGATGGTGATCCCGGCGATTCCGAGTTCTGTAGTGAAGGGGCCCGAGGGCCAGCGGAGCTGGACCGAGGCGCCTTGGGCACGCCCGAGGTAGAGGTGGCTCCGAATGCTTGCGGATGAAAGATGCTTCCAATTTTCTTTTATGCTGCGGAACCCCATGCTGAGTTGCCCCGGATACCAAACTACCGATCGCCTTTGGTCAGCCCATGTTGCAGATGGGCCGGTTGTGGTGCTTTGAATGGTGAGACGGCCGGCCCACAGCGGCAACGCCGCTGTGGCGCGGTTCCCGCGCAGCAGGCGCCACGGGGTGGCGCCGGCCGCCGGCCTTGCTCCGTCAACCGATACAGCTCCCGCCGGAACCCACTCACGCTGCACCGCCACAAGGAGTCCTCCGGGTCCGTACCATGTGCCAGATAGTTCCGCCCAACCCTGAGAACTCACGCCCACTTTTGCTCCGACGTAGGCAGACCGTAGGGACAGGTCGCCATACCAAGTACCTGCGGAGTCTCGTCCTAGTACGGCGTGGTCAACAAACCTCCGTATAAGGCCTTCACATTTTGTGGACCTGAAAGCTCCCCAAAAAGCCAAAGCCTTTGTGTCACGGCGTCGAAGCATCGCCGGACGAATTCCCACGGCTACCGAACGGGGTCCGGCCCACAGGCGAACGGGATAATCCGAGGGACTACGCAGCTCCCATGTGGGGGAAGACCAGGGTTGGACTCGCGCACTAGCAGAGGAGCTATTGATTCCCGCACGAATTCCGCGTTCGAGACCCTTGGGTCGGCAGCCAGAGCAAGACCATCCCACGTTGAGTGAGGGGTCGATGGGGCCGCGAAGGGTGCGACCTGCTGGCGCAGCCCGAACTCCGTGGTAGAGTTTCTGAAGCGCTTCGCGCTGGGTTGCTGATAAGGGTATGGCGCGCCATTCCGTGCTGTCGCGGGGCCAACCGAACTGGGACTGGTAGATTTCGAGTTGAAACTGCTGGTTGGGCGCAATGAAGCAGAGTGCCCCTGCTTCGCGGGGGGCGCCTACGACGGTCCACTGGGCCCAGGCGGCATAGGCCGAATCCAATTCCGTGTCGGTCCATTCGGGGTGCTGTTCCAGCGAAAGGTTTCGAAGCACTTCGAGCATGCCTGTCGCAGTTTGGGCATTCAATACTGGTGCCCACAGCCCAAGGGCGGCAAGCCACAGCGCCTTCAATACCGGTGCCCACAGGCCAAGGGCGGCAAGCCACAGCGCCTTCAGTGCCTGTGTCCACCGCCTAAGGACAGTTTGCCACTGAGCCTTCATGGGGCGGGCGTGGCGTAGCCGATTGATGACCAGGCGGTGCGCCCTCCGCCAACGGCGATGCGCAGGGATCGGTGGTTGAGCACGGCCCGCCAGCGCCCGAGCGAGCTGGCGTACAGGGCGAGCTGATCGCGCTCGATGCCCAGAATCCATTCGGTGCGCAGAGCGATGAGGTTTTGTTCGACGTGGGCAGTGAGGATCCAGCCCGAAGTTTGGCGCTGGCGCCAGGTGGCGGACCAGGTTCCGCACACCGGAAGAACCGCGACCACCCACGGGCCTGAATGCATTCGGGTGATAATTTGGGGGCGAAGGCCATCCCAACCTAGGCCGAACGAAAGGTCGGCCGAGCTTCGCACCGGGACCTCAGACATGATCCAAGCTTGGGGGCCATGGGCGTTCCACGAAATTCCGCCCGACAGGCGCTCGGTGCGGCCCCAGGCTACGGCTTGGGTAAGTCCGGGTTTAGGACCAGAGTGTTCGATCCAGGTCGCCAAGGGACGTTGATTCAGGCTGTGCAGCCAGGGGTCAAGCTGCAGCTGGCCGCAAGCCAAAAAACCATGGCAAAAAGTCAGCAAGAGGTACACGTGTTTCATTGAGCGAAGCTGGCAGAACCTAACGACCTAGAGCCGTGGGCACACGTATGTTTCGGGATGCGGCCTACCTTCGCCGCATGCGGCGTGCACTCACGGGACTTTTTTGCGCAATGGCGTCTGTACTGGGCGCCCAAAGTCTGTCGTTTGCTTTAGAGGTGCGCGCGACGGATCCGCAACTCCGCGGCCTTGAAATCCTTGACCTCGTGGTGGATGCCGACGGGCAGTGGTGGATGGCAACCTTGGACGAGGGGGTCGTTCGCTTTGACGGAGACGCCGTCTACACTACGGAATTTGGCGAGGTTCCGCCCATCGTACTTGCGGTGGCTCCGGCGGACCGCGGGGCGTTTGCCGCTACCAGCGAGGGACTTCGTTTTGTGAGTTTGGATCGGTCGGCGGTCCCTGTGGCCCAGGTTTCAGGGCCGGTCGTCGATGTGGAATCGAACCGAGACAGTGTGTGGGCCCTCCAGCAAAACCGCCTCTACCTTCGGATTCCAGGAGGAGGCTTTCAGGAAGTTCAAGGACTGGAACTTCGGGGTGCCACTCAATTTGGACGCCGCGGTTCTACCTGGTGGGTGTGCAGCGAGCACGGACTCTGGGTTCGTGGACGGTCCGGAATGTGGACGCTCGCGACCGACCAAGCTGTAGCGTCGGCAGCCATTGACTCTGAAGGCTTGTGGGCGGTCACTGACTCGGGACTTTCGCGCTTGAGCGAAGGGGGCTGGAAGCAGGTGTCGTCGGGCCGTTCGGCAGATTGGCACTGGGTTCCGGCCGAAAAAGAATCCGCGTGGTGGGCCGTGAATGCCGACGGACTGTACTGGGTGGACCAAGGCGCGCCGAGACCACTCTACGCCCTGAACGGAAGCCCGTTGGACCGCGCCCAAACCCTCGCGTTGGACGGCAACGGAGGCCTTTTGCTGCCCCAGTCCGACGGGGTGGTTCGCCTTCCGAAGCCCGAACAGTGGTACGACGTGCGCACCGCGTCGTTCAATGTGGGCCGCATCACTTCAGTGGCCCACCTCGGTCCCGACAGCCTCGTCGTGCTGGGCAGCCGAGGACTTCAAATTCTCGGGCCGCGCAGCCTCACCAAACTCCCCTTGCCCAAGGGCGGAGTCCCCAGCGGAATCGCCGAGCTCGGGCGCGCCAAGTGGCTGCTGTACGGCGAGTTTGGCGCGCGGTCGTGGAACGGACGCCAATGGAAGCCCGTGGTCAACGAATGGGTGCTTCGCGCTGGTTTTTCAGATCAAATTCCCGTGCTCGAAACCACCTCGGGGTGGCTCAAGTGGACGGGGAAGTCCTTCACAGCATGCGCTCAACCCGCAGACCTCGTTCAACCCCGGAGCTGGGACGAGCAAGGCTACCAATGGGTATGGGGCGAACGCGGAATCTGGGTGTGGGCACCCGGCCGAGCGGTTGCGACCGCGCCCACGCCGCGTTGGGTCCTGCGCTCGTGGGATGTTTCAGTGGGGCAGCGCGGATCCAACGTACTTCTTCGCTTGGTGCGGCACGGAGCCCCTGGCGCTGACCGCCAAGCCCTGCGCTACCGCCTCAACCAAGGCCAGTGGATTGACCTTGGTGTGGCGCGCAGCATCGCCCTTTCGGGCTTGCCTTCCGGCATGCACACCGTCGAAATCGATGGGGTTCCGCGGCACGTGCTTACGATTCGGATTCCGCGCCCGTGGTGGGGGCAGCCGCGCTACTGGGTTCCCGGACTTGTCGTGCTAGCCGGATCCGGGTTGGTCCTGGCGCTCATCGTGCTGCGTCGCCGTCGCGAGGCCAAGAAGTGGGCTGCCGAGAAGTCCGAGCTCGAGCGCATGGCGCTGCGCCTGCAAATGAATCCGCACTTCACGTTTAATGCGCTTGAGTCGATTTCGTCGTTTGTCATGGAGCAAAAGCCCCGCGAGGCCGTCCAGTACCTCAATCGCTTTGCGCGCCTGATGCGCTACACCCTTGAGAAGGCGGACCAAGAGCGGGTTCCGCTGAACGACGAACTGGGCGCCTTGGCGCACTACATCGCCCTAGAGCAAATGCGCTTTGACCAAAGCTTTGACTTCGTGAGTGAGGTTGATGAGTCCTTGGATGCGAGCGAATTGTCGGTTCCGCCCATGCTCTTGCAGCCCTTGGTTGAGAACGCCATCTTGCACGGGTTGAGGCCACTGCAGGGTCGGCGCGGATGCCTCACGCTGCGCGTGCTGCAGTCCGTTGAGCCGGACCGCATCCGAATCGAGGTTGAAGACAACGGAATCGGCCGCGCCGCGGCCTCCGCCCAACGCACCGGAGACGAAGGCCACAAACGCTCGATGGCGACCCGAATTCTTGAAAACCGACTCAAGGCCCTCGCAGAGGCCAGCGGCAAGGCCTACACGCTTTCGGTTGAAGACCTCAATGAGGGAACGCGCGTCATCCTTGCGCTCCCGAAGGACGAAGTCTGGGGCGCATAGGTTAAGTTCGCATTGATGAAGGCCCTTTTACTCGACGACGAAGCCCCCAGCCGCAAGGCGCTGCGCGGCAAACTAGATTTGTTCTGCCCCCAAGTGCGCGAAGTGCTTGAGGCGTCTACGGTCGACGAGGCCTGGGAGTTGCTGCTCGGCCACAAGCCCGACCTACTCTTTCTCGACGTGCACCTCACCGGGGAACTCGGTTTTGACCTCCTTGAGCGCCTTTCAACCGACGATCCGGAATGGTCCGGAGCCGTCATCGTCGTCACCGCACACGACAGCTACGCGCTGCGCGCCTTCAAAGCCAGCGCCATCGACTACCTGCTCAAGCCCATAGACCCCGAGGAGCTTGCGCGCGCCGTCAAGAAAGCCACGGCGGCCCTGCCGTCGGCCCAGCTCGGAGCCCTCGTCGACAACCTGCGCGACCGCGGCGACAAGAAGCTCGTCATCTCGAGCACCGAGGGAATGCACATTGTGCGCATCACCGAAATTCTTCGCTGCGAGTCCACCTCGAACTACACGCAGTTTTTTATGCGCGGAGGCAAGAAGCTCCTCGCGTCGCGCACCCTCAAAGACTACGAATCGATTCTGTCGCCCTACGACTTTGAGCGCGTGCACAAATCCCACCTCGTCAACATGGACGTAGTCAAGCGCTACGTCCCCAGCGACGGCGGATACCTCATCCTCGAAGACGATTCCAACGTCCCCGTGGCGAACCGCAAAAAAGATGTGGTGATGGCGCGGTTGAAAGCACTTTAGCAGCTAGTAACTAGTTGCTAGTTACTGGTTTTCCACCGACTTCGCCATGTCCTCGACGGCGAGGCGCAGCGACTCCTTGTAGGCAGAAATCCGTGCGCGGACCGCGAGGTCTGAGGCTCCAAGGATTTGGGCGGCGAGGATGCCTGCGTTGGCTCCGCCGTTGAGGGCCACGGTGGCTACGGGCACGCCCTTGGGCATTTGAAGGATGCTCAGCACAGAATCCCAACCGTCAATCGAATTGCTGCTTTTCACCGGAACTCCGATGACGGGAAGCGGCGTGGCGCTGGCGACCATGCCGGGAAGGTGGGCGGCTCCGCCAGCTCCGGCGATGATGACTTGAATTCCGCGGTCGGCGGCCTGCTGGGCGTACTCGAGCATGCGCACGGGGGTGCGGTGGGCCGAAACGACCGTGATTTCGTAGCTGATTCCGAGCTCCTGGAGCAGATCTGCGGCGCCTTGCATGACGGGAAGGTCGCTCTGGCTTCCCATGATGATTCCTACTTGGGGGGTGTTCGTGCTCATAGCTTTTGGGGTTGCGCCGACACGGCGGTTAGGGCGTTGCGGGCGGCTGCTGCGCGGCTGCGCGCTTCGTCGACACTGTGGCCGACGGCCGTCCAATGGCCGAGTTTGCGAAAGGGGCGGGTTTGCGTTTTTCCGTACAGGTGCAGGTGGGCGCCGGGAACCGCCAAGGCGCGGTCCAGTCCCTCGTAGGCAACGGGGCCGCGGTGGCCTTCGGACCCGACCACATTGGCCATCACCGTGGGCTGGCGAAGCGCCGTGGACCCCAATGGAAGCCCTGTGGCGCAGCGAAGCAGCTGCTCGAACTGCGAGGTTTCGCAGCCTTCAATGCTGAGGTGGCCCGAATTGTGGGGGCGGGGGGCTACCTCGTTCACGAGCCATTTCCCGTCGCGGGTGTAGAAGAGTTCGACGGCGAGAAGGCCAAAGATTCCAAGTGAAGTAGCCACCCGAAGCGCAAGCTGTTCAGCCTCAGCCAACGCCTCGGCGGGCAAAGGGGCAGGGCAGACCACAAATTCCACTTGGTTGGCGACGGGGTGAAACTCCATGGCCACGGGCGGAAAAACCGCAGTACTTCCGTCGGGGTGCCGGGCGACGATGACCCCGATTTCTTCGGCGATTTCGACAAGGGTCTCTGCGACGCAGGGCTGGTCGGGCAGCGCTTCGAGGTCTTCGGGGCGGCGCAGAACGCTGACGCCGAATCCGTCGTATCCGCCTTGGGCGACCTTCGACACAAAGGGTAGCGTCCAGCGGCCTTCGGCCACTGCGGCCTTGAGCGCCGACGCGCTCTCGAACCGCTCAAAGTCCGAGGTGGGAATGCCGTGCGCGGCCCAGTGGTCTTTTTGGGCGCCCTTGTTTTGGATGATGCGCAGGGCCGACGAAGGCGGGAAGCACGTCACACCCTCTGATTCGAGCTGGGCGAGGGCGTCGACGTTGACCGTTTCGATTTCGATCACGGCCGACTGGGCTCCGCGGGCAAAGTCCAGAACGGTCTGGTAGTCTTTGAAGTCTCCGACCTCGAACCGGCGCACGCCCCAGCGGCAGGGCGCTTCGGCATCGGGGTCGAGGGCGCGTACGCCCACGTCCATGCGCAGGGCTTCGGCGAGGAACATTTTGCCGAGCTGACCGCCGCCCAGCAGGGCAATTTCAAAGTTGGGGTTGGCGAGGGCTGAACTCATTCGTCGGTGCGCACTGCTTCAGCGAGCGGGTGCACGGCAAAGGTACGGCCTGTTTTTTTCTCGATGCAGGCGAAGCGCGTGCGGCGCTTGGGTCCTTTGCGAAATTCCATTCCATTGTCGAGTCGAAACCAGGCCCCTTCAGGAAGATGTTCCACGTGCAGTTGGTCGGAGTCTGCCCGAAGGGCGCGGAGCAGGTCCGGTGCCGCTCCACACGAAGCCTTAGGCTTGTGGAGCTGGCGCTCAAGTGCCCGGGCCACGGCTGGACTGAACACCTCGGGCCACGCGATGAACGGCGCCAGCAGTTCGCGGTAGCGCTTCTGCCCTTCTGC
>CBFHNK010000044.1:0-14384 GCA_965657195.1 uncultured Schleiferiaceae bacterium
TGGGAACAGTACGGAGTGCAAATCATCGGCGTCGACATCGAGGCCATCAACATCACCGAAGACCGAGACAAGTTCAAGAACTTGCTCGACCAGATTGAGATTCCGTACGCGCCCGCCAAAATCGCGACGAGCTACCTCAAGGGTAAGGAGATTGCACAGGAGTTTGGCTACCCCTTGTGCGTTCGTGCCTCGTTTACGTTGGGCGGAAGCGGAGCCAGTTTCGTTTGGAACAAAGAAGAGTTCGACAGCGCACTTCAGCGCGGTTTGGAGGCCAGCCCCATCCACGAGGTCATTATCGACAAGGCTCTCGTGGGCTGGAAGGAGTTTGAGCTCGAGCTTTTGCGCGACGCCAACGACAACGTCATCATCATTTGTTCGATTGAGAACATGGACCCGATGGGCATCCACACGGGTGACTCGATCACGGTGGCTCCGGCAATGACGCTGTCAGACACGACCTACCAGCGCATGCGCGACATGGCGATTAAGATGATGCGCTCGATCGGAAACTTCGCCGGCGGATGCAATGTACAGTTCGCGGTGAGCCCAGACGAGAAGGAGGACATCGTGGCGATTGAGATCAATCCACGTGTATCGCGCTCATCGGCGCTCGCCTCGAAGGCTACGGGCTATCCCATTGCTAAAATCGCGGCGAAGCTGGCGATCGGCTACACGCTCGACGAGCTCAATAACCAAATCACCAAGACCACGACGGCCTACTTTGAGCCGACGCTGGACTACGTGATTGTGAAGATTCCGCGCTGGAACTTTGACAAGTTTGAAGGCGCAGACCGCCGCCTCGGCCTGCAAATGAAGTCCGTAGGCGAGGTGATGGGTATTGGTCGCAGCTTTCAAGAGGCGCTGCACAAGGCGGCACAGTCGCTCGAAATCAAGCGCAACGGACTCGGCGCCGACGGCAAGGGTTTAACCGACCAAGCCACGATTCTGCACAAGCTCGAGCACGCCAGCTGGGACCGCGTGTTTGTTCTGTACGACGCGATGCAGATGGGGATTCCGCTTCGCAAGATTCACGACATCACCAAGATTGATATGTGGTTCTTGCGCGAGATTGAGGACCTCATGCGCACCCAGCGCCGCCTCGAAGAACATAAGCTCGGCTCACTGCCTAGCGATTTGCTGCTCGAGGCCAAGATGAAGGGATTTGCCGACCGCCAAATTGCCCACATGCTGCGCTGCCTTGAGAGCGAGGTACACGACCTGCGCGTGAAGCTCGGCATCGAGCGAGTGTGGAAGCTCGTAGACACCTGTGCGGCGGAGTTCCCCGCACAGACTCCATACTACTACTCGACGTTTGAGCGCGGTTCGGGCAAGCCCGGAGCGCTGAGCGCCCGCAACGACAGCACGTCAAGCGACCGCAAAAAGATCATCGTACTTGGCAGCGGTCCCAACCGCATTGGCCAGGGAATCGAGTTCGACTACAGTTGCGTGCACGGGGTGCTTGCGGCCAAAGAGGAGGGCTTCGAGACCATCATGATCAACTGCAACCCTGAAACGGTTTCGACGGACTTTGACACCGCCGATAAGCTCTACTTTGAGCCCGTATTCTGGGAGCACATCTACGACATCATTCGCCACGAAAAGCCCGTGGGCGTCATCGTGCAGCTCGGCGGCCAGACGGCCCTTAAGTTGGCTGAAAAGCTCGACCGATTCGGAATTCCGATCGTCGGAACCAGCTACCAGTCGCTCGACCTCGCCGAGGACCGCGGACGCTTCTCGACCTTGCTTCACGAGCACGGAATTCCGTACCCACGCTTTGACGTGATTACCCGTCCAGATGAGGCCATTGCCGTGGCCGAAAAGCTCGGATACCCCATCTTGGTGCGCCCGTCCTACGTGTTGGGCGGTCAGGGAATGAAGATCGTGATCAACCACGACGAGCTCGAGACCCACGTGGTGGAGCTGTTCAAGGACTTCCCCGGCAACCGAGTGCTGCTCGACCACTACCTCGACGGCGCGATTGAGGCCGAAGCCGATGCTATCTGCGACGGCGAAAACGTCTACATCATCGGAATCATGGAGCACATCGAGCCCTGTGGTGTGCACTCTGGGGATTCGAATGCAACCTTGCCGCCGTTTAACCTCGGCGAGCTAGTGATGCAGCAAATCATTGACCATACGCACACCATTGCACGTGCGCTCGGAACCGTCGGTCTTATCAACATTCAGTTCGCGATCAAAGATGACACTGTGTTCATCATTGAGGCGAATCCGCGGGCGTCGCGTACGGTTCCGTTCATTTGCAAGGCCTACCAAGAGCCCTACGTGAATGCAGCGACCAAGGTGATGCTCGGAACCAAGAAGGTCACCGACTTTGCGTTCAACCCCAAAAAGGGCGGATGGGCGATTAAGGTTCCGGTGTTCAGCTTCCACAAGTTCCCCGACGTGAACAAGACGCTCGGGCCACAGATGAAGTCGACCGGCGAGGCCATCTACTTCATTGATTCGCTGCGCGATCCGCTGTTTAGAAAGCTGTACAGCGAGCGGAACTACTACTTGTCCAAGTAAGCCGCCAAGCCTTCGGCGATGCCGAGTCGGGTATAGCGGGTGCGGGCCTCGAGGCTTGCGCCCTGCTCAGGCCATTGGGCCAGAGCTTCAGAAGCTTTGTGCGCGTCTTCGTAGAGACCTCCTGCGCGGGTTTCGCGCAGTATGGCGTTGGCGTCCCCTTCGACGGGGCCAAATCCCCAAATTGGGCGGCCGCTTCCGAGGTATTCAAAGAGTTTTCCCGTAAGGATTCCGCGGTTGTTGGGCAGCTCGGGAATGAGCAGCAGCAGTGCGTCGGCGCCCTGAAGCAGCGCGACGCTTTCAGTGTGCGGCAGGTAGCCTTTGAATTCAATGCTCAAGGGAAGCTCGGTGGCCAATGATTCAAGGGCGTCCTTGGCCTCTTGAGCGGGGCGTCCGGCAAACACGAGCTTGAGTGCTCCGTGCTGGCGGCAGTAGGTGCGCAATGCCGTGTACAGCGCTTCAAGCGGGTAGTCGAGGGTGAGCGTGCCGGTGTAGACCAATGTCCGAACGGGGTTGTTTGGCACGGGGGCGTTGGCTGCGAAGTCGGCCGGGTCGTACCCGTTCGGAACCACCACAAACTTGCCGGAATCGCCGTTCAATTTGCTTGCCAGCAATCGTTTGAGGTCGTCAGACACGGTGAGCACCCGTTCGGCACGCTCCAGCACACTGCGTTCAAGTTCGGCGTCGCGGCGTCGAGCCCAAGCCGACGGATAGAACATTCGGTAGTAGTAGATGTCGGTCCATGGGTCGCGAAAGTCGGCCCACCAGCGAAGTCCGCGGCGCTGCAGTTCGAGCCCGATCAAGTGCGTGGAGTGCGGTGGACCGCTGGTCACTACCAAATCGTAGGGCTTGAGGGCGTGCTGCTTTAGTGCCTCGGTGACCGCGTAGGGGTTCCAGCCGCGGCGCGGGTCAGGAATGAACAGGTTGCCGCGAACCCAACGCGAAAGCCGCTGAATGGGGCCCGGCTTGCCCGCCTGATTGGCGAATCCGCTGAACGGAACCTCCTTGCGGCGCGTGAGCTTTTGGTAGGTGCCAAACCAGTCCCTGGCGCGGGTGGAGTGGACGGTAATGCCATCGGCCTCTGCCTTGAGGCTTTCGTCGCGCAGGGGATAGGTTGCGCAGGCCGAGTCGACCGTGAGGACTTCGACGTCGTGACCAAGCTGCTTGAGCGCCTGGGCCGTTTTAAGCCAGCGTTGTACACCTGGACCACCCGCAGGAGGCCAGTAGTAGGTCGCGACTAAGATGCGTTTAGGCACTGCGGCGGCGCTTGAATTCGATCCAAAGGGCGAATCCGAGCGAAGCAAGCAGCAGCAATGAGAAGCCGCCGTCGAGCATGCTTCCGGTCGTGTAGGTCTCGGGAGCAAAAGTGAATACCACTTCTTTGGTTCCGGCCGGAATCACTGCAGCACGCAGCACGTAGTTCACGCGGGCCACCGGAATCTCTACTCCGTCGGCCGTAGCCACCCAGCGCTGGCCGGGAACCTCGTAGAAAATCTCAGAGAACACTGCTGTGGAGTTCGCCGTCAGACCCTCTACCGCGTACTTCATCACCTTGGGGTCGTAGCTGGTTAGGGTGATGCGCGCGGTCGAATCCGGAGCCTGTGAATTCATCAGACGTTCTGCATCGACACCCAGCTCTACAATGGCCGTCTGCATCGGGTCAAATCCGCTCAGCGCAGCCATGGCTTCGTCGGCGTTCGCCACTTGGCGGATTTCGGCGGGGAACCACGCGTTGCCGCACGCACTCATGTTGGGCTGGGCCTGCATGACTCCGGTTTGCTGGTCCTGCATGATGACCCACTTGGTGTTGAGCATGCTAAATGCAGCAATGTTTCCCTGCGAAAGCTGGCGCTCAATCAGGTCTTGGTAGCGGGCCAACTTGGCGCCGTGGTAGCCACCAATGCTCTTGTGGAAGTACGACGTGTAGCTGTCGCTCGTCAGGCCGGACGTCGTGTTGTACACGCGGTAGTGCAGGTCGGTGTCCTTGAGAATGAACTCGTCGGCAGGCGTCGGCGCAAAGGCGGCGTTGAATTCACGCTCGCTGACAAAGTCGTCGGAACCAAGCTGGTCGCGGTCAAACGTCCATTGGTCGGCCACTACGAGTCCGATCAGAGCGGCTGCGAACACGGCCGGCTTGACGCGGCCCTTGAGCTGAAGCCAGAGCAGCGCTGCGGCAGCGAGCACAAAAAGAAGGCTGCGCCATGCAGAACTGCGCATCAAGTTGGCGCGGTCCTCTTCGATGATTCCGAGGTCAAATCCTTGCTGGCCGAGGTTGGCGTCGTTCAAACCTTCAAGTGAGAACAGGGCGGGACCGATGAGGGCTACAATCAGTGCGATTCCGCCTGAAATACCGGCAGCCATGAGAAGCTTGCGCTGTTTTTGGTCGGCGCTCATGCTGCCCGAAATCCACTGCTGAAGGCCTACAAAACCGAGGTAGGGCACTGTCAAAAAGGCGACCACCAGGGCCATCGAAGGCACGCGGAACTTGTTGTAGAGCGGCAAGGTGTCAAATAGCAGGCGGTTGACCGATTCAAAGTTTTTGCCCCAGGCCAGCACAAGGCTCACGAGCAGGGCGCCGAGCACCCAGTTGCGGGTGGTTCCGCGCACGGTCAACAGGCCGAGAACGAACAGAAATACCGCCACGGCGCCCAGGTAGTAGGCTCCGTTCACGAGGCTTTGGTCGCCCCAGTAGAGAAAGGATCCGCTGTACTGGTTGACCGTTTCGCGAAGGCGTTCGCCGCCCAAACCTTGCTGCTGAAAGATGCGCGATAGGGTTTCGTAGGTTTTGGTGTCGCTGTAGTCCTGCTTGGCTCCGCCGCCCATCAGGTTGGGGATAAACAGGTTGAGCGATTCGGTCACGCCGTAGGACCACGACATGGCGTAGTCAAAGTCAAGTCCCTCAGCCTTGGCTGCAGGGGCCGCGGTGCTGTCAGCGATCGGAGTGAGGTCCGAATGTCCGCCCCGCATGGTGGCCTTGGTGTAGGCATAGGTCGACCATAGGTTGCCGATGTTGGGGCCGATTCCGACCACCGCCGCCGCGAGTAAAAGGGCCGAACGAAGTACCCACTGCTTGAGCGCGCCTTCGCGCACCGCCGCCACTAAGTAGGCTATCGAAACCGCCAGCACCGGAATCGCCGTATAGTACGTGATCTGAAAGTGGTTGGATTGGATGCTCAGCCCCGTGGCCAACGCCGCCACAAAGAATCCAAGCGCAGTGCGGCCGCGGTAGGCGAGGAGCACCCCGAGCACCAGCGGAGCCATGTAAGCCGCAGTGCGAATCTTGGCGTTGTGGCCGGCCGCCAATGAAATGATAAAGAAGGCGCTGAACCCGAAGGCTACGGCCCCGGCCACGCTCAGCCAGGGGTCGACTTTTTCGCCGCGAAGCAAGAAGAAGAATCCGAGCATGAGCAGGGCGACGATGTAGACGCCTGACTCGTGGACTAAGACCTTTTGAAGACCGACTTCAATGTAACGCAGCACATTGTTGGGGTAGAACGTCGACATCTGAAAGGTGGGCATACCACTAAACATGGCGTTGGTCCACAGCGGCTCTTCGCCTTTTTCGGCTCGGTAGTCTACGATTTCTTTGCCCTTGGCAATTCCCAGCTTGATGTCGTCTTGCGGAATTTGCTTGCCCTGAAAGACTACAGGGGCAAAGTAGATGAGGTTGACCGCAATAAGTGCGAGGACGGGATAGAGCCACGAGCGGCTGGCAGTTCGAAGAACGTCATTCATAGTGCGCAAGTTTACGGCAAAATGGTGGACCACATTCGCAGTGCGACTCAGCTTCCGCGGATTAATTCCCCTAAGTTTGCACTTGAACTAAGTTGGTGAACCTTGGGTGTTGTCGTCCGTCAAAGCAGTCTGGTAAGCATTTTTGGCCTCATTGGGGTCGGAGTCGCTGCATTGACGGCGTTTTGGCTGCTCCCGTTGGCCTTTCCGGACCGGCCTGAGGACTACGGTCTTCTGCGCTGGATCATTTCGGTGGCGACCATTTTGGGCCTCGTCCTGCATGCGGGGCTTCCACAGACGGTGATCACGTTTGTTCCGCGTTGGAATTCGGTACAGCGCGCCCAGTTTTTTACCTACGGATGGGTGGTGATCCTCGCCCTCACTGCGTTGGCGGCCGGAACCGTAGCGCTATGGCTTTGGCCTTGGTTCGATCGGTTCAACCTAGACACGGAACTGGGTTTATCAACGACCCTTGCGGTGATTCTAATGGCTGCTGCGTTTACGGTGCACGAGTGGTACCTCGGGTGGTTTACGGCGAATGGTCGAATCGCCCTGCCCCAAATTGTGAAGGATTTTGGACGAAAGACTAGCTTTTTACTGGCAATTGTAATCTACCTCATCTGGAAGCCCGAATTGCCTGTGGTGATTTTTGGGTTGGCGCTGTGGTACGTGCTGCTTACCGCGGGTCTTATTTTGGTCTACCACCGCTCGGTGCACGAGCCGTTGGGGTCGCTTCAGGCCCAGCCTGAAGGTCAAAAGTATGCCCTTTGGTTGCTTTGGTCGTTGGCTACACAGATGGTATTCGGGCAGTTGGATATTTTGCTTTTGGGCCGCTGGGTTGGTCTCGATGAAGTGGCGCGCTACAGTATCGCGTTTCAAATCGGAATCGTGCTGGGTGTTCCCTCCAAGTCCATGAATCAGGCGATTCGCCCCTTTGTCGCGCAGTACTGGGCTGAGGGCAGGCGTGCGGAGCTCCGTGCACTTATGCTTCGAAGCGCCCAAAGCCAATGGGGCGTGAGTATTCTTTTGTACATGCTCATTCTCGCGGTACTGCCTGCTGTGTATACGCTTTTACCCGCCGCCTACCAAGACCGCGGACCCCTGATCGCCGCGGTGGCTGGCGCAACCCAAATGATGTACATCGCCACGGGGGCCACAGGGATGGTCCTGCTCACCAGCGAAAAGTTTCGCCACGACTGGTACGCCAACGTCATCATGATTGTGCTCTCGGTTGGCTTTGCCGCGTGGGCCGTGCCCCAGTGGGGTGCACTCGGTATGGCGTGGTCGCTCCTGGCCGCAGCAGTCATCTATAACAGCTTTAGAATGCTCCAGCTCTGGAGGTGGTTTCAAATCTCGGCTTTTGACCAATCGTTTTGGAGGTTCCTTCCGTGGGTGGGTGCCGCGGCCATGCTGCATTGGCTTCTGCCGGGTCTCGGCTTGGGCGTCTGGTCGGTTGCGGGACTAGAGCTCGGTGCCCAATGTGCGTTGTTTGGGGTCGCCAATGCGCTACTGAATTTTGCTCCGGACCTCCGCGTCCCATCCCTCATCGCTCGGTTTGCGTCATGAACTCGATTCCGCTCATCAGCGTCATTATCACGACCTACCAATCTGAGCGCACGATTCTGCGGTTGGTGGACTCTATTCTGGGTCAAAAAGAGCGCGGAACCCTATTTGCACTTGAAATTCTGGCGTTCGACGACGGTTCAAGCGACCAGACGGTGGCACTTCTCGCAGAGCGGGGCATCGCAGCAGTGGTGAACACCACCAATTCCGGAGGGCCGAACTGGGGCCGGAATTGCGGCCTTCGCCAGGCAAAAGGGGATTGGATTTCAATTGCCGACCACGACGACGAATGGGTCGTGGACCGCCTTGAAGCACTTCTGCAGCATGCCGATGGGGTGCCAATTGTGAGTTCGGGGTTCATTTTGCGCAACGCGTCGTTAGGCCAAGATCAAGTTCGTTCGTGCACGCAAGGGGTGCGGGATTTTGCCCCCAATGTGGCCTTTACCCAGCGCTTGCTGCGCCAAAAAAATGGTCAGAACATGTACATCGGTGGACTGCTGCTCCGCTCAGATCGTGGACACGTCCTTTTTGAAGAAGTCCATGGCCAATTGGACTTTGACTGGCTTTTAAGGGTTACTGAGGGTTGTGCTACCCGTGAAGTGTGCCGTCCGCTGTTCATTCGGCACGTTGAGGGGAGCAACCTCTCTCTGAATTCGACCTACCGCGCTCGCGATTTTGAATTGGCCATGCAGACACTTGATGAATTGGCAGCGCGCTACCCTTCAGAGGTCAAGGTATCAAGGGCCCGTTGGCACGGAAGCTATGGGCGGTACTGGTACACCGTCGGCGAATTTGCAAAAGCTCGCCACCACTTTCTGAGGTCAGACTGGTCGCTTGCGGTCATCTTCTATTTTGCGACCACCTTTGTCGGCGGAAACTGGATTCGCAAACGCGTTCAGATCTTCGGATAAACCCTATTGTGCATCATGATACAACGACTTAAGGACTGGTATACCGCAGCGAAGCAGGACCGCGCAGCACGAACGCGCAACGCAGAACTCGTGCACAGCCTTGACCGCACAGAGGTTGCTCATTTTGTGGTACATCCTGACGATCGTGCCACATGGTACGGCAATAGTTACGGCGGCTTTTATGCCGTTCCGCCCCAAAATCGCTGCGAGGCGGTCGTGTATTCGGTCGGAATTGGTCAAGATATCAGTTTTGACCGCGCCATTCACCGCGCATGGGGTTGCCGCGTACATGGCTTTGATCCAACGCCAAAATCAAAACGGTGGTTTAAGCGCCAGTCCGAGGTTGATTTTATGGATTTTTATGCCATCGGACTCGGAACCTATACCGGCACGGCGACCTTTCACCTGCCGGAATCCGAGAAAGCGACGAGCGGAAGCCTTAATGCTTCAGTGCAATCAACGCTCACCCGACCCATTGAGGTTCAGCTCAGTACGCTCAAGGATCTCATGAAGCAATTGGGCCATACTCGCTTGGATGTGCTCAAAATAGACATCGAGGGCGCTGAGTACGAAGTCCTGCCTGCACTTCTTGCGGACGGAATCGAGATCGACCAAATTCTCATTGAGTTTCACGACCGCTGGGTTGAGGGAATTCCGTCCAAGGCGGTACATGAAGCGCTCGCAGCAAAAGATTATGTGCTCGTAGCGCACTCTGCACACTACGAGGAGTTTACCTACCTCAAAGTCTAATTGGTGCGTGCAGTGCGGCCCGTTTGGTGCCGGCGCTAGACTTAATTCGTGACCTCGTCGCGGTTTTTCGCCCGAGCCATGGACGCGTTGAGTTCGAAGCCAATTATAAGTCCGATGGCGTTCACGTAGATCCAAAGCTGAATGATCATGAGGGTTCCGATCGAACCGTAGAATTGGTTGTAGCGGCTGAAGTCGGTCACATAAATTCCGAATAAGTACGAGGTCAGCCATACGAGGACGGTGGCGAGCAAGGCTCCGGGGGAGATGAAGCGCCACGGTGCCGACCGCATTGGACCGTAGTAAAACAGCAGCGAGATTGCAAACAGCACGAGCCCAAGCAACACCATCCAACGGGCCAAGGCGGTCAGCCAAATGCCGTTGTCGCCGGGTATCAGCGTCGGAATCCACACTTCGCCGAGCGCCAGCACTGCGATTCCGCCGATGAGAAGCAAGGCCAATGCCAAGGTGAGCCAGAACGCCGCGAGGTACTGGGACCAAAATCCGCGCACATTGAGGCGATGAATGGTTTGGCCGAAGTTGCCGATGAGGGCTAGGGTTCCGTTGGTGGCAAAAAACAGCGCAGCCGCCACCGTAATGCCGAGCAGGTCGCCGCGTTTGATGGTCAAAATATCGGTAATCGTGGAGTAGGCGGCGTCAAAGCTGTTGGGCGGAAGGACGTCGCGCAGCAGGCGAAAGAGTTCGTGCTGGAACCCATCAATCGGAATAAAGGGGATGAGGGTAAATACAAAGATGACCCCCGGAAACAGCGCCAAGAAGAAGCTAAAACTGATGCTGGCGGCACGGCTGGTGACGGCGCCTTCGTAGATGCCCTTCCAGAAAAAGATGGCGACGTCGTACAGGCTCAGCCCGTCAAACAGCGGGAGGGTGATCGTTTGGGCGCTTCGACGCAGCAGTGCGAGCAAACGTTTCACAGCAGGCGGGCTTTGAAGTTGAGGTCGACGGCGGGGGCAGAGTGGGTGAGGGCTCCGACCGAGATGAATGTTACGCCGGTTTCGGCGTAGGCCCGCAGGGTGTCGTGGGTGATTCCGCCGCTGGCCTCGGTTTCTTTGCGGCCGGCGATCAATTCTACCGCAGTGCGGCACAGATCCGGCGTGAAGTTGTCCAGCATGATGCGGGTGACGGATTCGAGGCCAAGGGCTTCTTCGACGTCGGCCACGTTGCGGCATTCCACTTCAATGGCTAGGTTCAGCCCACGGTCGGCCAAGTAGCGCTCGGTGCGGTGGACCGCTTGGGTGATTCCGCCCGCGAGGTCAATGTGGTTGTCTTTGAGCATCACCATGTCGTACAGCCCGATGCGGTGGTTGCGGCCTCCGCCGACGTGCACCGCCCACTTTTCAAGCGCGCGCCAGCCCGGAGTCGTTTTGCGCGTATCCAAAAGCTGGCAAGGCAAGTCGGCAATGAGTGCGGTATAGCTGTGGGTCATCGTCGCCACTCCGCTGAGGCGCTGCACGTAGTTGAGTAGCGCGCGCTCGGCGCGCAGCAGCGAGGGCAAGGGGCCTTCGACGTGCGCAACGGCCGTTCCCGGTTCGAGTAGCTCGCCGTCGCGGTGCGCCCAGTCTGCCCGAAGGTTGGGGTCGACGGCGCGAAGCACGTGCTCGGCCACATCACATCCGGCAAATACGAGGGATTCTTTGGCGCGCAGCGTAGCAATCCCTTGGAGTTCAGGGTCAAGGCTGGCCGCTGAAGAGTGGTCGCCCGACCCCGGTCCGCGGCCCAAATCCTCGTCGAGGCTGCGCTGAATGTGGGCAGCGAGCTCAGTTTCGGTCAGGTAATCGCGGATCGGTTTCATCTTTGCAGTGTCCTCGCGCATTGGGTGTGCGGGGCGGAACCCAAACTTACGCCAGCCGTGGAGATCATTCTTTTAGTTGTAGGGCCGACCCAAGTGGACTACGCCAAAGCAGGCTTGGCGGACTTCGCGCAGCGCATTGGCCACTATGCGAAGTTCCGCACCGAAGCGGTGCGCGACCGTGCGGCCCAACATGCTTTTTTGAAGCCAGGTGACCTTTTGGTGCTGCTCGACGAGCGTGGCCAGCACCTCAAGTCCGTCGAACTGGCGCAGCGGCTCCAAAAGTGGATGAATTCGGGTCCAAAACGAATCCTCTTTGCGGTCGGTGATGCCTACGGTTTTAGTGCGGAATTCCGCGCCCAAGCGCAGTACGAGCTGGCGCTGAGCAAGATGACGTTCCCGCACGACTTGGTGCGCGTGCTGTTTGCAGAACAGCTATACCGCGCCCTCAGCATTTTGCGCAATGAGCCCTACCACCACGAGGGTTGAATTCGTAGGTTTGCCCCGTGCAGTCGGTCGTTAACAAACTCGTCGCCCAATGGGACAAAGGGCAGTTCGCCCCCGTCTATGTCGTGGCCGGCGAGGAGCCCTATTTTGCGCACGCCCTGACCGACGCGCTGCTCGAGCGCGCGCTTCCTGAACCAGACCGCGCATTCAACCAGTCCGTGCTCTACGGGCGCGACGTCGATGCTCGGGCCGTGGAATCCGAAGCGAAGCGCTTCCCGATGATGGCCGAGCGGGCGGTGGTGGTGGTGCGCGAGGCCCAAGACCTGCGCAACCTCGAGGACCTCGCCGCCTACGTCAAGAACCCCCAGCCCCAGACCGTGCTGCTCCTCAGTCTGACGGGCAAGGCCTTGGACAAGCGCAAGGCCCTCTTTAAAACCCTAAAACCCGGCGAAACCTATTTTCAGTTCGACCGAATTCCCGAATACCAAATCGCCGGAACCGTCGCCGAACTTGCCCGCCAGCGCGGCCTGAAAATCAGCGAAAAAGCCGCTTCGGTCCTTGTCGAAAGCCTGGGAGTGGACCTCTCGGCCATCGACCAAGAACTCGGTAAGTATGCCGTGGTGCTCGGCGAGGGTGGCGAAGTCACTGCCGCGACGGTCGAAAAGTACACGGGGTCGAGCCGCGAGTACAACCAGTTCGAACTCTTGCGGGCCTTGGTCGCCCACAACCCCGAGCGCAGCTACATGATCGCCCGAAGCATGATGAAGCACAGCCGCTCGAGCCCGCTGATCTTGGTCATTGCCACGCTCTACGGAACGTTTTTCAAAGCCCTGATCTACCAAGGCATGGGTGCCCACCCCAACCCTAAAACGGCGTCTGCACAACTCGGTGTCTCAGAATTCGCCCTCAGAGACATCGCCAAAGCGGCCCAAAACTATTCGGGAGGGCACTTGGCTCGCATCGTGGGTTATCTTCGCGAAGCTGATCGCCAAGCTAAAGGCATGGCGTCGCCCAACCTACGTGATTCCGACATCCTCGATGAGCTTCTGTTCAAAATCCTTTACTAAGGCGCTTACTGCGCTCGCCCTCACATTGGCCAGCCTTGGCCTCGCTGCTCAAACGGGCGGCCTTCGCGGACTCGTAGTCGACCAGGCCGACCAATCGCCCCTCAACCTTGCTAAGGTTTCGCTCAGCATCGCGGGCAAGGCCCAGGAATCCTACACCAACAACGACGGATTTTACCAGGTGAATTCCATCCCTGTCGGAACCTACAAGGTCACCTTCAGCCGCGCAGGTTATGCACCGCAGACCATTGAAATCAAGGTTTCTGCAGAGAAAAACACCTTTACTCGGGTCACTATGAACGAGTCCGTCATCGAGCTCGATGACGTGGTGATTGACGCCCGCAAGCAAGAGAAGCAGACCAAAGTTTCGACGGCGGTGGTGCAGCTCAACCCCAAGTCCATCGGCACCTTCTCGATCGGTGGTGAACCCGACCTGGTGCGTGCCCTGCAGGTGATGCCGGGTGTAATTACCACGGGTGACCAGGGTGGCCAGCTCTACATCCGCGGTGGCGCCCCCATTCAGAACCTCGTCAAACTCGACGGGATGATTCTCTACAACCCCTTTCACAGCATCGGATTCTTTTCGGTCTTTGAAACCGACATCCTGCAGTCCGCTGACGTCTACACGGCGGGCTTCGGAGCCGAATACGGCGGCCGCACCTCGTCGGTCATGGACATCCGCACCCGCACGGGGCGCCGTGACCGCATTTCGGGCAAGGTCAGTGCGTCGACTTACCTCGCCAAGGCCCTGCTTGAGGTGCCCATTGGCCGCAAAAAGAACGGAATCGCACCCAGCTCGCTCCTCGTGTCCTACAAAGAATCGCTCTTGGATCAGGCTGCGCCGATCTTTTACCCCTACGTAGCCACGGAGTACGACGGACTTCCGTTTGAATTCCGCGACCTGTTTAGCAAGTACACCCTCGAAACCAACGGCGGCAACAAGCTCAATATTTTTGGATTCAACTTCAGCGACGCGGTGCGCTTCGCCGGAGGCAAGTCGATCGCCTGGAATTCAGTGGGCTACGGAACCGACTTCACCGTCGTTCCCGCCTCGTCCAACACCATCTTGCAGGGCCACCTCGCCCAGAGCTCGTACACCATCACCTCTACCGAGATCGAGAACCGTCCGCGCTTCTCCACCATCAACGGATTCAATGGCGGATTGGACTTTACGTACCTGCTGCGCAAGGCCGACGAGCTGAAGTACGGCCTCGAATTCATCGGGTACTACACCGACTACCAGTTTACCAACACGGTTGGCAGAACCCTGCAGCAAGAAGACAACACCACCGAGCTCGGCATCTACTTCGATTATAAGCGCCAGCAAGGTCGATGGTTGATTCAACCCGGAATTCGCCTGCACAACTACTCGACCATGGGCGTCGTGCGCATCGAGCCGCGCTTTGGGTTCAAGTACAATGCGACCGAAAACCTGCGCATCAAAGGTTCCGCTGGCCGGTACTCGCAAAATTTGATTGCCGCCAACAGCGACCGCGATGTGGTCAACCTCTTCTACGGATTTTTGAGCGGTGGCGGGGTCGACCTGCCCAGCAAGATTGGCGATGAAGACGTTCAGGGCACGCTGCA
>CBFHNK010000045.1:0-13980 GCA_965657195.1 uncultured Schleiferiaceae bacterium
CCCTTCACGCCCATTCGCGGATACTACGAACAGCTACCGTTCACCAACCCAGACGGTAGCCCGTACATTGACTTTCCGTACCCTACCGAAAACGGCCAAATGGGCATTTTGTACGGAGACCTCAACAGCAAGCGCCTGCCCGACTACCACCGCCTTGACTTGACCGCCAAAAAGGCCTGGGACATCAAGGAACACCAACGTCTCGAGGCGTCTTTGGCCATTACCAACGTCTACAACCGACGAAATATTTTCTACTACGACACCCCTAAGGCGCAGCGGGTCAACCAGCTGCCAATTATGCCGACGGTGTTGCTGAGCTACGCCTTCTAATGCCCTAACTTTGCGCGAACCTCGCAGCGCATGGCAAATCAGGCAAAATACATTTTCGTCACCGGTGGCGTCACCTCTTCATTGGGCAAGGGCATTGTGGCTTCGTCGCTCGCCAAACTTCTTCAGGCCCGTGGGTTTTCGGTAACCATTCAGAAGTTTGACCCCTACCTCAACATTGATCCGGGTACCCTGAACCCCTACGAGCACGGCGAGTGCTACGTCACCAACGACGGGGCCGAAACCGACCTCGACCTCGGCCACTACGAGCGCTACCTCAACCGCCCGACCTCACAGGCAAACAACGTGACGACGGGCCGCATCTACCAGCACGTCATCGACAAAGAGCGCCGCGGCGACTACTTGGGCAAGACGGTGCAGATTATTCCGCACATCACCGACGAAATCAAGCGCCGAATGCTCCTTTTGGGCGAGGACGGGCGCTACGAGATTGTCATCACTGAAATTGGCGGAACCGTAGGCGACATCGAAGCCCTTCCGTTCATTGAAGCGGTCCGCCAGCTTCGCTGGGAACTGGGAACGCGCTGCGTGAGCGTGCACCTCACTTTGGTTCCCTACCTGCGGGCCACCGGCGAACTCAAAACCAAGCCGACGCAGCACTCGGTCAAAATGCTCCAGGAGTCTGGCGTTCAGCCAGACATCCTCGTGTGCCGCGCCGAACACAGCCTCGGAGAAGACGTGCGCCGCAAGCTGGCGCTGTTCTGCAACGTCACCCCCGATGCGGTCATAGAGTCACTCGATGCACAGACCATTTACGAGGTTCCGATGCTGCTACGCGACCAGGCGATGGATCAAGTAGTACTGCGCAAATTGGGCCTCTCGGTCGAGGGCAAGCCCGAGCTCAAGAAGTGGGAGTCGTTTGTGGCCAATCTACTCAATCCAGAGCGCGAAGTCCGCATTGGCCTCATTGGTAAGTACGTCGAGCTCAAGGACTCGTACAAGTCGATCAGCGAAGCCCTTATTCACGCCGGAACCGAGCACCGCGCCAAAGTCCACATCGAGTGGATTCACTCTGAGGAGCTGACCCCTGAAAACGCCGCTTCGCACCTCGAGGGGCTGCACGGGGTATTGGTGGCCCCTGGATTCGGAGCCCGCGGCTTCGAAGGCAAAATTGAAGCGGTGCGCATCGCGCGTGAGCACGGAATCCCCTTCCTCGGAATCTGCTTCGGCATGCAAGCCTCAGTAATTGAGTACGCCCGCAACGTCCTTGGACTTCAGGGTGCCAACTCAAGCGAGGTGGATCCCGAAACGCCCCACGCCGTAATTGACCTCATGGCCGGCCAAAAGGACATCACCGACAAGGGCGGAACCATGCGCCTCGGCGCCTGCGACTGCGCCCTCGAGCCCGGAAGCAAGCTTGCCCAACTCTACGGAAGCGAGCTCATTTCAGAGCGCCACCGCCACCGCTACGAGTTCAACAACGCCTTTCGCGCGGAACTCACCGCCGCAGGCCTTCAGCCTGTGGGCATAAATCCTCAAAACGACCTCGTTGAGATCGTAACCATTCCGACGCACCCCTGGTTTGTGGGTGTGCAGTTTCACCCGGAGTACCGCTCCACCGTCGAAGCGCCGCACCCGCTGTTCACCTCGTTTGTCGAGGCTGCGCTTCAGCACGCACACGTTTAAATCATGGAACAACGTCCGTTTTTGGATCGCAACCAGCTGATCGGTTTTGGCCTCATTGGGGCTATTTTACTCGGAACCTCGTACTGGGCCAGCACCATGGAGCCCGCCGCCGAGCCTATGGCTACCCAAGAAGTTACCACGGCCACCACAGCGTCACAACCTGAAGTTGCCGCGGTCGATTCCGCTGCCGCCGCCGCCGACACCCTGGCACCCGAGCAAGAGTTCACGCTTGAAAACGCTCAGGTTCGCTACGTTATCAGCAATCGCGGAGGTCAAATCAAGTACGCCGAGCTCAAAGAATACCTCGACTGGCAGGGCAAACCGCTGCGTGTCATCGACGGCAATCAAGTTCTTGAAGGTCTCACCAACGATGCCATGGTAGCGAGCCAGAACGGATCAAAACTTCAGTTCACAAGCGACCAAGGCACCACGTGGTCGTACGAACTTCCGGCCGAGGGCTACGGCCTCCGCTGGGCGCTTCAAACTCCGAGCACTTCAGACCTCACGCTGACTTGGAAGCAGCAGGGAATCCGCCACGAAAAGAGTAAAACGAACGAGACCACCAACTCAAGCACGTACTACTACGAGAACGCCGAAGAAGACCGCAGCAGCCTCAGTGACGGCCGCGACGACGAAGAGTCTGGTGAAAACCTCGGCTGGGTAGCGCACAAGCAGCAGTACTTCAGCAGCATTCTGCAAGCCGATCAGGGCATCCAAAAGGCGGATATGCAGATTCGCGTCGCATCAGACACGTCGCACACCCTGAACTACGAGTCCAAGCTCACTTTTGCGAGCGAAAACGGAATCGTTTCAGCCCAAGGCATCTGGTACCATGGTCCCAATCAATACGCTATTCTGAAGGCATTTGACCAGAATTTTGACCAGGTGATTCCATTTGGATGGGGCATCTTCGGTTGGATCGGTAAGTACGTGGTTTCGCCGCTCTTCAACTTTTTGGACGGATACGGCCTCAACTACGGTTTGATCATCTTGCTGATGGCGGCCCTCATCAAACTCGTGCTATCGCCGCTCACCTTCACGAGCTACAAGAGCATGGCCAAGATGCGCGTGCTCAAGCCCGAGATGGACGAACTCAACGAGAAGTTTAAAGATGCCGACCCCGCAAAAAAGCAGCAGGAGACCATGGCGCTGTACCAAAAGGCGGGCGTAAACCCCCTCGGAGGGTGCATCCCCCAGCTCTTGTCGCTACCCATCCTGATTGCGATGTTCCGCTTCTTCCCGGTGTCCATTGAACTACGCCAGCAGGCCTTCTTGTGGGCCGACGACTTATCGAGCTACGACAGCATCCTGAGCCTTCCGTTTGAAATCCCATTCTACGGAGCCCACGTGTCGCTATTTACACTGCTCATGGCCATCTCCACGTTCTTGTACACCAAGTTCAACAACTCAATGACGCCCACCTCGGGCAACAGCATGATGCAGCAGCAGATGATGATCATTCAGTACCTGATGCCGTTCATGCTGCTTGTGTGGTTCAACAACTACTCGTCCGGACTGTCCTACTACTACTTCATCTCAAACGTCCTAACGTTTGGCCAGCAGTGGATCATCAAGGAGTTCGTGATCGATGAAAAGGCCATCCGCGCCAAAATCGACGAGACTAAGGCCAAGGGCGGATCCCAGTCGCGCTTCGCCAAGAAGATGAACGACATGCTCGAGGCGAACAAAGAGGCGGGGAATCGTCGCGCGCGCCGCAGTAAATAGCGCCTGGCAAGGTTGGCGAGGTTAGCTCGTTGGCGATTGCTAAGCTTAATTCTGTTTCTTGCTACTCGTTTCTTGTTGCCGCGGTTAACTCTGTTGCTAGTGACTAGTTTCTTGTTGCCGCGGTTAACTCTGTTGCTAGTGACTAGTTTCTTGTTGCCGCGCTGGATGCAAGAGCCGCATTGGCGTAAGCGCTAAAGGCGTGAGGCCGTGAAGCTGCCCGAGCGCCGCAGGCGCGAAGGTCACAAGTCCGCACGCACTGTGTTCGGGTATAACCGGATTTTACTTTTTGTGCCGTTGTTTCAGACGTACGGAATTCCGCGATGTGCACGTCAATGTGCGAAGGGGCATAGGTAGTATACAAAAACTAAATTGTGGCCCAATAAAAAAGCCGGCACAGGGCCGGCTTCGAAGTCATGAGGGACGTGAATTACTTCTTGTCGATGAATCCATTGCTGAAGATTACACCAAGCTCGCCGTCGGTGCGGGGCTCCCAAAGAAGGGTGGCAACTTCAATTTTAACGTCAGGCATCAAGGTCTTCACGGCTTGCATTTGTACGTTGCCTTCAACGGGGATCTTAATTACGATCGGAGTGTACTTCGATCCGAAGATGTCGCCTTCGAAGAAGTCATCGCCAAGTGGGTTGATGCTGTCAAGTTCCACACCGTAGGGATTTTGGGTCAGACCTGCTACCATCGGAATGTGGTCGTGCTGGTAGATGTCGTCGCCAATTTTACCCGACAGAGGATCAACTTGAGAGGTCCAACGGGTAGGTGTGTTGCCAGAGCCGGTAGTGGCGATGGGCACTGAAGAAACTTGGTTGAGGTTCACGGGGATTCCGCCCGCGCTGTACTCTTTGGCGTCGATGTTTGTGACCATGAGGTACGACTGAACGTAGTACTTCGCGTCTTTGGCGTTCTGGAAGAACTGAACCTTTGGGTAGACGTAAATCGTGTCGCCGGTCGCGTTGTACTGCCACGCATGGGTTACGCCGACTTTGGGCTCGTTCAAAAGGGCTCCGGCAATAGGTCCAAGAATGTCTTGGCCCGCATCGGAATTTTGAACGTAGAAGTTGGGCACGCCCGTGGTAGGGAACGCAGTGTTGATCGCAGTTTGAACGCTGGTCTCGAAGGGGTCTCCGGTGTGCGACGCGAACGGAATGATCATGGATTCGCCAGAAACCGAATCAAAGTAGGTGTTTTGCGCAATCAGCATCAGCTCTGCACCGTTGGGGCAGTACTGGCACCAGGTTCCGGTGGTTTCGATGACGAGAACCTTCTGGTCGGGGTTCACAGTAAGTGAATCCGTGATGTAGACCTCGGGAAGGGGTTCGGGTTCAGGCTTGCGGCACGAGGCCAGGGCGACTGCAGCGAGACTGAGGTAGGCGAGTTGTTTCATAAATGTTATGGGCTTATTCCCAACGTTCCGCTAAAATACGTGCTTTTTAGTTGCGAACCACCTCCATTCGCAGCGGAAGGTGGTCCGATGCGCCACCGCGGTACCTGAGGCCTTCAAAGCTTCCTCGGATTTGGTAGCCGTTTTTCGTGTGCTTGAGTCCGTACGGAATCGCCGTGCACCGTACTCGCCATCGTGCTGAGGGTCCGATCCATACGCCGTCCAGCGCTTCGAGTCGGCCGCGGTAGGCAAAGCTTCCGGGCAAGTTGCTGGGGTAGTGGGGGCGGAATTTTTTTGTGCGGAGCCATTGAGCCAACGGTCCATCCAATCCTTCGTTGAGGTCGCCCGTGATGCCATCAATTGGAGTTGATATCTGCGCATACATGTCTGCGAGTGCATCTGCGCGCGCCTTCGGCGACGGGGCCCGCTGCGAGGGTAGGTGGAGCCATAGCCAGGTGAGGCGAGTTCCGTCGGGGAGCTTCCAGCGGACCCAAAGTGCTTCACGGGTGGGGTAGTCTTGCCCCGGATGGATCCATGCGACGCTGTCCACGCGCAAGCGTTCGGGGTTGTACCAGACTGCGACGTCGATGCCGCGTCCGTCAGGGCTGTCGCGGTGCAGGCGCCACAGGCGCCATGCGGGCGGCCACCTCCGCTCAAGGTCATCGAGCACGTCGGCGTTCTCTACCTCGCACACGCCAATCGCGTCGGGGATGGGGCCGCCAGCGGCCGCGGCGAGGCCGCGGCCCACCGCGTACAGCTTTGTGAAGTACCTCCTCGAATCCCACTTGTACGGACCCTCGGGCAAAAAATCACGATCCCTTGGACCTGAATTCGCCACAGTGTCAAACAAATTGTGAAGATTCCACCACACGAACAGCAACGAATCTTCAGAGAGGGGTTCATCGAACGAATTGAATTGTCCTCCTGATGACCTACTCCTATGGATTGCCTCGTTCCCCTCTTGACCCCCGAACCCTGCGATCCCTGACCACCAATCCGCGGCCTGCGTGCGCCCATCGGTGCGCCAAACTGCGTCCCGAGTGCGCCCATCGGCGTGCCGAACCGCGTCCCGAGTGCGCCAAACCGCGTCCCGAGTGCGCCAATCGGCGCGCCAAACATCATGCGCCGCCTGTGTGCGTCCATCGGCGCACCAAACTCCGCTCCCCACGAGCAACCAAACCAGCATGCGATTCATGACCGCAAGCTGCACCCGCTAGTCGGGGCAGACGTTTAGAACCGGTAAAGGTTGGCGTCCCCGTAGCTCAAAAATCGGTAGTTGTTCGCCAAGGCGTGCTCGTAGATTCCGCGCCACTCGGTTCCGAGCCCCGCGGCAATCAGTAGCAAAAGAGTCGATTGAGGCTGGTGAAAATTCGTAATCAACGCCTTAACCACGTGGTACGAATAACCGGGAGCAATAATCAGCGCCGTCCGAAATGAAACGACGTCTTGCCCGCGCTCTTTCAACTCGCGCGCGGCCCACGCAAACAGGGCGCAAACCTCGGGATCCAACGAGTCATGCGCCGACGCGGCTCGATCCTGCGCCAAGGAACCAGAAACCAGTAACCCGTCGCCCTGCGCCAAGGAACCAGAAACCAGTAACCCGTCGCCCTGCGCCGAGGAACCAGAAACCAGCAACCCTTCGCCCTGCGCCGAGGAACCAGAAACCAGCAACTCCGAATACGGTGCCCACTGGTCCACGTATGAGGGCATGGTTCCGCTGCGCTGCCAGTCGAGTGCCCACCAGTAGAGCGACTCGAGGGTGCGGGCAGCCGTGGTACCCATGGCAAGTACGGGGAGGCCGTCGGCCAAAGATTCAATGACCGCGCGTCCCACCACGACCTCTTCGGCGTGCATGTGGTGGTCGCCCACGGCGTCGGCGCTGACGGGCTGAAAGGTGCCGGCCCCGACGTGAAGCGTAACGGCTTGAGTGTCCGCGCAGACTTGGCGCCAGCGGTCCATCAGCTCGGGGGTCCAGTGCAGGCTTGCGGTGGGCGCTGCGACCGAACCTTCGTGGCGTGCAAATACGGACTGGTAGCGGTCGCGGTCGGCTTCGGTATCGGCGCGGTGCATGTACGGGGGGAGCGGAATCCGTCCCACTTCGCCCAAGATTTGTGCCCAGGTTTGCCCCGACGACCACCGGAACTCAACCAAAGACTCACCGTCCCGTTGGGCCCGACGTTCCGCGGTCAAACCGCATTCGTGCGCAAGAACGACGCCTTCTTTCCACTTTTTGCTGGGTCGGACTTTGCACCATGCCTGCAGGGATGAGGTCTCGGCCATGGCTTGTTCGACCGACAGGCCCTCGGCGTCCAGGTAAAAGAGCTCAAAGTGGCCTTCTCCGCTGGGGCGAGGCATAAAAATCCGCGCCGGAACCACTCGAGCCTCGTTGACCACCAAGCGGTAGGGTCCCCACTGCGCGACCACATCTGGCGCGTCCCGCACACCGAAGTCCTGCAGCGTCCCGCGGTCCCAAACCAGTAGCTTCGCGGCGTCACGCGGGCTGCAGGGTTCTTGAGCGATGCGGTGGTCGGGTAGGGGGTAGTCGTAGTCCGAAATGCGAATGTGGCGGGGGTCCGTCGTCATGCCGGCAAAGTTCGTTCAAAAGATGGCTGCGCTACCTTCGCTGCATGGGCCCGATCGTAGTACTGAGCGTCATCAACGACCTGCACAGCGACCAACGCGTACACCGCACAGCGACGCTTTGGGCCGAGCGCGGGTACCGAGTCGTCGTCGTCGGCCGAACCTATCCCAATTCAGCCCCACTGGATCGCCCCTACGAGACGCACCGCATGAGTTGCTGGGCGAACCAAGGCCCCTTGTTCTACCTCGAATACCAGGTACGGTTGTGGTTCGCACTGAAGCGACTTCAGCCGGACGTCTACCTCGCCAACGACCTCGACACCCTAGCACCGAACGCTTGGTGGGCGATGCGCCGCGCGAAGCATCTTGTTTACGACAGCCACGAGTACTTTTTGGGGGCTCCTGAGCTTGAGGCGCGGCCCATGGTGCAGCGTCTTTGGCGGTGGGTGGAGCGCTACGGAATTCCGCGCACCGATTTTCGCGTGACCGTCAACCAAAGTATTGCTGACCAGTACGCTCGCGAATACGGCGGAACCTGGGACGTCGTGCGCAATGTGCCCCTTCGCGCAGAACTTCCGTGGGGACCGGACGGCGAGTGGCCGGATGCGGCGGAGCGCCAGCGAGTGGTCCGCGCAGAACTGGGCCTCCCAGCGGACAAGACCCTTTGGATTCTTCAAGGTGCCGGAATCAACGTCGACCGCGGTGCCGAAGAACTCGTGGAGGCTGCGGCCATGTGCCCTGAGGTGGAGCTCGTGGTGGTCGGCAGCGGCGACGCAATCCCTCGACTCCAGCAGCACGTGCTCGGTCAAGGCTGGACGAATGTGCACTTTGTGAGGCGGGTTCCGCGCGAACAACTTCAGCGCTACACTCAAGCGGCCGACCTTGGATTTAGCCTTGACAAACCCAAGTCCCAGAACTACCGCTGGAGCTTGCCCAACAAACTATTTGACTACTTCCAGGCCGGAATCCCCGTCGTCGCAAGCGACCTCGTCGAAGTAGCCCGAGTGGTTCGCGATTCCGGCGCCGGAACCGTGCTCGACCAACTCAGCCCCGCCGCAATCTCAAGTGCCGCCCGCGCGCTCATGCAGCCCACTGCTTATGCCGCCGCAACCCGTGCTGCCCGCCAGGCTGCCCACCACTACCACTGGGGCCACGAAGGCCAAGTTTGGCATCGCCTGATCGACCGCCTTGAGGGGCGTGCAACGCACCACATTTGGAGCATGGACCGCCTCGAGCCGCCCCGCTACGGCGGAACCCTCGAGGTTCTGGGTCACGTTCGCGCGGTAGAATCCTCGGGTCAACAGGTGGTCCTACACGCCTTTACCCGCCATGCCTTGGGCTTAGAGGAGCCCTTTGCCGAAGTTCATACCAACGTTCTGCAGCGCGCCCGGTTCCCGCGCGGCCTTCGTCCATGGATCGTGCAGAGCCGTCAAACCCGAATAGCGCGCCACCAGGCCGCGGTCCAGCGCGGAACCGTCACCTACCACGGTCTGCACTGCAGCGGGCTTTCGACCGACGGAATCTTGCGGCTTCACAATCCCGAATCCGCCTACTACGCCAGTCTGGCCGATCAAGCATCCGGACTGAAAAAGGTGTACTATGTAGCCGAGGCCTGGGCCCTTCGCCGTTGGGAACGGCATGTGGCGGCAGCCTGGTCGGGTCCGGTTTCAGCGATTACTCCGCTGGACGCCAACGCGTGGAATGCCCTTAGCCCGCGCTCGTCGGCCGTTTGGGTTCCGCCCCACCACCCGTTTGCGCCGTCGGTGCCTGTCGACGCCGCTTCAACGCCGCTGGTACTGGCGGTAGGCAAGTTTAGCGTCGAAGAGAATGCCGCCGCGATCAAGGGTTTGCTCGCGGCAAATCCCCCCATTGCTCCGCTGTGCTTCGCGGGGCACAATGCGCCTTTGGGAACCCCACACTACGTGGATCGCCCTACGGACGCCGAACTCGACCAACTCTACGCGGATGCCCAAGTTGTCGTGGTGCATGCCGAGCACAGCCTCGGAATCAAGTTCAAACTCATCCAAGCGTTGCTTCAGGGCCGCCATATTGTAGCCCACGTCAAAGCGGTTGAGGGATTGGGTTTGGAGGGGCGCGTGCAGACGTACACGACGTGGCCTGAGGCCCATGCGCTCATTCGCCAGGCCCAAGAAGAACCTTGGACACCAGAATGTGCCGCGCGTGCAAGAGAAGTTGCGGCGCAGTTTGCGGTTCCGCGCTCGAATTAAAGGGTCTTCTGAACGGTCGTCGTAAGCGTGCCGTTCGCACAGCGGTACGTCGTGTGCGGAAACTTGAGTAGCAGCGCATAGTCGTGAGTCGCCATTAGGATGCTGCGGCCACTTGCGCGAATTTCCTCGAGAAGGTGCATCAGCTCTTCAGACATGTGCGGATCGAGGTTTCCCGTGGGCTCGTCTGCCAAAATGAGGGGAGGGTCGTTGAGAAGGGCTCGTGCAATCGACACGCGCTGCTGTTCTCCGCCCGACAACTGGTGCGGCATCTTGTGGCCCTTGGTGGGCATGCCCACACGGCGAAGTACGGTGTCAATGCGGTCGTCGTTCTCAGTGCGGTTCTCTTGGCCTGTGGCGCGAAGTACGAAGTCGAGGTTGTCGCGCACGCTTCGGTCCATTAAAAGCTGAAAGTCCTGAAATACGATGCCCAATTGGCGGCGTAGGTAGGGAATATCGCGCTCTTTTAGGTTGCGCAGATCGTAGCCTACGATGCTGCCTTCGCCAGATTCGAGGGGTAGGTCCGCGTAGAGCGTTTTGAGCAGTGAGGATTTACCCGAGCCCGTGGCGCCGATCACGTAAATGAATTCTCCTGGGGCAACCTCAAGATTGACGTCGCTGAGTACGCGGTGGTCACCTTGAAGGATGCTTGCATTTCGAAGCGATAAGACGGCAGTAGATTCCATGGGCACAGTTTGTGCAAAGTAACGAGAGCCGAACCAAAAGCACGATGTACTTTTGAACAACATGAGGATTCGAATTCTAACCGCGCTTCTGATGAGCGCAACGCTGTACGCCCAACAGCCGATTACTGGTAGTCAGCCAGAAGCACTTTTTGCGGAAGCCCGCGCGCGCTTTGACCGAGCGCTGTACAGTTCCGCCTACGAATACTTTGCCGAAGTCCGCGCAGTGACTCCCGTGGCGAGCGACTGGTCAGAGCAGTCGATGTACTACCAGGCCTTGTGTGCAATCCGCCTGCTTCATCGTGATTCCGAGGAGTTTGCAGAATCCTTCCTTCAAACTTATCCGTCGTCGTCGCGCCGAATTGACTTAATTCTCGACGCTGCAGAGCAAGCCTTTAATCGCCGCCGCTACCAAGAGGCGAAGCGTTGGTTGCGCATGCTCGATGGAGTCGACCTCGCGCGAAACCTTCGCGCCGAAATCCAATTTAAGTTGGGCTATGCGCACTTTTTGCTCAATGAATTCGACCAGGCCAAGGCCGAGTTGGCTGAGGCAAAAAAGTCCAAGTCGGCCGTCGCCAAGACCGCCCAGTACTACTACGGGCACATTGCCTACCTCGAGAAGTCCGACCAAACGGCACTCGAGAACCTCGAGCCCCTCCAGAATCACGAAGAGTTTGGGCCGGTGGTCCCGTACTACCTCGCACAGATCTACGCCCGCACCGGCAAAGATGATGAGCTCCTCGTGCTGGGCGAAAAGCTCATGAAAGAGGCGAGCGCGAAGCGTGCACCTGAGATTTCGCTGCTTATTGGTCAAAGCATGTTCCGCAAGAAGCGCTACGCGGACGCCAAGGCCTACTTCGAATTCAACCTCGCCAAAGGAGGGAAGATGTCCCCCGAAGTGGCCTACCAGATGGGCGTCTGTGCCTACCAAACTCAGGACTACGAAGGTGCAGTCAAGGCCTTTAACCAGTTGCCCGCTGAGGGTACAGCTGACTGGGCATTGCAGTCCCGATTGATGCTGGGCGATAGTTATTCGCGCCTCGAGCGTTGGGAAGAGGCCCAGACGGCCTTTCGCTCGGTGTGGCAGAGCAAAGCTGACGACGCGACACGCGAGCAGGCCGCCTACCAGTACGCCAAGTTGACTTACCGAAGCGCCAGCCCGTTTGGCGACGCGATTCAGGTCTTTAATCAGTTTTTGCGCGAGTTTCCGCGCACCGAATTCCGTCGAGAGGCCAACGAGTACTTGGCCAATTTGTACCTGACTTCGCGCGACTACGGCCGTGCACTCGAAGCGATTGTGCAGACCGGTATGGGATCGATGGCAATGCGCGAAGCCTACCAAAAGGTGGCCTACTTCCGCGCAGTGGAACTCTACCAAGCTTCTCAGTGGGCCAAGGCCGAAGAACTGCTTGATCAGTCACTGAGCTACCCATTGGATCGCGGATACGAGGCGCTCGCTCACTTTTGGAAGGCTGAGATGGCCTATCGCCAGGGCGACTACCGCACTTCGCTTGCCGAAACCGACCTGTTTTTCAAGACCCCCGGAAGCTTTACGCTCACCGAACGTCCAGCGGCTCAGTACAACAAGGCCTATGCGCTCTACCGACTGGACCGCCTCGAGGAGGCCGCGGCCACGTTTCGTGTATTTCTAGAAGATGCTCCCAAGAGCGACCGCCGCCGCGACGACGCCGAACTGCGTGTGGCCGACCTGTACTTCTTGCTCGGTCGCCATGCCTTAGCCCGCGACTACTACGGACGCATCGTGAAGCTCGGCGGTGCCGACGCCGACTACGCCACTTTTCAGCAGGCGCTGTGCCGCGGCCTATTGGGCGACAATCCGGGTAAAATCGAACAGCTAGCCAAGCTTGAGCAGCGAGGATCGGCGCGCGCCGACGACGCTCTTTTTGAGCGCGCCCAAACCTTGCTTCGAATGGGGCGGAACCGTGAGGCCGCCGAGGCCTTCACCGCCTACCAGCGCAAAAAGCCCAATACCGAAAAGGGCCGAAGGGCGGGCTTGAACATTGCACTTGCCCAACGCAACGACGGAGACCTGAGTGCGTCAATCACCACATTCCAAACGGTAGTTCGGGATTACCCAGGAACCCCCGAGGCGCGCGAGGCGATTTCGGTGGCGCGTTCTGTCTACGACGAGGCCAACCGCATCGACGACTACCTCGAGTGGGTGCAGGGCATGCCTTCGTCGGGAATCCGCGCCAGTGAGCTCGATTCCGTCGCCTACATGTCGGCCTACGACAAGTTTGCACAAGGTCAAAATCAAGCTGCTTACGATGCGTTGGTCAAGTACCTCAAGCGCTTCCCCGATGGATACTTCGCTGCCGATGCAAATTTTCAAACCGCGGAATCGGCGCGAATGAGCGGACAGATGGCCAACGCGCTTCCGTACTACCGCAATGTGGTGCGCCAGCCGGTGGGGCCAAATACGGTTTCGGCCTACAAATGGCTGCTTCGCGACGCCGAACAGCGCACGGACGGCAACGAGACCAAACGATATGCAGAGCGCCTCCTTGCGTTGGCTGAGGATGCGAGCTTGCGCAGCGAGGCCAACCGCGCCATGATGCGCGCGCATTTTGCTGAGGGGGCTGAAGACGTGGCGTTGACCTACGCAGAAGGCATTGTCGCGGATTTGCGCCAGTCGCCTGAGGACCGAAGTGAGGCTTTTGCGGTGCGGCTCCGCGTCCTTGAATCCAAGTACCGTGCACAGCCTGCGGATTCGCTCCGTCTCGGGTTATGGCAGCAGGCTGCCGAAGACGCAGTGGCCGAAGCGGCTGTCGGAATTCAGGCCGAAGCGATGTACGCCAAGGCGAGCATCCTTCGCATTCGGGGACAGTACGCCGCTTCGAGTGAAGCCGTATTTGCCCTGCTTGACAACTACCCTGGTCAGCAAGAGTGGCGCTTCAAGGGACTCCTCGTGCTCGCGCGGAACTATGCAAGCCTCAACGACGGGTTCCAGGCCCGCTACACCCTGGACTTTGTGATTGCAGAGCACCCATCCGACGAGCTCGTGCGCGAGGCGCAAGCCCTTCTCGCGGAATTCAATGCCGCCCAACTCGAATCCAACGCACCCCAAACAACGACCGAAGACGATGCAGAATAAGATGAAGTGGATGCTGGGCCTCGCGGTAGCGAGCTACGCCGCGGCCGCACAGGTAGGGGATGTGGAGGTCTCAGTTACTGACAAGTACCGGGCAAAAGTTGCAGAGGCTGTCAAGATCTCTGGCCAACCAAGCCTCACGGATACGACGGTCCAAAAGCTTCCGGTTCGCATTCAAGTGCGTCCCTCAGTGGTTCCGGTGGATCCAGTGATGGAGCTGATTCCGCCCGTGAAAATTACCAAGACGAAACTCGAACGCCTCCCGTCTCGCTACGTGTCGCTCATTGC
>CBFHNK010000046.1:0-13427 GCA_965657195.1 uncultured Schleiferiaceae bacterium
CTAGGTTCTCGATCGACTCCTCGAGGTTGTCGGCCCAGGCCTCAGCCATCTCTTCAATGGCCTCAAGGCGGTCCTCAAGGCGCTTTGACAGCTCCTTGCGGCGGCGCTCAGCGTCCTCTTTCGAAATATCCTTATCACGAATCTGCTTTTCGAGTGCAGCCATGTCTTTGCTGTACTCGCTAATGGCAGCGGCAATTTCGGCGCTCATGCGCGAAGCACGGTTCGAATTGCTGTCAACGGCAGGGGCATCTGCCGGAGCCGGCGGTGGGGGTGGCGGCACATCTTGGGCCTGGAGTCCCGAGCCCGAAAGGGCGAGGATCGCGCTTAACGTGAGCGCCTTGATTGTAGTGTTGACCATGATTGATTCAAATTAGAAGCCAGCATTTTGGTTTGGTTGATTCGCTGAAGCACGTGTGCTGGCAAGTGCACTTCAACGGTTACTTCCGCGGGCACCTCAGCCTCGCGGTATTCTTGGACGGCGGTCCACACATTCTGCACATTGGCCGCCAACTGTAGGTATCGGGGGCGCGGAACCTCTGGTGCCGGAGTCTGCACCGCGACCGCCATCACCTGACGCTTAAGCAGCGGAACCGACTCTTCAAGTACGTCCGCTTCCATGCGCGGCAGAAATGCCACATCAAAAAGATCAAAATCCTTTGAGTAACCGGCAACTAGTAGCTGGTTACTAGTAACTAGTGACTGGTCTCTGGTTTCTGGTTTCTCGTACCGAGCAACTAGTGACTGGCTGCTGGTTGCTGGTGACTCGTTGCTAGTTTCTGGTTTCTGGTTACTAGTTACTAGTGACTGGTTACTAGTTACTAGTGACTGGTTACTAGGAACCCTTTGCCGCGAGGCCTGCATCCACCACGTGCCCACCGCGGCGATGGCAACCGATGCGGCGGCGGCGTAGGGCCACCACAGGGTGCGGCGCTTAGGCTCGGCCTTGGGCAAGCTTGCGGCCAAGCGGGCCCATGCCTCGGGGCGCGGGGTGGCTTGACCCCCACTGAGGGCTTCGCGAAACAGCTTGTCGACGTCCTTCGGGCTCATTGCAGATCAAAATTGGCGAGTCGGCGCTGCATCCACTGGCGGGCGCGGCTCAATTGGGACTTGCTGGTGGCTTCAGAGATTCCGAGCTGCTCGGCAATCTCGGCATGGCTGTAGCCTTCGAGAGCGTACAAATTGAACACGGTTCGGTACCCGTCGGGTAACTGTCGCAAGAGCTCCATGAGCGCCTCGCGGTCGTGCAGTGAATCGGTTGCCGAAGAACCGGTGTCGGGAAGGGCGTCGGCCCCCACCCACTCCACCTTGCGGCGGCGAAGTTCCATGAGGCACTCGTTCACGGCCGTGCGGCGCAGCCAAGCCGGAAGGGCCTTGGCCTCACGAATCGTGGGGAGTTGCTGAAACATCGTGGTCATCGTTCGAATCATTGCGTCTTCGGCGTCCGCCTCGTGGCTAAAGTAGCGTTTGCATGTATAGAGCACACGCGGCGCAAGCGCCTCATAGAGTGCGCGCTGCGCATCTAGGCGGCCTTGTAGGGCACCTTGAATGTGTGCGTACCATGCTTCCACTAGTTGGGGGCGGAATCCGTAAAAAAGATGCCAACGTTAACGCAAAGGTTGCACGGCCCTCTTAAAATTGTGCGACCTTTACTCAGACGCTGACATAAATAGCAAAGAATTCCGCCTAGATGCCCAAAAAAGGACCCAAGATTAACAAGGCCCACCGCTCGATGGATGCGGTTTCGCTGGCCAACCGCCTGCTTCGATTTTTTCAAAAGCGCCCCGGGCGCAAATTCACGGCCACCGACTTGGCGTTTGAAACGGGTATGAACGAGCGGACTGGCAAAAGCCTGGTCACCAGCGCCCTCGAGATTTTGAGCCGCACCAACCAAATTGAGGCTGACGGCGACGGGTTCCGCCTAAAAATGGAGATGGCGTACGCCACGGGCACCATCGAGCTCACGTCGAGCGGAGCCGCGTACGTCGTGCGTGGCCCAGGTTTGGACGACATCTACATTCGCCAGGGCAGCACGGGGCTTTCGTTCGGAGGCGACCGCGTCAAAGTCCTCGTGTACCCCCAAAAGGCGGGTAAAAAGTTCGAGGGCGAGGTCGTCGAGGTAGTCAGCCGCGCGCGCAGCCGCTACGTAGGCGAGGTACAGCCCCACGCCCAAGGCGCCTTTATTCTTACAGACGGCCGCAAGGTGGGCCGGGACTTTTTTGTTCCGAAGCAGTACTTAGGCAATGCTGAAGCTGGCCAAATAGTGGTGCTCGAATTTGTGGAATGGACCGACGCCGAACGCGCTCCGGTGGGCAAAGTGGTCGAAATTCTTGGCGAACGCGGCGAGCACGAGACCGAAATCCATGCGATTATGGAGGAGTTTGGGTTGCCCTGGAACTTCCCCGCCGAGGTGGAGGCCGAGGCTGCTCGGATTCCGCTGGTATTGGATCCGCTCGAAATCGCCCGCCGCCGTGATATGCGCACGACGCTCACGTTTACAATCGACCCCGTCGACGCCAAAGATTTTGACGACGCGCTCAGCATTCGGCCCCTTCAGGACGGACTGTGGGAAGTGGGCGTACACATCGCTGACGTGACCTACTACGTGCGGCCGGGAAGCCTGCTCGAGCAAGAGGCCGTCGAACGCGCCACCTCGGTCTACTTGGTCGACCGCGTGGTGCCGATGCTGCCCGAAATCTTGTCGAACCAAGTGTGTTCGCTGCGCCCGCGCGAGGACAAGTTCACCTTTTCGGCCATTTTTGCCATGGACGAGTCCGGAGCAGTCCACGACCGCTGGTTTGGACGGACAGTGATCCATTCCGACCGCCGGTTCGCGTACGAAGAGGCCCAGGCGGTGCTCGAGGGCGACGACGACCCGCTCGCATCAGAGCTTCGACTTATGGACCGCATGGCCAAGGCCCTCCGCGCTCAGCGGATGAACGACGGCGCCATTGCGTTTGACCGTGCCGAGGTAAAGTTCCGCCTCGACGCCAACAACCAGCCGATCGGAGCCTACGTCAAAGAGGCCAAAGACTCGAACAAGCTCATCGAAGAATTCATGCTGCTGGCCAACCGCGAGGTGGCTGCATTCGCCGGGGGCAAGAAGCCGAATGCCCGGACCAAGCAGGCTCCGCGCACCATGGTCTACCGCATCCACGACCAGCCCGACCCCGAAAAGTTGATTTCACTCAGTCAATTTGTGCGTCCGCTCGGATACCAAATGCAGGTCGACAGCCCCGGCAACGTGCGCCGCTCGATCAACGACCTACTGCGCCAGGTCAAGGGCACACCCGAGGCCAACATGCTTGAAACGCTTACCGTGCGGACCATGGCCAAAGCCGTGTACAGCACCCAGAACGTGGGGCACTACGGGCTCGCGTTTGACGACTACACCCACTTTACGTCGCCGATTCGCCGCTACCCCGACATGATGGTGCACCGCCTGCTGCAGGAAACCCTTGACGGCAAGCCTTCGCCCAAAGCCGACCCGCTCGAGGAACTCTGCCAGCACAGCTCGCAGCGCGAACAAAACGCCGCCGACGCCGAACGCTCGTCGATCAAGTACATGCAGGCCGTGTACATGGAGCAGTTTGTGGGCGAGCAGTTCGACGGAATCATCTCAGGCGTCACCGACTGGGGCGTGTTTGTGGAGGTTCCCGAAACCGCCTGCGAGGGCCTCGTGCGCCTGCGCGAGTTCCGCGACGACTACTACAGCGTGGATTCTGAGCGCCATTGCCTGGTCGGCGAGCGCACAGGAAAGGAGTTTCGCCTTGGCGACCCGCTGCGCATCGTGGTCAAAGAGGTCGACGTGGTGCGCAAGACGATTGACTTTGGCGTGGCGTCTTCGCGCGATTCGGGCGGAACCTCTGGTGGCCGCTTCAGCGAGCGCCCCTCGGGCCGATCTTCAACCCCCACGCGCGGACAGTTCGACGAAACCCGACCCGCCGAGGCCGGCAGCCGTTGGGAAAGCCCCCGCCGCTCCGGAGGAAGCTCGTCCGGCAGCACCGGGTTTGGCGGGCGCTCGAGCAATTCCGGCAAACCCACAGGCAAGGGCGGCGGCAAAGGCCACCGCAAGGGCCCGAACACGACTTCGGCGAAGAAAAAACGGCGGTAAGGGCGCTTCGCGCCCGTTCGTTCGCAAGGTTAGCTGAGATTGGCTCGTTGGCTTTGACATCGGTTACTCGTTACGGGTACACGGTGTCCAAGCGGGGCTGAACAAGAACGAGTAACAAGTAGCTAGAACCGTTACACGCGCCCTATCATCAATTGCTCTTTCGAAGCATTTTTGTACATTCAGCATATGAATTCTCCCACGTTGACCACGCACCCAAACGACGAACAGCACGACGTGATCCAGGCCCTCAATGCGGCAAGGATGACGCCGTTGATTTCCTTGGGCTCGGTTGACGAGGCAATGACGCATCTAAAAAAGCGCTACCTCGTCGAATGACGAATCGGTCCATCAAGTTCCGTGGCGCTGCGCTCTCGGACCTTGATGGAATTGCAAATTACACGCTTCAAACATTTGGAACGCTCTCATTGGTCCGTTACCTTGACGACCTTGAGCGCGGATTCACGATCCTTTCAAAGCATCCTGAAATCGGAATCGCCTTTGTACCGAAGGTTCGACGATTTGCGGTAGGTCAACACTGGATCTATTATTCGCACTGTCAAAAGGCCGTCGAGATTATTCGAATCCTACCTCAAAAAGCCGTTCAAAAGCTTCGAGAATCCCCTATCCTTTATGAATTGGCAGACCGAGAGTGGCAAGGAACCAGCAACTAGATACGGGCCACAAGCGTCGCCCGCGCCCGCTCCACATCCCGTGCAATCTGCGCCTTAAGCGCTTCAGGCGTTTCAAACGTTTGCTCTGCACGAATGAAGTCGATAAACCGCACCTCCACCGGGCGACCGTATCCTTGGGCCTCAACGTCGAGTAGGTGCACTTCGAGAACAGGTTCTGAACCGGAACCAAAACTCGGACGCACCCCGTAGTTGGCCACGCCGGCGAGGCCCCGGGGGCCTTCAGCATCGCAGAAATCCAGTTCTACGGCATACACCCCAAACGAAGGCATGGCCTTGTCGGGGTGGATTCCGCCCACATTGGCGGTGCGGTAGCCCAGACCACGACCGATTCCGCGCCCGGCAACCACTTCGCCGCGCACAAAATGCGGGCGACCCAAGGCCACCGCGGCTTCGCCCACACGGCCCTCAGACACCGCCGCGCGAATTTTGGTCGAAGAGAGCACCAAACCGCCAGCAGAAACCGCTCCGACCTGCTCGAGTCCAAAATCAAACACCTGCGAAAACTCCAGCAGTTGGGCAAAATCACCCTCTCGGTTGCGGCCAAATCGGTGGTCGTAGCCGACGATGAGGTGACGCATGCCGAGGTGGCCGACCAGGTCGCGGCGCACAAAATCCAAGGACGACGTCTGCGCAAACTCGGCGGTGAAGGGATGCTCCACCAGGGCGTCCAAGCCCGCGGCCGCCAGTAACTCGGCCCGCTCCGAGGGCAGCGTCAGGCGCGACAGCACGAAATCCGGATGAATCAGCTTGCGCGGATGGGGTTCAAGGGTCAGCAAGACAGCGGTTCCGCCCAATTCGCGCGCCTTGGCCACGGCCCGCGCCACCAGTTTTTGGTGCCCGAGGTGGACGCCGTCAAAGGTTCCGAGCGTGACCACAGTGGGGCCGCTCGCAACAAAATCCGAAAGCTGGTGGTAAATCTGCACGTCCTGAAGGTCAGGGGCAAAGATATTTCCGAACTTCGCGCTATGACGCTCCACGCCCTCAGCCTCGCGGCGGCCGCCTTTCGCCGAAACCCCTACCCCTTCGCGGCCACCGGAGCCATTGCGCTGGCCCTCAACCTTCTCGGACTCATTCACCCGATCCTATCGACGGTTGCGGGGCTGTTTGTGCTTCCGATGCTTTACGTCGGCCTTGGGACGCTTGCCGAAGCCGAACCCGGACTTCGCTTCACCCAAGCCCTTCGCTTGGCGCTCTCGGCGTGGCCGCGCACTGCCGCACTTGGCGGAATGATGTTCATCCTCTTCCTCTTTCTTTCGACGCTACTCGGAATCTCACTTTCTGCCCTCTACGGCGACGAATTGATGATTCTTGCGCAAACTCACGAATCAGATCCCGCCGCGTTTTCGCAGGCCATGCTTCAAGAAATCAACTGGTCGGCCTCAGCCTTTGGCTTGGCCGCTCTGGTGCTGTTCACGCTGGGACTTGTCGCATTGGTTTGGATGGCGCCCTTCGCTTTGGTATACCACAACATGAATGTGCTGCAAGCCCTTCGCTGGTCCGTTCAAATGACGCGCCCGCACTTTGCGGCGCTGTTCCCCGCGCTGCTGCTTTGGGTACTGTTCTCCGGGTTGAGCGGAACCCTAATCGGGCTAAACATCATTCTTTGGCCATTTACCGCACTTTTTCATTTTTATTGCTTTAGGTCCCTAGGGAAGCAAGCAGTCTAGGTCGTACCTTTGCACCCGAATTCAGAATCACTCCATTCCGCACAACCATGGCGAACGCAAAAGGAAAAATTGCCCAGGTCATTGGCCCGGTAGTAGACGTCTACTTCGAAGACGCACAGGCCCTTCCCAAAATCTACGACGCGTTAATGGTAACGCGTCCCAACGGCCAACAGGTCATCCTTGAAACCCAGCAGCACATTGGTGAAGACACCGTGCGCGCCGTATCAATGGACTCAACCGACGGCTTTACCCGTGGCCAAGAGGTAATCGCATTGGGCAAATCCATTGCCATGCCCACCGGTGACCAAATCCGCGGACGCGTATTTAACGTAGTTGGCGCCGACATCGACGGCCTCGGAGCGATGGACATGGCGAACGGCGGTCTGTCGATTCACCGTGAAGCTCCCAAGTTTGAGGACCTCTCTACCGCAACCGAAGTTCTCTTGACCGGCATCAAGGTCATCGACCTCATCGAACCTTACGCAAAGGGCGGTAAAATTGGTTTGTTCGGTGGTGCCGGTGTCGGTAAAACCGTACTCATCCAAGAGCTCATCAACAACATCGCCAAGGGCCACGGAGGTCTCTCGGTATTTGCCGGAGTAGGTGAGCGCACCCGCGAAGGAAACGACCTTCTTCGTGAAATGATCGAGGCGGGCATCATCCGCTACGGTGAGGACTTCATCCACTCTATGGAGAGCGGATCATGGGACCTCAGCAAGGTGAACATGGAAGAGCTTAAGGAATCTAAGGCAACCTTCGTGTTTGGCCAGATGAACGAGCCTCCAGGTGCACGTGCCCGTGTAGCCCTTTCAGGTTTGACTCTTGCCGAGTACTACCGCGACGGCGAAGGAAGCGGCCAAGGAAAGGACATCCTATTCTTTGTCGACAACATCTTCCGCTTTACCCAAGCAGGTTCTGAGGTTTCGGCCCTTCTTGGCCGTATGCCTTCTGCAGTAGGGTACCAGCCAACGCTTGCTACCGAAATGGGAACCATGCAAGAGCGCATCACCTCTACGAAGTCTGGATCAATCACCTCGGTACAGGCCGTATACGTTCCTGCAGACGACTTGACCGACCCCGCACCGGCTACGACGTTCGCCCACTTGGATGCTACTACCGTACTTTCTCGTAAGATTGCGGAATTGGGTATCTACCCTGCCGTTGACCCACTTGACTCAACCTCGCGCATCTTGACCCCTGAGGTTGTTGGTGACGAGCACTACGGATGTGCCCAGCGCGTGAAAGAGCTCCTACAGCGCTACAAAGAGCTGCAGGACATCATCGCCATCTTGGGCATGGAAGAGCTTTCTGAAGAGGACAAAATGGTGGTACACCGCGCACGTCGCGTACAGCGCTTCCTGTCGCAGCCCTTCCACGTTGCAGAGCAGTTCACGGGCATCCCAGGGGTGTTCGTAGACATCAAAGAGACCATCAAGGGCTTTACGATGATCATGGACGGCGAACTCGACAAGTACCCTGAGGCTGCATTCAACCTCAAAGGTTCGATTGAAGAGGCCATCGCCGCTGGTGAGAAAATGCTTGCAGAAGCCTAATTCGCACCCTACATGGCACTGACGGTCGACATCATCTCTCCAGAGCGCAAACTCTACTCGGGTACGGCAACTGCGGTGCAGCTCCCCGGAACCGAAGGCTTGTTTCAAATTTTGACAAACCACGCCCCCATTATGGCCTCCTTGGCCGCGGGCCGCGTGAAAATTGACGGAGCCAAAGGCACCGAATACGTTGAAATTGAAGGCGGAGTAGTCGAGGTTTCGGCCAACACAGTGACCGTTTTGGCAAAATAATTCTCAGATTGCTGAGTAGGAGCCCGGCCTTTGGCCGGGCTTTTTTTTGCCTCCCCAGGCCGAACTACCTTCGCGCTGTGCACGGAGAACCTATTGAATTCCTTCCCTGGTGGTGGTACGCCATAGCGGTGGCTGGTCTTGCGCTCATTGCGGCACTATGGTCTCCCAACGCGCAAGGACGCCGTCGCATGAGCCGGCTCGGCATTCAACTTTGGTCGGACGGACTGCCCGCGGCTCTTGGCCCATGGGTCAGTATCGCTACATCGCTCGCGGCGGTAGGTATTCTCTACGTCGGAGCAGGCCTGCAGCCTGCGTATTCTGGGCTTGTCCTTCTCGCACCTTGGATCCTTCACGCCATCGCCGGGAGCATTTGGAACGCCGTCCGCATCCACCAAGCCTACCACCAATTTCGAAGCATGTTCATGCCCTTCGTAGTGCTCCTTGTGGTGCCCTATGCGTGGTGGCGCCTCACGGGCAGCGGTCCACAGCCCCAACTTAGCCTAATAATCTTAGTATCAGCATTTGGCGTACTCTATGTTACCTCTGTGTTGCGCGCCGCAATCATTTATATAAACCGCGGACCCGGGCCTTTGTACTTCAGAATTGCCTACCTTTGCGCGCTGGAAGCGATACCGTGGTTATGGATTCACAATTACCTGAGCGCAAACGCAAAGTAAAGAGCATCTTGGTCTCCCAACCGGAGCCCCAAGCAGGGAACAACCCCTACCTCTTACTTGCCGAAAAGCACAAGCTCAAAATAGACTTTCGACCCTTCATTGAGGTCGTGGGTGTGAATGCCGCAGAGTTTCGCAAAGACAAGATCGCCCTGGGTGAATTCAAGTCGTTCATCTTTACGAGCCGCAATGCGATTGACCACTTCTTTCGCATGTGCGAAGAGATGCGCGTCACCATTAACCCAGAATGGAAGTACTTCTGTACCTCTGAAGCCGTAGCCTTCTACCTTCAGAAGTTCGTTCCGTACCGCAAGCGTAAGATCTACCCTGCGAAATCTACGCTCACGGATCTTATTCCGACCCTTAAAAAGCAGCGCGGAGAGCACTTTTTGATGCCGACGTCAGATGTGCTGAACCCAGAGGTTCCGGCATCCCTGGCTGCCGCCAATATCAAGTGGACTCGTGCGGTGATGTACCAAACAGTGGCCGCCAACTTAAGCGACCTCAGCGCGGTGAAGTACGACATGCTCGTGTTCTTCAGCCCCGAGGGCATTAAGTCACTGTACAAGAACTTTCCGGACTTCGTGCAGGATGCCACGCGCATCGCGGCATTCGGAAGCACTACCCACCTTGCTGCTAAGGAGCACAACCTGATCGTGGATGTGCCTGTTCCGTCGCCCAAATTTGCGTCGATGGCGCAGGCGCTCGAAGCCTACGTCGACGAAGTCAACAAGGGTAAGTAATGGCCGACCTGCGCTTCCCCCGCGAGGAGCGCTTGAAGTCGCGAACCTCTATCGGACTTTTATTTAGCCGCGACTCCCGTAGTGTAGCGGAATCTGGACTGCGCCTCGTGTGGCGTCCTTCACCGGAACCCCTCGTGCGGGGCGTTCAAGTGCTTGTGGCAGCTCCAAAAAAGCGATTCAAGCACGCCGTGGTGCGCAACCGTGTGAAGCGTTTACTCCGCGAAGCCTGGCGAATGGAGCGCGGTACGCTTCCGGACGAATGGCTCGCCGCCCAAAGCCCCAAACTTATTGGGCTGATTTATACGGGTGAGGCCGAACCCACTCTCTCTGGCTTGCGCGCCACCTTGCGGATCCTGCTCGACCGCAGCACGTGGTAGGCTAGCGCCAGGTTCCGTCCAACCGACGCGGCAAGCTGTGGTAGATTGCCGTAGCGATAAGGACGACGCCCATTGCGCGTTCGAGCATCGATTCGGTGAGTAGAATCAGTACGAGGGCAAGGGCTAAGGCCTGACCGCCTCGAGTCCAGTTGGATTTCAGACCGCAGTAGGCCATTCCGAGGGCCCAAAGTGCGATTCCGAAGAGGCCAATGCCGGCCCAAAGCTGCAGCACTTGGTTGTGCACGTTGAGTTGGCGCTTGAGGCCAAAGCGGTAGTTCCAGTCGGTGTAGACCTTCATGAGCTCGGGCTGGACCTGGTCCGCCCCCACTCCACGCCACACATCAGACTGAATGACTTGCCAGGCCGCCTTGGCCTGTACGACCCGAGTATCCACAGAACCTGTGGCCCAGTAGGGGTCCGCCTTGGTGAGCTTGCCCAAGCTGCGCTCTGAGGGCACGAGGGCGACGGCCAGAACCAATACGATTCCGAGTCCAAGAGCCCATGGCATCCACCGCCGTGGGGCGACCTGACCCGAAAACCACCACAGTCCGCCGAGGACGACGGCGGCGAGCGCCATGCGGCTTCCGGCAAGGACTGCAACCAAGGCAAATAAGCCCAAAACAAGCGGGCGAACGGCACCGCGAAACCTCAAGTCCGTAGCCACCGATGCCCCCGCAAGGCCCAAATACAGCGTGAGGTAGCTGTGCTGGTGTGCAAACTCGGCAAAATCGCGGTAAAACAATGGTTCGAGACTCTTGGCCTCGAAGGCGAGGTAGGCACCGTGGCCCAAGAGGCCGAGTGAAAGCACGATTCCGCCCGCGATCAACCCCTCGTTCCACGCCCGATGCTGGCGGCGCAGCGCGAGCGGAACCCACAGCATCGGCATCCAGCGCAGCATCGTTTCAAGTGACGGAGCCGTCGTCCACAGCGCACTCGCGGCCAACGCGGCAAAGCCGGACCACAGGGCTACATCTGCAGGCAGGGGCTTCCAGCGGCCGCGCGCGGCAACCAGCGAGAGCACCGCCGCTGCGGCGAGCGCCACGCCCGTCCCGAGGTCCCACCACGGCATCAAAATGGCTGCCGCCCGAACCAAATAGGAGATAATTTGACGCTCCACTACCCGAAAGGTAGCCTAAAGTCCGTTTGCCGCCAAGCGCGGAAGGCGCGGAGACAGCCCGGTAAGCACCTCATAACTAATGGTTCCGCAGGCCAAAGCCACGTCTTCGAGGCGCACATGACGGCCCAAAAGCTCAACGCGGTCGCCCACCTTGAGCGGCACGTCGGTCGCATCGACCATCAGCATGTCCATGCACACACGGCCCACGATGGGCACGTACGCTCCGTGGGCAAACGCTTGGCCGCGTCCGTTGCTCAAGGCGCGCGGAATTCCGTCGGCATACCCAATCGGTAGCGTGGCGATCACTCGGTCGCGGTCCGACGCATCGGTTGACCCGTAGGACACCCCTTCGCCCGCCGGAACATGGCGAATCTGGCTCACCGTCGTGGTGACGTGCACCACGGGCTGCAGCGCCGCAGCGTCCGCTGGGTCCAGTGAGGCCCCCATCAAGCCGATTCCAAGCCGAACCATACCCCCCGCAGCCCACGGGTGGCGGGCCACCGCAGCCGTGTTGGCCATGTGGCGCCAAATTGTGGTTCCAAGTCCGGCCTCGAGCGCGTCCGCAAAGCGCGTGAATTCGGCCCACTGCTGGCGCGTAACGTCATCTTTGTCAGGATCTTCAGCCGCGGCGAAGTGGCTCAGCACTGAAGCGACGCGGACTCCGGGGATCGCGCGGACGGCGTCAGCCACCGCGCGGCCTTCGTTCGGTTCGAATCCCAATCGGTGCATTCCCGTATCAACCTTGATGTGCACGAGCACCTCACCCAGCGCATCGGGGTGCCTCGCGTAGGCCTCGGCAAATGCCCGCAAGCGATCCCAACTAAAAATCTCAGGTTCAAGTCGGTAGCGCAGCATCAGGTCAAACGAGGGTTCGCCCGGATTGAGCACCATGATGGGGGTGCGAATCCCCGCCTCGCGCAGTTCGCGGCCCTCTTCGGGGTAGGCCACGCCGAGGTAGTCCAGGCGGTGGCGTTCAAGCGCTCGGGCCACCGGAACCGCCCCAAGCCCGTACGCGTTCGCCTTGAGCATGGCCATGATTCGGGTTCCCTGCGGAAGCATCGCGCGGTAGTGCCTCAGGTTGGCCTCCATCGCGTCCACGTCAAGTTCGACCACACTGTCGTGCTGGCGCGCCAAGCGGGCCTCAAGGGCCGCCTCAACTCCGTGTCCTTTGAGCAGTACCGCTCCACCTTCTCCGATTCCCGGGGCGGAATCTTGGGGCGCACATACCCTCAGTTCAATGCTCGGAAACTTTGTGGTCCATCGTTGAAGGGCGGTCATCCACCGTGCGGAATCCTTATCAAAGATGATCGCCGTCTTAGGGGACGCGGGTTCCTGAGCCAAGATTTCAAGGGCTTCAGAGGCCGAGGCTTCGTCGAGCGCGTAGCGGTCGACGAGCAGCGCGCCGCCTCCCCAGCGGGCGGCGCGCCGTTCAAGCCGCAGCGGTCCGCGCGGGCGGCTGTCAAAGTCGTGCGGGGTGCGGCCCAAGGCGTAGGTGGCCGCCAGCGCGAGCGCCGCGTTGGAACGCTCGGCCTCAGACTCCACCGGAACCGCAAAGCGCTGCCCATCCGGCCCGACCCATTGGCCTGCTTGGCCTTGTACAATTTCTGAGGGAAGCACCCCGTGTACCCCGGGGCTCCACGGCCCCTCAGCCACTAAAAGCTGCTTCACCCCGCGAAAGAGCGACATCTTCTCGGCCAACTTGGCTTCGCGGCTCGCAAACCCCGCATCGTGGGCATCGCCAAGGCCTGTGAAGATTCCGTGGGTGGGATTCAACCACGAGGTGAATCGGGCCATGTCTCCGGCCTCAGAAATTCCGACCTCAATCAACCAGAGCGAAGCGTCCAATGGGAACTGCAGCACCGACAAGGGCACGCCCAACTTGGAATTGTAGCTGCGCGGGCTGCGCGCCACCGTGGGATCGCCAAGCAGGTGGGCCAATTGCTCTTTGACACTGGTTTTTCCGTTCGAACCAGTGATCGCCACCACCGGACCCCGGTAGGCCGCCCTGTGGGCCGCGGCAAAGCGAAACAGCGCCTCCCAGACGTCGTCCACCACTAGCACGTGCATCCCCTCGACCGCATACTGCGCTGAGCCCTTTGAGGTACCAACTGCCGCCACACATCCGCGCTCTTTGGCCTCAGCCAAGTGGCGGTGGCCGTCGCCTGAGGGCGTGGTCAGCGCCCAAAAAAGGGCCGGTTCGGTTTGGGTCGTGCGCGAATCGGTCGCCATTCGGCTCAATTC
>CBFHNK010000047.1:0-12866 GCA_965657195.1 uncultured Schleiferiaceae bacterium
CCGACGCCATGTACGAACTACCCGAAAAGGTGCACGTTACGGCGGATTCGGTCCTCCAAAAGCTATCGAAGCAGTCTGCGTAGTGCCGCAACGCGGCACAAGCAGCTAGTTACTAGTTACTTGTTCGCCCGTAGGCGAACAAATGAATACGCGTAGGCATGCCGGTCGTCCGCCGAGTGGTCGTCGCGTTCGACCTCGGTGAACTGATCGAGGTACTCGGGGAACCACGTATCCGCCCCCTCAATCTGGGTATGTACCACGGTGGCGTAGAGCACGTCCACCATGCCCAAGGACTGGCGGTAGATTTCACCTCCGCCCACGATGAACCCGTCGGCGCCCTCGAGGGCGGCAATGGCTGCTTCGACCGTGGCAAACACCTCGACGCCTTCGGCTGACCAGTCGGCTTGGCGGGTCACCACCATGTTGCGGCGTCCGGGCAAGGGTCGCCCCAGCGAATCAAACGTTTTGCGGCCCATGATGATGGGGAATCCGCGCGTCTTTTCTTTGAAATACTTCAGGTCGTTGGGCAGGTGCCACAGCAAATCGTTTCCGCCTCCAATGGCGCGGTTCAAGTCGTGGGCAACTATGGCGTAGAGCATCAGACGGCGACCGGAGCCGGTATGTGCGGGTGCGAATCGTATCCGACTAATTCAACGTCTTCGTAGCGGAAGTCGAACAAACTCGTGACCGACGGATTCAACTTAAGCGTGGGCAGGGCGCGCGGTTCGCGGCTGAGCTGAAGCCGTACCTGATCCATGTGGTTCGAGTAGATGTGGGCGTCGCCCAAGGTGTGTACAAAGTCGCCCACTTCGAGGCCGAGGTCCTGGGCCATCATGTGAATGAGCAGCGCGTACGAGGCGATGTTGAACGGAACTCCCAAAAAGATGTCCGCCGAGCGCTGGTACAGCTGGCACGACAGCTTGCCGTCGACCACGTAAAACTGAAAAAAGGCGTGGCAGGGGGGGAGCGCCATTTGGTCGATGTACCCGGGGTTCCAGGCCGAAACGATGTGGCGGCGTCCGTCCGGATTGCGGCGAATGCCTTCAAGCACATCGCGCAACTGGTCCACTGGGCCGTTCGGGCCGGGCCAAAAGCGCCACTGGTAGCCGTACACTGGGCCCAAATCGCCCCACTTGGCCGCAAACTCGGCGTCCGCAGCGATGCGCGCGGCGAACTCCTTCATGTCGATTCCGTCATAGTCGGCCGACTTGGCGTAGGTGGCAAACGGCCAATCGTCCCAAATTCGGATTCCGTTTTGGCAGAGGTAGCGAATGTTGGTGTCGCCCGAAATGAACCAAATCAACTCGTGCAAAATGCTCTTGAGGTGCAACTTTTTAGTCGTCACCATCGGGAAGCCCTCGGCCAAATCAAAGCGCATCTGGTGGCCAAACACACTGCGGGTTCCGGTGCCGGTGCGGTCGGATTTGTCGATGCCCTCGCGGAGCACGCGGTCCATTAATTCGTGGTACTGGCGCATGACGTAAAAGTACTACCTGTAGGCTAACGGCGCTTCGCGCTAGGGCTGTTTCGCAGCGATGGCTGCGAAGCAGCTAGGGCCCCTTCGGGGCTAGGGCGCTTCGCGTTATGTTCCGAGAATACCTCGGAATGATCAACCTGGATGGGTTTTTGGGATTCAATCTTTCGGATGAGGGCGTTGATCTTGATTCGAATCGTTTGAATTCGGGCGAAAATTGAATCAGATATGGGGACTTGGGGTAAAACTCTTCTCATGATGGTAAGTCCAGCATGCACTTCATCCAAAGAGGCCCGAGATATTTTTAAGAACCGCACGAATTCTCCGTTGTAGCCACGACCGTGTCCTTCACTAATGTTTAAGGCAACAGACAGTGCTGCTCGAAGTATTTGGTCCCGAAAGTAGCGGTGGTAGTCTAGTGAAGGATGGGCCATGATCTCGTGAAGACCCACATTTAGTTCTTCGGCTTCACTCCAAACACTCAGGTTTTGATAAGTCTTCATGCGACCAAGCTACACCGCCCAAAACAGTCAAATATTTGAAAATGAATAAATAGTGCAGGCACTCAGCGCCCTAGCCCTGAAAGGGCCCTAGCCCGAAGGGCTCTAGCGCGCAGCGCCCTAGCCCCGAAGGGGCCCTAGCACGAAGTGCCCTAGCCCGAAGGGCCTATATCAACAGAGCGACAAGCGTAGCAGTAGTCAGCGACGCAGCGGTTCCGCCCAAAACGGCCTTGAAGCCGAGTTCAGAGAGGTCCTTGCGGCGCTCGGGGGCAAGTGAGCCGATTCCGCCGATTTGGATTCCGATGGAGGCAAAGTTGGCAAACCCGCAGAGGACGTAGACGGCGAGGGTTTGGGCGCGTACGCTCACGAGGGAGCCTCCCTCGATCATCTGGCCCATGGTGACGTAGGCGTAGAATTCGTTGAGGATGGTTTTTTCGCCGAGCAGTTGGCCCACGAGGGGCGCCTCGGCCCAGGGGACGCCGAGCAGCCAGGTGAAGGGGCCGAGCAGGAGTCCGAAGATGGACTGAAGGTTGAACTCGCTGTAGCGTCCGCCTGACCACGAGGCCACGAGCTCGTTGAGGCCGGTCCACGAGCCTAGTCCGTTGGATAACAGTCCATTGAATAAGGCGATGAGTGCGGTGAAAACCAGGAGCATGACACCCACGTTGGCGGCCATTTTGAATCCGTCGCTGGTTCCGTTGGCGATGGCTTCGAGCCAGTTGCCCTTGCGCTCGATTTTGACGTCGGCGAGGTCTACGACCGGCTCGGTTTGGGGTACGAGGACCTTGGCGACCCAAAGGGCTGCGGGGGCGTTCATGACCGAGGCGGTGAGCAGGTGGCGGGCAAAGAAGACTTGGCGCTCGGGATCGGTTCCGCCCAAGTAGCCGATGTAGGCGGCTAAAACGGCTCCGGCGAGGGTGGCCATGCCGCCGACCATCAGGGCCATGAGCTCTGAGCGGGTCATCGTGGCGATGTAGGGCTTTACGAGTAGCGGAGCCTCAGTTTGGCCCACAAACACGTTCGCAGCGGCGGCGAGGGTTTCGGCTCCGGACAGTCTGAGGGTGCGCTTCATGATCCAGGCGAAGGCGCCTACGACGCGCTGCAGGATTCCGAAGTGAAAGAGCAGCGAGCTGATTGCGCTGAAGAAGATGATGGTCGGAAGCACCTGAAAGGCAAACAGATAGCCGAAGGTGTCCACGCGGCCCACGAGGTCGCCAAACAGAAAGAGCGAGCCCTCGCGGGTGTAGCCGAGCAACGCCACAAAGCCCTTGCCCACGGCGTCAAAGGCCGACGAAACCCACGAGAGGTGCAAAATGGCCAAGGCCAGCACGAACTGCAGCAAAATCCCTTTGCCGACAAGCTTCCAGTCGATGGCGCGGCGGTTTGAAGAAAAGGCAAAGAGGATTCCGATCAGCAGGGCGAGGCCCGCGACGACGCGTAGGTAGTAGTCCAATGGAAGCGTTTAAAGTGCGTTAAGGTGGGCTGAATTTAGGCCAAAATCAGCCACGCTGGGTCAGTTCGTCGCGGATTCGCGCGGCCAGTTCGTAGTCTTCGTTGCCCAACGCGTGCTCGAGCATGGCTTCGAGTTCGTCGCGCGTGGCACGGGCCAGTGCGGGGTCTTCGGCGGGGGAGGGGGCTTTGGCTCCGGTGGCGGCAGAGCGCGTCCGGGGTTCTTTGGGAAGCTTGGGGGCAGCGCCTTGCTCGGCCTCGAGTCCGGCCTGAACCATGACGTCGTCGGTCGCGTACATCGGGCAGTCCAGGCGCACGGCCAGTGCCACGGCGTCCGAGGGTCGCGCGTCCAAAACTTGGCCACCCTCAAAGTGAAGCTGGGCGTAAAAGACGCCGTCCACCAGAGCGTGGATGACGACGCGCTCCAAAACGGCTCCGTGGGCCGTCAGCGCTTGGGCAAAGAGGTCGTGCGTCATCGGCCGCGGCGGCGTCGACATCTTGTCGAGCGCAATCGCAATGGCCTGGGCCTCAAAGGCTCCGATGACGATGGGCAGTCGGCGTTTGTCGACTTCGGACTCCAGCAGCAGCGCGTAGGCACCCGTGGGGCGCTCACTGTAGGTGAGGCCCTTGACGGTCAAGGTGATGAGCGCTCCCGACACGGCTTAGTTCAGGTGCGCCTTGATGGCCGCGGTCAAACGCGGAACAATATCAAACGCATCGCCCACGATTCCGTAGTCGGCGGCCTTGAAGAACGGAGCCTCAGGGTCGCTGTTGATCACCACAATGGTCTTGGAGCTGCTCACCCCGGCGAGGTGCTGAATGGCTCCCGAGATGCCAATGGCGATGTAGAGCTGCGGATTCACTTGGATTCCGGTCTGACCGACGTGCTCGCGGTGCGGACGCCAGCCGATGTCACTCACGGGCTTTGAACAGGCCGTGGCGGCGCCCAAAACTTGGGCGAGTTCTTCGATCATTCCCCAGTTTTCGGGGGCCTTCATGCCGCGTCCGGCCGAAACTACGCGCTCGGCTTCGGGCAGCGCAATCGTGCCGCTGGCGAGCTGCTGCTCGACCACGGTGGCTCGGGCTGAGGCGGATACGTTGCGGTCCTCAAATGCGGCGTCGCTTCCGGCGGAATCTTTGACTCCCAATGCGTTCGGAACCAATCCAATCACCGTGCGGGCGCTGCTGCTCTCGCAGACCTCGATGCCTTTGGATGAGAAGGCTCCGCGCACCACGCGAACCGGGCCAAACGACTCGGGAAGCGCAGTAACGTTGCTGATCACGCTGGCCTCAGCGCGCACGGCGAGGGCACCCATGAGGGCGCGTCCGTTGGCCGTTCCGCTGACCACAATAATGCTGGCATTGAGCTCTTTGGCTGCGTCGCCAAGCAGGGCGGCGTACTGGGCCGTCTCAAACTTTTCGGGGCCGTGCAGGTGCAGGACCTTGTGGGCTCCGTAGGCGCCGAGCGACTCGACGGGGGCTGATGCGGGGCCAACAACAACGGCAACTGCTTGGCTGCCTTGGGCAGTGGCGCAGGCCGCGGCGTACTGCACGGCTTCGAACGTTGACTTTTTGAACTGACCGTTCCAGGTTTCGGCAAAAACGAGTACCATATCGTGTGGTTTGAGGATTCTTGTTGCTTGTTACTAGTGACTTGTTTCTAGTTGCTGGTTTCTAGTTTTTTGTGCGTGCAAACGAGTAACCAGAAACAAGTAACCAATTGTTTAAATGACTTTCGCCTCTTCGTGAAGCTTTTTGACGAGCGCGTCGAGGTTTTGCGCGTCGATCATTTGCACCGCGGACTTGCCGGCGGGCTTGCTGAACGATACAGGGGCGGAACCTGCGGTGGCTCCCGTCGGAGCCTTCACCACGAGGGGCTTGGTGCGGGCCGCCATGATTCCGCGCATGTTGGGGATGCGCAGTTCGGACTCTTCGACGAGGCCTTTTTTGGCTCCAAGGACGGCGGGCAGGGCGATGTCGAGGACCTCTTTGCCTCCGTCGATCTCGCGGCTGGCCATGGCGCGGCCGCCGGCGGGGTCAAATCCGATGCACGGAGTGACCACGGGCCACCCGAGGATTTCGGCGAGGGCTGACGGAACGATTCCGCCGTTGTAGTCGATAGACTCTTGGCCGCAAATGACTAATTCATAGGCACCTTCTGAAACCACCGCTGCCAGTTCACGCGCAACTTGAAGGGGGTCGGTAGGAAGGGCGTCGACGCGAACCGCGTCGTGCGCGCCGATGGCGAGCGCCTTGCGGAGCGTGGGCTCGACCGAGGCGTCGCCGACCGTCACGGCAGTGACGGTTCCGCCCAACTGCTCATTGAGCTGCAGGGCGCGGGTAAGGCCGAACTCGTCGTACGGATTGATGACGAACTGCACCCCGTTGGCGTCGAGGGCGCGGGCGTCCGAAGTGAACTGAATCTTGGCCGTCGTGTCGGGAACGTGGCTGATGCAAACGAGGATCTTCATATCAAGGATTGCGGCGAGGCGGTTTGTACCTCGTGCGATGGGCAAATTTAGGGTCCGAAGACGTATTTTTGCGGTCCTTAATTAAGTATAAACGAATGCGAACGATTCAATTCCGTGAGGCCATTGCCGAGGCGATGAGCGAAGAAATGCGCCGCGACGAGACCATCTTCTTGATGGGCGAAGAGGTGGCCGAGTACAACGGCGCCTACAAGGCCTCTAAGGGTATGCTCGACGAATTTGGTCCCAAGCGCGTGCTCGATACGCCTATTGCCGAGCTCGGATTTGCCGGAATCGGCGTCGGAGCCGCGATGAACGGCCTTCGCCCGATCATCGAGTTCATGACGTTCAACTTCTCGATGGTCGCCATTGACCAAATCATCAACAACGCCGCCAAAATGCACCAGATGTCGGGCGGACAGTTCACGATTCCGATCGTATTCCGCGGACCCACCGCCAGCGCCGGCCAGCTGGGTGCAACCCACTCGCAAGCGTTTGAGAGCTGGTACGCCAACTGCCCTGGCTTGAAAGTGATTGTTCCGAGCACCGTATACGACGCCAAGGGATTGCTCAAGGCCGCCATTCGCGACGAGGACCCCGTCATCTTTATGGAATCCGAGCAGATGTACGGCGACAAAGGCGAGGTGCCCGAGGGCGACTTCATCCTGCCCATCGGCGTGGCTGACATCAAGCGCGCCGGAACCGACGTCACCATCGTGTCGTTCGGCAAAATCATGAAAGTGGCGCTCGCCGCCGCCGAAGAGTTGGCCAAGGACGGAATCAGCTGCGAGGTCATCGACCTGCGCACCGTGCGTCCGATTGACTACGACACCGTGATCGAGTCCGTGAAAAAGACCAACCGCCTGGTGTGCGTCGAAGAGGCATGGCCACTCGGCAGCATCAGCACCGAGATCAGCTACATGGTGCAAAAGCGCGCTTTTGACTACCTCGACGCGCCGATCATTCGCATTACGACTGCCGACACCCCGGCTGCCTACGCACCCACGCTCATGGAGGCATTCTTGCCCAACCAAGCGCGCGTCATCAAGGCGGTTCGCGAGGTGATGTATGTAAACAAGTAACTCGCTACTAGTTACTAGTTTTTTGTTTCGCGCTATATTCGCGGCCCTGAAATTTTACCCCAAAATCCATAACCAAACCACATAACGAGCTAATAATATGGAAATTCAGTACCTCATTCCCCTCCTCGGCCTCGTCGGCCTGGTGGTCATGATCTTCAAAGCCATTTGGGTCGGAAAGCAAGATTCCGGAGACGCCAATATGGTCGAACTCGCCGGCTACATCGCCCGCGGATCGCAGGCCTTCCTTCGTGCCGAGTGGCGCGTACTGGGCGTGTTTGTGGTCATCGCTGCCGCACTTCTTGCGTGGTCTGCTGAGCTTGAGGCCGTTGCGGCCCACACCGACTGGGTCATCGCCGTGGCCTTCGTCATCGGAGCCGTATTCAGCGCCTTCGCTGGATGGATCGGAATGAACATCGCCACCAAAGCCAACGTGCGCACCACTCAGGCTGCCCGCACCTCGCTGGCCCAGGCCCTCAAAGTATCATTCACGGGCGGAACCGTCATGGGCCTCGGCGTCGCTGGCCTCGCGGTCCTTGGCCTCGGAACCCTTTACATCGTCTTCACCGGCATGTACGACAACGTCGCGCAAGCCCTTGAGGTCCTCGCCGGATTCTCACTCGGTGCGGAATCAATCGCCCTTTTTGCCCGCGTAGGTGGAGGTATTTACACCAAGGCTGCCGACGTCGGTGCCGACCTCGTAGGTAAAGTTGAGGCCGGAATCCCCGAAGACGACCCCCGCAACCCTGCGACCATCGCCGACAACGTAGGTGACAACGTAGGTGACGTAGCTGGTATGGGCGCTGACCTCTTTGGCTCGTACGTAGCCACCATGCTTGCCACGATGGTCCTCGGCCGTGAAGTGGTGAGCCAAGACAACTTTAACGGAATGGCGCCGATCCTTCTCCCGATGGTGATCGCCGGACTCGGAATCATCTTCTCGATCGTCGGAACCTTCTTTGTACGCATCAAAGGGGAAGACAGCAGCGTCATGAACGCCCTCAACCTGGGCAACTGGAGCTCGATGGTCCTTACCGCGGTGTCGTCCTACTTCGTGATCCAGTACATGCTTCCTGAGACCATGAGCTTTGAGCGCAGCGGTTCCGAAGCCCTCGTCATCACCAGCATGAATGTGTTCTGGAGCATCATCCTCGGCCTTGTGGTCGGAACCCTGATGAGCATCGTCACCGAGTACTACACGTCGATGGGTCGCCGTCCGGTGGACAGCATCGTGCAGAAGTCGGGCACAGGTCACGGAACCAACGTCATCGGCGGCCTCGCCGTGGGTATGGAATCAACCGTGCTTCCGATCATCATTCTCGCTGCAGGGATCTACGGATCCTTCGCCCTTGCCGGCCTTTACGGGGTAGCCATTGCTGCCGCGGGCATGATGGCCACCACAGCCATGCAGCTTGCCATTGACGCCTTCGGTCCAATCGCCGACAACGCGGGCGGAATCGCCGAAATGAGTCACCTCCCCAGCGAGGTTCGCGACCGCACCGACAATCTTGACGCCGTGGGCAACACCACTGCCGCCACGGGTAAAGGATTTGCCATCGCTTCTGCGGCCCTGACCGCACTGGCGCTCTTCGCCGCCTACGTAGGCCTTGCTGGCATCGACGGCATCGACATCTACAAGGCCGACGTGCTCGCCATGCTGTTTGTCGGAGCCATGATTCCGTTCTTCTTCAGCTCACTCGCCATCAGCGCGGTGGGTAAGGCGGCCATGGAAATGGTGCGTGAGGTTCGCCGCCAGTTCCGCGAGATTCCAGGTATCATGGAAGGCACCGGAAAGCCCGAGTACGAGAAGTGTGTCGAGATTTCGACTCAAGCTTCAATCCGCGAAATGGTTGCTCCAGGTGCGCTTGCCCTGATTGCACCGATCCTCGTTGGATTCACCATGGGTCCAGAGGCCCTCGGTGGCCTGCTCGCGGGCATCACGGTGAGCGGAGTCCTCATGGGTATGTTCCAGAACAACGCCGGTGGCGCTTGGGACAACGCCAAGAAGAGCTTCGAAAAAGGAGTAGTAATTGACGGCGAGGCCTTCAAGAAGGGTAGCGAGCCGCACAAGGCTGCCGTTACCGGCGACACCGTAGGTGATCCGTTCAAGGACACGTCTGGCCCGTCGATGAACATCCTCATCAAGTTGACCTCGATTGTGGCCCTCGTAATTGCTCCGTTCATCGCGATCGGCGGCGCCGACCACACTGGCGAGGGTGGCCACAACGCTCCGGCTACCGAGCAGTCAGCCCACGTATGCACGCCTGAATGCATGTCGAGCGGAACCTGCCCCATGCACCAAGAGGCTCCGGCCGAGGGCGCTGAGGCTGCCGAAGGCACCGCTCCCGCCGAAGGCGACGCTGCCGCCCACAGCTGCACCAAAGAGTGCATGGCTGACGGCGCTAAGTGCCCGCACCACGCTTAAAAAAGCCTGGCTGACGCCGGGCTTTTTTGTTTCTAGTTTCTGGTTTTTGGCTATTGGCTACCGGTCGCTGGCTACCGGCGTACTGAGCTCAAAGGCCTCATCGGCTCCCAGGTCAAAGGCCACGGGGATGCCCTCCATGTCCACAAGCGTTTCAGGCCACACCAGGCCGTAATTCCCAAGTTGGGGTCGCCCCGCAAGGCGATTACCATTCCAAACCACATCGCGCTCGTCCAAAATCCGCTCGGAACCGTCCGTATACCGCAGCAACGAATGGTCCGCGCTAGTGGGCGTTACCGAATCGAGTAGGGGATATGCTTTAGCGTGATCCATAGTCATGATTAAAGTTACGCGTTTACCGAATACTAATCTCAAGTTCGCGACCAAGGCCTACCTCGACGATGCGCTTGAGGGACTGAATTTCGAGGTCAGAATGGCCGTTTTCGATGTGCGAAATGTAGGTGCGTTGGGTTCCGATGCGGTTGGCTACGTCGAGCTGGCTAAGGCCAAGTTCTTTGCGAAGCTTTCTGAGGCGGCGGCCCAGGACTTCGCGAAAGTCCGGTTCAAGCGGAACGCTCAGTTGGCGCACCATATCTGCCCCAAGGCTGTATCGGGACTGCGGCACATCGATAAACTCGATGAGGGCTCCCACTACATCAAGGTTGAGCGGAGCCTCAGGCCACTCAAGCGCGCCCCATTCATTGACGCGCACGGGGCCTCGGGGCAGGGTCTCACCCAATTGCTGTTCGGCGGAACCCAATTCCAACAATCGCCGTTCCGCACTTTGAAACGTGACAATCAGATTGTCTTCATCGCGAACCTCCACAGAGGCGAGCTTCGGAAGTTGGGTAAAACGTTTACGCATGACGCGGTGGGTTGAATCGGTTGAATAGTTCAGTCCATGGTTCGCGGCGTTTGAGGCATACCAAACGGGCCTCTCGAAGTTGGCGTCTCGGTACAAAGCCAGCAATAACCTCGGCATCCGAAATCCTCATAATCGCTTCAAATGCGCCATAGAACAGGTGCACGTGGGGCGGAGGGTGGTCCTTGCGGTACATGCCAATTCGTACTCCGTGGGCAAACCATAACTGAATCATAAAGGTAAGTAATTAATGACATATTGTAATTAAACGAACTCAAAATTCAGTATTTGCCCAATCTTACTCGTCCTCTAAACGGATGTTCCCACATCCCGCCCCTCCCACCCCCATTCATCGGCACTCGGCATCTTTGTCCGGCTCCGCCGTCACTAGCAACTAGTCACGAGCTACTTGTTGCTTGTACTTTTGTCCACTTCGAGTGCCTAGTAACCAGAAACAAGTAACTGGCAACCAGTAACCAGAAACCAGAAACAAGACACTGATTGATGCGCATCATCTACCGCCTCCCGTTTATGCTGCTGATCATGTTCAGCATCGTGTTTGGACTCATGATTCTCAAGTTGCTGGGCGCGTCGATTCGGTTCCGCCACACGTACCTCGCAATAGGTAGAAGTCTATGGCTGTGGATGATGGGCATTAAGGTGGTGGTGCGCGAAGGGGTTCCGCCAAACGAAGCCGGAATTTTGATGGCCAACCACCGCAGCTACGTCGATGTGATGTTTTTTCGGTCGGCCACACCCCAGATTTACTTGAGCAAGGCCGAAGTAAAAAGCTGGCCCTTAATCGGTTGGGGAGCCAAGGCGCTGGACGTGGTCTTTGTCGACCGCAGCAGCAAGGAATCGCGTACGGCGTCCCGGGCGGAACTCGCCGAGCGCGTCCAGCGCGGACTGAGCCCGGTCGTCTTCCCCGAGGGAACCACGGTGGACCGCGGCCTGCTTGAATTCAACCCCGGAATGTTTTACACCGCAGCCGAGTTAAACGTTTCGGTAGTTCCGTTTGTCATGGAATATTCCGACCCCAAAATGGCCTGGGTCGACGACGACACCTTTGTCAGCCACCTGCTTAAAATGCTTACCCGGCCGGCCTGGCACGTCGACCTGTACATCGGCGAACCGGTGCGGAACCCCGACGGGGCCCAGCTTGCCGCCGAAATCCGCACGTGGATGCTGCAGCGCGTTAAAAATTAGCGCGACCTTTGCCGGACCCAACCATTCGGTTATAACCGGATTTTACTTTTTTACCTCGCGCATGAACAAGGGGATTGCATTACTTTTCGCCGCGGCCCTCGCCGCCTGCTCCCGCGACCTGCTTACGGTCGACGACGTTGACGTCACCTTGCGGCCCGGAATCGTTGTCCCCTTGGGCAGCATCGACCTGACCCTGAGCGATGTATTTCAACCGGATTCCGCCCTGGTAAAGGTGGACGCCGACCAAACCTACCGCCTGGTGTACCGCCAGCAGAACCTGCTGAACGTGGGGGTGGGTGAATTTCTGGACCTTCCGGTCCAGCCGTCGGTCAACCAAACCTTTAAGGCGGGCTACATCGCCCTGCCCGACGTCAACGCCGGGGCCAGCGTAGCCTTTGGCCTGTTGGCGCGCAACATCACCAATCCGGCCGGCTTCGCCGCGAACATGGCGGCCGCCCACGGAAGCACCGCACCGATTCCGTCCTTGCCCAACCAAAACCCCGGAAACCTGGCGACCACCAACCTGACGAGCTTCAGCACGGCCAGCTTCCACAGCGGAACCATGACGCTAAAGGCCGTCAACCACTACCCGGCGCCCATTACGGCGACCGTCGAACTGGCGACGGCGGCGGGGCAAGTTTTGCTCAGCTACAACCTCGGAACCGTCGCTTCGGGCGACTCCGTGAGCGTTCCCGCCTCGCTGGCGGGCAAAACCGTGCCCAACCAGCTGAAATTCAACCTCAGCAGCTTCAGCAGCCCGGGGGCCGGCACCCTGGGAGTCCCGAGCACCTACGTGCCCATCGACACCAACGCAGCCCTTGAACTCAGCCTCACGGGCAGCGACCTCTTCATGTACAGCGCCACCGCCCAGACCCAGACCCAAACGCTGGTCGACGACACGTTGAAGCTCGGCTTTGGCGCCCCGGCGGGCGTGCGCCTCACCGAAATCGCCCTCAACCAGGGCCAGCTCAACTACAGCATCACATCTGCCGTTCCCGAACCCCTCACGCTGCTGCTGCAGTTCCCCAGCGGAACCGTCAACGGCCAGCTCCTGCAGCAGACGATCAATTTGACGCCAAACCAGCCCACTGCCGGAAGCATCAGCTTTCAGGGCGCCCAGCTCTTCCTCGGGTCCAACCCGGCCCAGCCCTACAACGAGCTGCCGATCCGCTACGCGGCCACGCTGAACTCCACGGGCCAGTTGGTCACCTTGGATTCCGCCAGCGGAGTGGCCATGAACTTCAACTTTGCCAACGTCGAATTTGGCCACGCCCTCGGGTTTTTTGGCCAGCAGACCGTGGCGATTCCGGCCGACACCCTCGACCTCGACATTGCCTTTGTCAACCGACTGGGCGGCAGCGTGCAGTTTGCCGACCCCAAGGTGCAGCTTGCGGTTACCAACAGCC
>CBFHNK010000048.1:0-12492 GCA_965657195.1 uncultured Schleiferiaceae bacterium
ACGACGTCGGTTCCGCTCACCGCCACGGTCGAGGCGCGGCCGTGGTAGCCAACAGGTAGGTGTAACCAGTTGGGCAGTAGCGCATTCTCGGGGTCGCGGAACATCATTCCCACATTCGTCGCATGCTGGCGCGATGCGTAAAAATCGGTGTAGTCGCCAATGTGCACGGGCAGCACTGCTTCAACTGCGGCGGCGGGTTGCTCGCAGGTGCTTCGCTTTGGGTTGGATTCCCATGCGGAACCTTCGGCATAAAGACCCGAAACCTCGGTACGAACCGCCGACCAGGCGGCGGTTCCGCGGTCGATAAACGCGTTAAATGTTTCATGTTCAAGCTCGGGAAACGATGCCAAAAATCCAGCAGCCCGCAGAGCTTTAAAGCTCACCACCGTGTCCCCGATGCGGGTAGCAAGGTGCACGCTACCGTCGGTCCAGCGCACAGCGCCCCACGGAAGATTGAAAAAGCTGAAATCTGATTGATCCGAAACCGGAATAAAGCTTGCCATGGCCGTATTTTTACGCCAAGTTACATGCTATGAACCGCGATTCCGCCCTCTTTGACCTCATCACTGCCGAACATCAACGTCAAGTTGAAGGCATTGAACTGATTGCATCTGAAAATTTCACCTCTCCGGCCGTCATGGAGGCCGTCGGATCGGTGCTCACCAACAAGTACGCTGAGGGCTATCCCGGCAAACGCTACTACGGCGGATGCCAAATCGTAGACCAAGTCGAGGACCTCGCACGCAACCGCGCCGGCGAACTTTTTGATGCCGAATACGTCAACGTTCAGCCGCACAGCGGATCGCAGGCAAATGCTGCCGTCTACCTCGCGTGCCTCAAGCCGGGCGACACCATTCTCGGGTTTGACCTTAGCCACGGCGGCCACCTGACGCACGGTTCGCCCGTGAACTTCAGCGGCCAAACCTACCGCGCCACGTTCTACGGCCTCGATCGCGAGACCGGTCAACTGAACTACGCCAACATTCGCGAAATCGCCCACCGCGAGAAGCCTAAAATGATCATTTGCGGAGCCAGCGCCTACAGCCGCGACATCGACTATGCCGAGTTCCGCAGCATCGCCGACGAGGTGGGTGCCCTTTTGCTTGCCGACATCAGCCACCCATCTGGATTGGTTGCGCGCGGACTTCTCAACGACCCGATGCCGCACTGCCACTTCGTGACGACCACGACCCACAAGACCTTGCGCGGCCCCCGCGGAGGCATGATCATGATGGGCCAGGACTTTGAGAACCCTTGGGGCCTGACCACGCCCAAAGGCGAAATACGTATGATGTCGCACGTCCTTGACATGGCGGTGTTCCCCGGGATCCAAGGTGGACCGCTCGAGCACGTCATTGCAGGTAAGGCCGTGGCCTACGGCGAGGCGCTCACCGACAACTACTTCAACTACATCGTTCAGGTGCGCCAAAACGCCCAGGCGATGGCCAAGGCCATGATGGCCCGCGGCTACGACATCGTCAGCGGCGGAACCGACAACCACCTCATGCTCGTGGACCTTCGCAACAAAAACGTGACCGGAAAGCAGGCTGAAAATGCCCTTGTCGCGGCCCACATTACGGCGAACAAGAACATGGTTCCGTTTGACGACAAATCCCCGTTTATCACCAGCGGAATCCGGTTTGGAACCCCCGCGCTCACCACGCGCGGCCTCAAGGAATCCGACATGGAAGCCGTAGTGGACCTCATTGACGAAGTGCTCCGCTACCCCGAAGACACGGGCGTGCAGCACCGCGTAGGCGAGAAGGTCAAGGCGATGATGGCCCACCGTCCGCTGTTCGTGTGGGAGTAGGCACAGGCTTTGCATGCAGGTTAGTATGCGTATCCTAAGCCTTTCTGCGGCCATCTTGGCCCTGTCGTGCCAAGCTCAAGTTAAACTGCCTTTAAATGTGCCCAAGGCCGCTACGTCCTTGCTGCCCAAAACGACGGCACCCCTTACGGAAACCGAAGTAGCGAATGGACTCAAAGAGGCCTTAGTGGCAGGGGTACAAAAGGGGTCGTCCGTACTCGGAGCAGCTGGGGGATTTGCACAGTCTGAATTTTATCGGTTGGCACTGCCGCCTGAAGTTGCCGACCTCGAAGCCAAGATTAACGCGAACCCAGTGCTTCGCGCGGCCCTCAAGCCCCAGCTGGAGCAGCTCAAGACCAAGCTCAACGAAGGTGCAGAGCGTGCGGCCGCCAAGTCGTTTCCCATATTTCGCGATGCGGTGGTGGGAATGTCGGTGCGCGACGCGATGGGCATTCTCAAAGGGGGGCAAGGTTCCGCTACCCGATACTTGCGCAGCGAGACCGAAGTACCCCTTCAGGCCGCCTTTCGCCCTGCAGTGCAAAGCGCATTGGATGAGGTTGAGATCGCAAGGTACTGGGAGCCCTTGGCCAAAGCCATCAACCAAAACAAGCGTTTACTCGGACGCACTGAAGACATCCAGACGGACCTCGTGGCCTACGTGAACCAAAAGGCGACCGAAGCCCTTTTTCGTGAAGTTGCGCTGCAAGAAGACCGCATCAGGCAAGATCCCGTGCAGCGCACGACGGAACTGCTTCGCAAGGTCTTCGGAAGCCTTTAAAGGGGCCGACCGTACTTCGCTTCAAATGCCTTTGCCCGGCGTCGAGCCTGCCATGAGGCAATCCCAGGAAGCTTGTTGAGTAAAATATCGATCCCACCAACGGACCAGGAGTAGGCCGTTTTCAACCACTCGTTGAGGTTGTGCGGCCAGATTCGGTAGGTGATCGAGAAGCTTCCGGTGAGGTAGGTGATGTGGTGCCAGTAGCCTTTGGGTATGTACAGCGTGTCGCCTGGCTCGAGAACCACGTCGTATCCTTCGAGGCGATCAAGGTTTGGATAGGACTCGCGCAGCTCCGAGAGTCGGCTAAAATCAATGGCGGAATGCACGGTGCCAGGAATCTGGTAAAGGTGTTCATTTTGCCGCTGGTCAAAGAGCCAAACCCTTTTTTGGCCTTTAAAATGGCTGAGCAGTAAATCGACCCAGTCAAAATCGTAGTGAATTCGAGTTTCGCTACATGGGGCACCAAAGAAGTAGGCGGGTAGGTTAACTACGCGCACCCCGAGTTGCTTGAACCGATGCGTATTACGGTGTTCAAGATTCGGGGCGTTCGCCTTTAGGTTAAACGCGAAAAGGCGCTCTTCAGACGTTTCATTGCGCTCGAGCTGTCTGAAGTAGTCGGCAATTGGTTTTTGGGCAATGGGCTTAGGGAAAAAAGTGGTGGATTGTCCGTGCGCAAATGCATTGCCGCGAATTCCAGTTGTTCGGGTCCCGACAGCACTGCAAAGGTCGTCCCACGACCACTGATTTGCTGGCCAATCCTGAGCGAACTGGCGCATAACTAGTGGCATTCCGAGCTGCTTGGACCGTTGAAATTCGGCGCTAATCTCGGATCCGCGGGCTTCGGGCATAGGAATCATGTTCATGCCGCTAAAATTCACGGATATCGCAAACGTGGTTTTGGCAGAATGTGCCAAACATCTATGTGCTCGGAGCAAAAACTGCGCGTGCCACGCAACGGGGATGCATGTGATTTGCAGAAATCAAATTAAAATGATCATGCGTACCCTACTTCGTGCAAGTTTCATTGCTGCCCTTTGTGCCTTCGGCGGAACCGCCCACGGCCAATCGGAACCTAAAAAAACACTCGCGGTGCTAGATTTCGACGTCCGGAACTACCCCGTAGACGGCCAGCAGCTCATCGATAAAGCAACGATCGAGTTGATCCGAATTAATAAGTTTGAAATTGTCGACAAGTACGACATTGAATACATCTCAAAGCGAGACCAAGTAGACCTCAAGGGCTGCTACTCCAAAATTTGCCTTGAAGACATTGGTAAGCGTCTAAAGTGCGACTATCTGCTCACCGGTTCGTACGATTTGCTCGGCGACCGTGTTGCCGTAACGGTGCGCCTGTACGATGTTGCTAAGGGCAGTTTTACGGAATCCGCGAGTCGAATCTACTTGAATATTCCGCAGCAAAACCTAACCATGATGGAAGTGGCCGTCAAGGACCTGCTTGCCGTGGCAAACGACGAAAACCTGATTAAGAAGTTGACCATCAGCGAAGAGTACGAAAGTGCGCTAAACAATCCTGAGACGGCGGTCATCAACAACAACGGCCCGCGCCTTGGCGTAACTGCAGTTGTGGGTGGTAGCACCCAAATCCTGATGGCTGACCCAAGAACGGGCGGTTTCGGGTACAGCTTGCCCGCGCTCACCTCGTTTGGCTACCAGTTCGAGCAGGTTTTTGTCAACAGCGGCGACTTTCAGGCATTGTTTGAGTTCATTCCGTTGATTGCCGGATTGGAGTACGGTCGTTTGATTCCGAGCGCCAACGTGCTGATGGGTATGCGCAACAGCCGCACCGGCTGGGAATTCGCGGTGGGGCCCAACTTTACCACGACTGTGACTGCGGAGGGCTACCTGCAAGGGGAGAACTTCATTATTCGCGGTACGCAGGGTTACGACCCAACGAATAAAGACGTGATTACCCGCCTGGACTCGCGCGGAGACCTCGCCGTTTCAACTGGCTTGGTACTCGGATTCGGAAAGACGTTTAAGTCGGGCAAAATGAACTTCCCGGTGAATTTGTTTGTCGTGACGCCTGGCCGCGGAGACTCTTGGCGCATCGGAACCTCAGTCGGATTCAACATCGTGCGGAAGAAGACGCCGAGCTTCACGCCAATGACCACCCAAACTAAGCCGTTGACACCTGCAGCTTCAGGTGCCTCAGTGCAGCGAATCACCATCCAGTAAATCTAGTTTTACGTTAAGGTAGCGCCGGGCCGAAGGGTCCGGCGCTTTCTTTTGCTTGCAACCCGAAGTACTTTCGCGGAGTCATGGAATCCGGAACACGCCTCAACAAGTACATCAGCAGCCACGGGCTCTGCAGCCGACGTGAGGCGGATCGTGCCATTGAGGCGGGCGCCGTACGAATCAACGGCCGGGTAGCGGTTCTTGGAGATGCCGTTCGGGATGGCGACGAAGTAGAGGTGTACGGGCAAAAGGTGGTGGCGAGTTCCAAGCCCCGCGCCGTGTACCTGCTGCTGAATAAGCCCGAGGGCGTAACCTCGACGACCGATCAGAGCATTCGCGGCAACGTGGTGGACTATGTGCGCTACCCCGAGCGAATTTTTACGGTGGGCCGCCTCGACAAGGACTCGCGGGGCCTGCTGCTGCTTACGAACGACGGGGATTCCGTCAACAAAATTCTCAGGGCGGGCAACGCCCACGCCAAGGAATATTGGGTTCAGGTACGGCGTCCAATCACAGATGCGGAGCTTGATGTGATGGCCAGCGGGGTTCCGATGCTCGGAACCCGGACGCTTCCGTGCACGATTGAGCGGATTAGTCCGCGTGCGTACAAAATCATCTTAATTCAGGGCTTGAACCGCCAAATTCGCCGAATGGCAGAGTACGTCGGGCACGAAGTGGCGATTTTGGAGCGCAAGCGCATTATGCACCTTACCGACATAGGACTGCCGACGGGGGCCTGGCGAGAACTCACGGATTCTGAAGTGGCCCAGCTGCTCGATGCAGTCAAAGACAGTGACGGCGGCCCCACGGAACGAGTTGTGGGCCCTCGGCCCAAGGATTTTCACCAGCCGGGACCAGGCTACCGTGGTGAACGACCTCCGCGCAGGCGATGAGGTTGGCGGGGTTCTCGCTCGGAGCGGTGCTGCTGTGGTTGGTGGCTCCGTACTGGCTTCAGGAGGGCATGTTCATGGACGGCCAGATTTATGCGGCCGTCGCACAGAACCTTGCGGATGGATTGGGAACGTTTTGGGCTCCGGTCTACCAGCCGTCGTCCCCGGTTCCGTATTCAGAGCAGTTGCCGATGTTCACGGGCATGGAATCGATGTTTTTTCGACTTTTGGGCGGAAGTCTTTGGACCGAACGCCTGTTTATGGCGTTTGCTTGGATCGCGACTGCGGCGGGTCTTTGTGCGCTTCAGGTAACGTGGTGTCCTGAACGCGGCCGAGATTCAGCGATTTGGATGGTGGCGGTGTGGAGCTCGGCTCCCCTGGTGGGCTGGGGCATGGGCAACCACGTGCAAGAAATGTGGATGGCTCCGTTCGCGGTTTGGGCGGTGGTCGCAATGTCACACTCGCGCTGGGTGTGGCTAGGCGGATTGCTCACGGTGGCCGCAGCATTGTTTAAGGGGCCGCAGGGACTGTTTCCGTTGGTATGGCTTCCGTTGCTTGGCGGACTGGGGTTGCTTCCCCGTGGAGCGGTGGCCCGTAGGTTTGGGATCGTTCTGCTGACGATCGGTTTGGCGGCCGTCGCACTTTGGCTGTGGGACGATGCCCGCGAGGCGATTGAGCGCAATGCGGGGAACCGTTTGGTCCGGACCTTTACCCAAGCGCGCGCGGTGACTACTGCGGATCGGCTGTGGTTACTGGGGCCGATGCTTGGTCAGTGGGCGGTGATGCTGGTTGCTACGCTGGCGGTGGCGGGGATTCGCTTTGGTACGCTACGAGCTGCGCTTGACCGCAGGGTTCTGGCGATGCTTGCGTTGGGGTTGAGCGCGTCGATTCCGTTGATGGTAACGCACGAGCAGCGTGATTTTTACGTGATTACTTCGTTGCCCTTTGTGGCCCTCGGCCTGGGTAATTTATGGGGCGGAACCAAGTTGGCGCGCAGTCCAAAGTTCGCATGGGCACTTGGAGTGATCGCGCTGGTGGGCTTGAGTTCATTGCCGTGGCGGCGCGTGGAGCGGGATGCGGAACTTAGGGCTTCGCTCCAAACGTTTGAGGGTGCGTTTGCGCCCAGGTCGGCGTTCAATGTGGTTCCGGAATTGAGGTTGAACCACGAGCTGGCCGCGTACGCGATGCGCCTGTACCGTTGGGAGGTGGATTTGGCTAATAAGCAGCCGCATGCGAATGTGGTGCGGATCGATTCGGTTCAACCTGGGAGTGTGGTTCTTTTGGTGAAGACCGATTCGTTGCCTTAGTTTTCTTAGTTGCGTATGGTAGTGCGCACGAATGGGCGGGGCGGAACTATCTTTCGGCCACGAGACAATCCACATTTGCATGTCTGACGAAGACCGACCCGACGCCGCCTTTCATGAGAAAAAGGCCAAGAATAAGAAGACCACCAACTACGGGGGAGGTCAGAAGCTGAAGATGAAAAAGGCGCTGAAGCACATGAAGCCTTTAAAGCCAGGCTCGAAGAAGCGGTAGGCTATTGGGTTCGATGAACCATCGTGAATTTTAGGGGTACTTAGTGGGCCGCGGAGCGGCCCATGTTTCCGAAAGGGGGTGCCTTACTTGGATGCAAGCCCCCAGCAGCTGCGCTGCCCTCGGTTTTTTCATTTATAACCGTCGCTCAAGCGAGCTTGGCTCGGCCTTAAATGAAAAAACCCAGGCCGAGGGCCTGGGTTGGTGTTCCGTGTAGCGAGAGGGGGAATTGAACCCCCGACCTCAGGGTTATGAATCCTGCGCTCTAACCATCTGAGCTACCTCGCCGTATTGGGCGGCAAAAGTAGGGTAGAAGTAAGGATTCCGCAAAAGAGTCTACAGATAGTACGCGAAGGTGAATGCCGGAAGGGTTAACCGTTGCCAAACGCGGGTCAAATTATTGTAGTCGTAGACGTGATTGCCCCCTAAACTTGGGTCCTGAGTATCTGCGTCGCCATCACCATTGGTATCGTAGCCTAAAAAGGTCGGTTCGTCCTCGGGGTAGCGTGCGTTCAGAAAGCCCACGTTGAAGTAGGACTTGCTGCGGCGACTGTAGATTCGAATGGCGGGAAGAACCGCGATAATGTCTTCAGAAGTGAAGTGCCACACTTCTGCGGTGAAGCCAAAACGCGAGCCAAACGCACGGTATCCGCTGGCGTTGTAGGCGATTCCGGAATTAATATCGAGTAGGTCTTCGCCTCCGAAGCTGAGGTATCCGACGCCGGCCGAAAGGTTTGACGAGGGGGTACCGAAGGTTCCGACCGCGAACGGAAGGGCAAAATGGCCGTTGCCCGTGATCGGAACACCCGCTAAGGCACCAATTTTGGCGTGGAACTGGGGCGCGAGTTCGATGCCATAGGAAGCGGTTCCATAGACGCCGAGAAAGAGGGGAGTCCCGATGCCGGCTGAGAAGTGGTCGGTGATTCCGATTTGAAAGTCGACCAATGGGCCAACGACGTTGAGGTAGGCGCTGTCCTTGGGAATGCTGAAGCCACTGGGCGCAAAGGCATAGCGGCTCGCGTGGGCATCGCGATCATCTTGGGCGTTGGCCGTCGGCACGAGTAGAAACAAGGCGAGTAAGAGTGGGATAGTTTTCATGTACTAAAGGTCTGAGTTAGGCGCCGCGCAAATACTGATTTAAATCAGTTCTAAACACGGCATGAATTTTTCTTGCCCAATTGGTCCGAGAGGTTATATTGCAGCTCCAACCCATGAATTCTGACATGTCTGATCGCGTTCCGCTAGTTATCGAGTTTCCAGTGCGTTGCTCTGCAGCGATGCTGTACTCTTTTTTAAGCACCCCGAGCGGATTGTCAGAGTGGTTCTGCGACGACGTGAATTCGCGCGGCGACACCTACCGCTTCTTTTGGGGCGAAACCGAAGAGGTGGCAACGGTGGTTCGCAAAAAGACGAACTACTTCATTCAATACAAGTGGGAGCATGACGACAGCGACAATCGCTTTTCGTTTGAATTCCGCATTGACGTAGATGATTTAACGGGGGACGGACTGCTCACTGTGACCGACTACGTCGAACCCGACGAGGAATCTGAAATGAAGTCATTATGGCAGAGCCAAATTCACACCCTGCTGCGGACCATCGGGTCCTAAGCACACGGGCTGCGCTTGTTCTTTTTGCAGCAGCGTCGGTTGCGCTTGCATCGTGGACGTGGTCGATGGGCAGCCACGAATTCCAGCGGTCGCTTGATCAATTCCCTTGGTTTGAACTTATGCACGGGGTTACGGCCCTTGGTGATGGTGGCTTTGCCCTTGTCATTGTACTCTGGCTTGCCCTGCGCGGAAGCAATCGTTCCGAGTGGACCGTGTTTGTGGTGGGCTTCGCGGCAGCGGCCTTGATCCCTCAAATTGGCAAAAACTTCATTTGGCCCGACGCGATGCGTCCCTACGCGGCCGTTCAGGGTGTGCGGTTGTCGCAGTTGCTCGATCCGGCGCTGTACAAATCGTTTCCGTCGGGCCACAGCTCAGTCGGAGCCTTTTTTGCGCTCTTTTTAGCCTACCGAAAGCCCTCGTGGCGTGGGCTGTACCTCGTGCTCGGAATCGCCGTCGGCTTTAGCCGTCTGGCGCTGCACTTTCACTGGACCGAAGACGTCATAGCAGGTTGGGCTGTGGGACTTTGTTCCGCGTGGCTCGCCGAACGTACCTTGGGCCCCAAACTAGACACACATGGGACTACTTGACGGTAAAGTCGCCCTCATTACGGGCGCATCCAAAGGAATTGGCAAGGCCATCGCCGAGCGCTTTGCGCAAGAAGGCGCTAAAGTTGCCTTCACCTACCTCAGCAGCGTGGAGCGCGGCCAAGCGCTTGAAGCTGAACTCAGCCAGTACGGCGAGGCCGCTGGATTCCGCAGCGACGCCTCGAGCGGCGAGCAGGCTGAAAAGCTCATCGAAGACGTCGTGGCCCGTTTTGGCCACATTGACGTGGTGGTGAACAACGCTGGAATTACCCGCGACACCCTCCTTTTGCGCATGAGTGAAGAGGATTTTGACCAAGTGATCTCAACCAACCTCAAGTCGGTATTTAACACGACCAAGCACGTGCAGCGCTACTTCCTCAAGCAGCGCTCGGGCAGCATTATCAACATTTCGAGCATTGTCGGAATCAAGGGCAATGCCGGCCAGTCGAACTACGCCGCTTCGAAGGCGGGCATTATCGGCTTCACAAAGTCGGTGGCCCTTGAGCTCGGTTCGCGCGGGGTTCGCTGCAACGCCATCGCTCCGGGCTTCATCGAAACCGAAATGACCGGCGTCCTCGACGAGAAGGTGGTCCAGTCGTGGCGCGACGCAATTCCGTTGAAGCGCGGCGGCCAGCCCGAAGACGTGGCCAACGCCTGCGTCTTTTTGGCCAGCGACCTATCGTCGTACATCAGCGGCCAAGTGCTTCAAGTTGACGGCGGTCTCTTGACCTGATTTTCGTGAATAACTTCATTCGGAACCCGCCCCGCAGGCGGGTTTTTTCTTTTTGGGCCTCCGTATCTTCGGGTTTATGAAGAATATGCTTTTGGCAGCGCTTTGGGTGTCTGCCCTCGGATCCACCTCGGTGTGGGCGCAAGGAATGTGGTTTCCGCACGAAGTCGCGGGACGCAAGGCCGACATGAAGGCCGTTGGGATGAAGATGAAGCCCACGGCGATCTACAGTCCTGAGGGCGGTGGCCTCAACGAATCGGTGGTGCACTTTGGCGGATTCTGTACCGGTGAAGTGATTTCATCAAAGGGCTTGGTGCTCACCAACCACCACTGTGGGTACGACGCCATTCAGTCTCACTCGAGCATTGAAGACAACCTGCTCGAGCACGGCTTTTGGGCATCATCCTACGCGGAAGAGAAGCCCAACCCCGGGCTCTTTGTGGATTTTGTGATCCGTACTGAAGACGTCACGCTCGCTGTTCAGTCGCTCATCGCCAAGGGGCAAGAGCCCGGCGAGGCCATGAAGGCCGTTGCTGCGGCCCAGCCAAAACCCGATGCGTCGTTTATTCACAGCGTAAAGCCCATTTTTGCCGGAAACCGCTACGTGCTCTCGAGCGCCCGACGCTACCCAGACGTGCGCCTTGTGGGTGCGCCACCAAGCGCGGTGGGCAAGTACGGATCCGACACCGACAACTGGGTGTGGCCGCGCCATACGGGTGATTTTTCACTGTTTCGCGTCTATACTGCACCCGACGGAAGTCCGGCGGAATACAGCTCAAGCAATGTTCCGATGAATGTCGCCAAGCCGTTGGCAATTAGCCTTCGCGGAGTCGAGGAGGGCGACTTTACGTTGATTTACGGATTCCCGGGGCGCACCGACAGCTACATGCCCGTCTCTGAGGTGCAGCAGCAGTTGAAGTTCATGCTTCCGACCCGTGTGGCAATGCGCCACGAAGTGCTTCGCACGTGGGATTCCGCGATGCGCGTCGATCCAATGGTCAAAATTCAGTACGCGTCGAAGTACGCGAGTGTCGCCAATGGATGGAAGAAGTGGATCGGCCAGATCGAGGGGATGGCTGAAGTTTCAGGCGTCGATACGCTTGCCGCGCGCGAGGCTCGCGTCGCTTCCTTTTCACCCGAAGGCCGCGCTGTGGTAGCCCGTTTTGGTGAGCAAAACGAGGCGTTGATGCAGTCCCGGTGGACGGCGCTGTACTACCAAGAGTTGATTCCGCGCTGGGAACTTGCAACATGGAGCCGACTGGCATCAGCCTACGTGAAGGCCCTTGAGCAAGGTGGCAACCTTGACAAACCTAGAGCAGCCTTGCGCGAGCTCTACAAAGATTGGAACCCTGAGCTCGACCGACGTGCCGCCCAGCGGTTGATCGCCGCATGGAACGCCAATTCCGAAGTGGGGCATGCGGAGTCCGACCTAATGTCGTTCACGGACCCAAAAGTGGCCGGCTCGGTTCCGGCCTTACCCGCCGACGGCGCATCGTGGGAGGCCTTTGATGCCGCAGCCAAGTCGCACCCCGCCTTGGGGCTCAGCGCCAACCTGCGCGAGGAATACGCAGCCTTGATGGGTGAACTCTCTGCCGCAGAGACTGAGTACCAATCGGGAATGAAGGACTGGATGGCCGTGCAGCTTGCCTACGCGGCATCGACCAAAAAGCAGATCGCCGCCGATGCGAATTCCACGCTCCGCGTGGCCTACGGTCGCGCTGGAGGCTTTTCGCCTGCCGACGGAATGCGCTACACGACCCACACGACCGCCGACGGAGTGCTGGCCAAGTACCGCCCCGGCGACTACGAGTTCGACCTGCCAGAAGCCTACCGCGCGAAGCTCGAGGCCAAGGACTACGGACCCTATACGCTGAGTAATGGTGAGCTTCCTGTATGCTTTTTGGCCGCGAACCATACCTCGGGTGGAAACTCTGGAAGCCCCGCATTCAATGCCCGCGGCGAGCTGATCGGTCTCAATTTTGACCGTGTATGGGAGGGAACCATGAGCGACTTCTACTTCACGCCCCAGCGCTGCCGCAACATCATGGTGGACATTCGCTATGTGCTTTGGGTTGTCGACCGCTACGCGGGGGCAGACCGACTCATTCAGGAGATGAATATCGTCCGCTAAACCCGGCTTCGCGTCGTACTTTTGCCGCGCAATTAACCGCTAATCCTTGAATCCGTCATGAGCGTTCTGGTCAACAAGTCATCGAAAATTATCGTCCAAGGTTTCACCGGTAAAGAGGGAAGCTTCCACGCCGAGCAAATGATCGCCTACGGTACGAACGTGGTGGGCGGAATCACGCCAGGCAAAGGTGGCCAGTCGCACCTCGATCGCCCCGTGTTCAACACTGTGAGCGA
>CBFHNK010000049.1:0-11689 GCA_965657195.1 uncultured Schleiferiaceae bacterium
GGAACAGCTCCCAGCAGATGAGGACATTAAGAAACTAGAACGCAGAGTAAAATCTGCAGATAAAGGAATCGAAAAGAAAAAACTCAAAGGCAAGAAATAGTAATTATTGCCAAGTAAATGAAAATTGAAAAGATTGAGTAGAATAATGTGATAGGCATCAGCAGACAGTCTCCGTAAAAACATGGATGCATCCTCGATATGTAATCCACTCACTAAGTGATGGAGTTAACTTAGTGAGAAATTCCGCTCAAGATCTATGGAATAAGGTATTGAGTCCAGGTGATTTACCTGGCTGGGGTTGTTTAGTTTGATCGAGCGACTGCAGCGCGCCTCGCGTGCCAACTTTTTTTAGGCCCCCGGAATTCTTTAACGGCTTCGCTCCCTGGGAGTTGTGAATTTGACTTTAATTTTGAGGCTTCAAGGCTAGATTTCCTGCATTGGCGAACGGTGGTGCAGAGTGCCATTGAGATCAACAGAATTACTTTAGGTGGTGGCTGGCAACTCCAGAGCTTCCAGATGACTGGTTTTAGGGTTGTAGAAATTCCAAGTTGGTATGGCTTTATAAATTAAGGATCTGCTCCGCGGGTTTGAATTCCGCGCTCACAGCGGGAGAAGAAAAATCTAAATGCCTTGGTAATAATCTTAAATTCAAGCAATAAGTAAATTGAAAAATTGTTCGTAAAAAATTAAACAACAGATATTTATAAGTAATTTTCGTAAACGAATAAATCAAATTATTGAAATCAATAAATCAATCGTGCACCAGAATGACGTCAAATCATATCGATGTTCAAAGAGTATGAGGTAGACATGCACGTCACTGGAAGCCGTTGGTAATAAAAGTTAGTTGAGCTAAGAAAAATGTCATGTGTTGGCGGAACTTCAATTTAAGGTGATGATGTTGGTATGAGTTGGAAGTAAAAAGTACCAAAATGAGTTACCCCTGACACGGAGTGTTTTTAAAGTATTGAATATCAATAATATAATACATGAGTTCGAATCCCGCCCTCACCGCCAGCGCAACCCCAGCGCACTGAAACCAGCCCCCCGGGCTGGTTTTTTTTTTGGATGCAACGCACCGAGTCAAAACCTCGTGTTTCGCGAGGCGTGCTGCATCCAAAAAAGTCGTCGTCGCGATGCGCGTCGACACAGTGCGCTTGAGTTGCACTGAACTACCCCACCACGGGAAGGCCGAAGGCAATCCCTACCTTCGCAGCCTAACCCCTACGAAACCATGCTCCACGTCGGCCTCACCGGATCCATCGGCAGCGGAAAATCCACCGCCGCCAAAGCCTTTGAAGAACTCGGAATCCCCGTCTACTACGCCGACGACGCGGCCAAGCGCCTCATGACCGAATCCGCGCCGTTGCGCGACGCCATCGAGGCCGAATTTGGCCCCGGAATCTATCTGGACGGTGTGCTGCAGCGCAAGGAACTCGCGGCGCGCGCCTTCGCCACCGACGAAGCCACCCAGCGCATCAATGCCCTGGTGCATCCGGCGGTTCACGACGACTTTGTCGCATGGTTTGCTGCCCAGACAGCCCCCTACGCCGTGCGCGAAGCCGCCATTCTCTTCGAATCAGGAACCTACCAAAACTGCGACGCCGTCGTGCTGGTGGAGGCTCCGCTCGATCTGCGCGTGCAGCGCGTCATGGACCGCTCGGGACTCACCGAGGCTGAGGTTCGCCAGCGCATCGCCCGCCAATGGCCCGATGCTCAAAAGCGCGCATTGACCACGCCACGCGACTTCATCCTGGACAACAGCGGTTCCGAACCCCAGCTGCGCGAACAGGTCGCGGCAGTGGACGCGGAGCTTCGCCGCCGCTAGGCTTACTCGGCCTCTCCGACCGGAAGCAGCAGGTGCGCGTGCTTTACCACATAGGTTCCGCGTTCCAGCGATGCTAGCCCGATCCGCCCGTTTTGGCGGTAGCGCACCTCGACCGGAACGGCTGTGATTTTGGTTCCCTCAACCTTGAGCACACAAGGCGCATTCTGGTAGGTGACCAGTGCGTCTTCGGGTAGCGAAACCAACTTCTCGGGCGCACTCGCGACCTCGGCCCGCACGAACTGACCGGCACGGAGTTCTGGACTCGCACCCTCGGGGTGGGCGTGCACGCGAAAGGATCCGCCATCGCCTTGGGCCTTGCCGACCTGCTTAATGACGCCCGTGTAGGCCTTGGTGTCGCTGCCAATGCGGTAGTTCAGCGTCTGGCCCACTTCAAGTTTGGCCACGTCGGGCCCAAAAACCTGCAGTTCAAGGTGGCAATGGCTCGGATCCTCGACTGTCATCAGCACGTCTTCAGGACGTACAAAGCCACCCAAATTCACCATAAGGTCGTGCACGTATCCGTCAAACGGGGCGCGAACCGCGATGCTGCGCTGTATTCCGCTTCGCTCCACCTGGGTGGGGTCGAGGCCAATCTGCTGGAGCTGGGCAGCTGAAGACTGCATTCGGGCCCGCCAGCTCTGCTGCTCTGCCGTTCGCTGCTGCACTTCACGACTGCTTGATGCGTCCTGACGTTGAAGACTGACCGCGCGCGCGAGCGCGGCGTCGGCAGCCTCGAACTGACTCTTGGCCTCAAGGTAGGCCTCTTGAACGCGAACGTAGTCCGGGTGCTCCAGGGTCAGTAGCACTTGGCCTTTGCGGACCAAATCGCCTTCGTACGGGGCAATACTTCGCACAAATCCGCCCAAAGGGGCATTAATATTTGCCTTGCTCTGGGGCGGAATCTCGACGCGTCCATTGCACGCAACCACGGTGCTAAAGGTCTCGAGTTGTGCCGAGTCAAGGGTCACGCCTTGGGCGGCCATTGCGGAATCGTTCCAGGCCATAAAGTCGCCCGCGACGGCCTCGGGTGCGGATTCTGGAGCCGAAGAGCAGGCCCCAAATAGGCCTGAAAAACTTGTAATTAGGATAAAACGCTTCATAAACTAGGGTGCGAAGATTGGTAGAAACGAACCTGGCAGGCGGCGCTGCGCGCGGCGAGTTCGGCATCAAAATGGGCTTGAGCAAGGTCCCACGCGCCCGATTGGGCGAGGCGGTACTCATAAAAATTGACTTCGCCTTCGCGAAGCTGGGCCGAAAGGCCCTCAAACAGCAGGTGGAGTTTGGTCCAGTCTGATTCGCGCGGAGCGCGCAGCGCCCAACGCGCAGCGTTGGCCCGCTGCGCGGCAAAATCCTGGCGCATTTGCCGCGCTCCGTACTCGGTCTCGACCTCGGCCATCGCGCTCGAAATGCGCGACTGCCGGCGACGCGCTTGGGCGGCGGGATCCAACGGAACCGACATGCCCACCACAACCCCCTGAAAACCGGGGACTTTCTCGAGTTCCTGACGGAACCCGCCCACCGACCACTGCGGGCTCCAGGCTTCGGCGCCCGCCAAGCGCGCCTCAGCCTGGGCCGTGCGCTGCGCGCCCTCGAGTGCGGCCAAGAGCGCGGGATGGAGCGTCGTGTCGCCGTCGAGCAGCATTACTTGGGGCGTCAGTGCCTGCGGCGCGAGGGGCCAGGCCAAGCCGGTGGCCGTCTCCAAGTCCGCGACGAGGTCCTGCAGCTGGGCTTCGAGGCGGGCCAACGTAACCTGCCACTGGTCAAGGGCAAGCTGCGCTGAACGGCCTTCGGTAGCCGACCATTCACCGGCGTCCACACGCGCTTGGATCCGCCCTGCATCACGCGAAAGCTGGCTGAGAATGCGCTCGGCAAACTCCAGTCGACCGCGAGTTACCTCGTACTCAGCGACCAGCAGGGTTACGTCGCGTTCGACAGCTCGAAGCTGGGCCTCGGCTTGGGCTTCCTTCCAGTAGACGGCGGCAGCGTTGCGCTGGCTTCGGGCCACGTGCTGGGCAATCGACCCAAGGGGTTGCTCGTACGACACGTATCGGTCGAGGTCGGCCGCGTTCATTTGTCCATACTGGGCGGTGAGTTGGCCGTTGCCGAGAACCACCGAAGGTTCCGCTTTAGCCCTAGCCACCTCAAGCACGGCGAGTTGCGCACTCGCGTGCACCTTAATTGCAGAACGCACCGCCTCGTCAAGACTTGGTGCCTGCTGTGCCCCAACAGGGCTCGGCGCCTGCTGTGCCGACACTCCGAAGGCCGCGAATCCGACGAGAAGCACGGTTACCATCCCCTTGTTCAACCAACGCTCAAAGCGCAAGAGTAGGAGGGGAAGTACCCCCAACGTGAGCAGCGTGGCCGAAACGAGTCCGCCGATAACCACCGTCGCAAGAGGCTTTTGCACCTCGGCACCCGCCGACGTCGAGAACGCCATGGGCACAAAACCTAGGGCGGCTACCGTCGCGGTCATCAGTACGGCCCGCAGGCGGTCGGCGCTTCCGCGCACCACGGCTTCGCGCCACGGCAAGCCTTCAGTGCTTAGGTCCCGCACGCGGCTGGCGAGCACGATGCCGTTCAGTACGACCACCCCAAATAGGGCGATGAACCCGATTCCGGCCGAAATACTAAACGGCATTCCGCGCAAGGCGAGAAAGGCGACTCCGCCCACCGCTGAAAGGGGAATGGCCGAGAAAATCACTACCGCATAGGCCGCACTGCGAAAGGTGAAGTAGAGCAAGATAAAAATGAGCACTAAGGCCACCGGAACCGCGACCTGAAGCCGAGCGACCGCGGCGCGAAGGTTTTCAAAATCACCGCCAATGTGCAGGCGGTAGCCGGTCGGGAGCGCCACCGATGAAGCCAGCTTGGATTCGATGTCTGAGACGACACTCGCCACGTCTCGCTCGCGGACGTTGATTCCGACCGAAATGCGGCGGCTCGTCTGCGAGCGGCTAATCTGAGACGGCCCGACTGTTTCGATGCGCTGGGCGACGGCCGTCAACGGAACCAGGTCTCCGTTGGCCCCGCGGAGCAGCACCGAACCCGCTGCGGCGTCGCTTCGGCTGCTCGAATCCAAGCGCACCGCTACGTCAAAGCGCTTTTGGCCTTCGTACACGGTGCCGGCAATGCCTCCCGCAAACCCGTGCTCAATCGCTTGACTCACTTGGTTGAGTGTGATTCCATAGTAGGCCATGGCCTGTCGGTCTGGAACCCATCGGTGAAAGCGCATTCCTTGAGTGGCCTCGACTTTGACGTCGGCCGCGCCCGGAATCCCCTCGACGGCCGCAGCCATGCGCGCGGCGAGCACCGCAAGCGTATCAAGGTCGTCCCCGTACAGCTGTAGTGCGATGTCGCTCTTGGATCCGCTAATCAACTCGTTGAATCGCAGCTGAATGGGCTGCGTAAACTCAAATACTGCGCCCCAGACATTCGAGAGTTCTGCCTCCATCAGCGCCACCAATTCTTCGCGCGTTTCGGCGCTGGCCCACTCAGACTTGGGCTTGAGCAAAATCATCACGTCGGCCGCCTCCATGGGCATGGGGTCGGTCGGAACCTCAGCCGTACCAATTTTGCTCACCACGTGCTTGACTTCCGGAAACTTGGCCATCAAGCGCTGCTCGGCCTGGGTTGTAATGCGCGTCATTTCGCCGAGGTTGCTCCCCGTCGGAATCGACAGCTGCATCGCCAAGTCTCCTTCTTCGAGGCTCGGAATAAACACGCTTCCGAGTTGCTGAAAGAGTAGTACAGCACCCACGAAGAGGGCCAGAGCCACCGACAGAATGCTTCCGCCACGATTCAGAGCTCGCTGGAGCAGCGTTTCGTAGCGAATGCGCAGCTGGTGCATTGCGCGTTCTGAGCGGTTTTCGCGCTCACCAGGTTTAAGCACCAAGGCGGCTAAGGCCGGAACGTAGGTTACGCTCAAAATCAACGCACCAATGAGTGCAAAGCCTACGGTTTGGGCCATAGGGCGAAACATTTTTCCTTCGATCCCCGTCAGCGAAAGAATCGGAACAAAGACCACCAAAATGATTAGGACTCCAAAAGCAGCGGATTGATAGATCGCGCCCGCACTGCGCGCCACCAGCTCGTCGCGCTCGACTGAAGGCATGCGCGCTTTCCCGTGCATGGAGGCCATCACGGCTTCGACGACAATCACGGCGCCGTCGACGACGATACCAAAGTCGATGGCGCCAAGCGACATCAAGTTGGCTGAAACGCCCGCCAACCGCATGCAGGCCAGCGCAAACAGCAGCGAGAGCGGAATCACACTGGCCACCACCAATCCTGCGCGAAGGTTGCCAAGTAGCAAAATCAGTACAAATACCACGATGAGTCCGCCCTCAATAAGGTTGCGGCTCACGGTGCTCAGGGCGCGTCCCACGAGGTCTGACCGGTTGAGGTAGGGTTCGATACGAATCCCAGGGGGTAAGCTCGGGGCAATCTGGGCCATTCGGTCTTCGATGGCTTGTGTGACCTCGTAGCTGTTGGCACCCTTGAGCATCAAGAAAATTCCGCCCACGGCCTCGCCCTTGCCGTCGCGCGTGAGGGCGCCGTAGCGGGGAGCCGCGCCAAATCCGACCTCAGCAATGTCGCGCACGAGCACCGGGGTCCCCAGCAGGGGACTGCGCAGCGCAACCTGTTCAATGTCGCTGCTGGTTTGGTACAGGCCTTCGAGGCGAATGTACCAGGCCTCTTCAGACTTCTCAATGTAGGCGCCACCCGCGTTCTGGTTGCCTTGGGCCACGGCGTCAAACACGTCTGCCATGGTCAGACCCACTTCGCTCAATCTGTCGGGGTTCACGGCAACCTCATACTGCTTGAGTTTACCTCCGAATGAACTGAGTTCTACAACCCCCGGAATGCCACTGAGCTGCCGCTTGATCTGCCAGTCGTGAATGCTTCGCAGCTCCGCAAGATCGTAGGTGTAGCGCGGGTCAATCTCAAGGGTGTACTGGTAAATTTCACCCAATCCAGTCGTGATGGGCATGAGGCCGGGTCGTTCGATTCCGGGCGGAATCTGACTCGCCGCCTGATCGATCTGTTCATTGACCCGCTGTCGGGCGGCCAAGTTGTCGACATTGTCGCCGAATACCACAGTAACCACCGAGAGCCCGTAGCGCGAAACGCTTCGCACCTCTTCGACGCCCGCGAGGTTGGCCATGGCCAGTTCGACAGGGTAGGTGATGAACTGCTCCACCTCTTGCGGAGCCAGTGCCGGAGCCGTCGTCACCACCTGTACCTGGTTGTTGGTAATGTCGGGAACGGCGTCAATCGGCAGGTTAAAGGCGCTGTACAGCCCCCATGCGGCCACTGCCGCGGTACCTATAAATACGAGCATTTTGGCCCGTACTGAGAAATTTATAATACGTTGAATCATTGGTGCTTAGCAAAATTAACGGACACGAACGGAGCTGCCTTAGCAGCTTCAAAGTCACGCTATTTTGCTTGGCGGTGGCCGTCGGGACCACGACGTGAGGTACCCATGTGCGCGGTTGTGTCCCCTAAATGGGTCAGCACCGGGGCAAATGAAGGCTTTCGGCCAATTCTCAATAGTCTCAACGTCAAAAAGTACCGGAAGCTGCTGCTGGTTGGCATCTTCTGGTGCCGTTTCACAGCTCGAAGGTGCAAAGTGCTGCAGGTGGTCGCCGCCGAGGTCAACACTGAACAGTTGCCACAAAATGAACTTCGGTGGGTGGTCGCCGCTGTGGTCGTGCGGAACCAAACTGTGCCCCAGCATCAGCAGGGCCGCAAGATAAATCAATATTTTTTGAATGCGCACAACAAGACAAACTTAGAGTTTTTTGGGTTCTTATGCGTGTTTGTTGGCATTAATCTTGATATGAAGCGAAAAAAGTTCTGAGGATGAATAAAGTCATAACCGCTCTTGCTGCACTTATCTCGTTAGAGTCTTTTGCGCAACAGATTACCGATACCGTCGACGTTCGAAGTTCAAATCAGCAGCTCGATAGTTTGTATTTAGCTTCTGCAGAAAGTGACATAGAACGACTTAAGTTGGTTCACGCGGAACCTTTGTTCATAGATCTAATTCGCGACTTAGGTGCACGCAAAGGAGAACGTGAATGGAACATAGGAATGGGCTTGACCGATAATCTGGATGTAGATCGCTACGACGCGCTCATTGAGTACGAATGGGCTCCTGTAGATCGAATTGGCTTAGAGGTAGAGCTCCCAGTTTCAATATACGGACCGAGTAGAACGGGTAGTGCGAGTGGCAGCAGTCAGATAAATAGTTTAAAGTTGGCAACGCAGTGGACGATGCTTGTTAATGATCGCTTCAATACCTCTTTGGCCTTAGGGTACATCCATGAGTTTGAACTAGCCCATTCCTCAAAGTGGGGCAAAGAGGGTGAACGTGTCGTTAATGGCATTGTGGCCAATCCTTTTTTTGTGGCCGCTAAGCGATGGGGGAGTAATTGGCATTCGTTAATCTACACAGGGCCTAGAATGCTAAGGCACTATGGTGCACACGAGTGGGATTTCAATTACGACATCAACTTGAATGCGAATTATATGATTCCCGGAACACGCAACTTTGTTGGGCTCGAGGTCAATCAAGTGATTCGAGGTACCGGTGATGTGGACATTACCTTTCGTCCTCAAATGCGAGTCGGAATTGCAGATAACTTAATCGTTGGCATCGCCACAGGCATCCCAATTCTTCGAGAGAACGAGTTTTATTCGTTTGATCTACGAGCCTGGACACCGTCACCACCACCCGCACCGCTAGCAGTATTTCGCACAAAGTGCCACACGCGCCACGCCATTACGGCGTTGACGAGGTAAAAGATGTACTTGGCTACAAATGCCACGTTGCCAAACAAAATGTTTTGGTACAGCTTCAGAGAATTGTAGACCAGCCAGAACACCCAGGTGTCGGCGTACATGCGGGGCATGTTGAGGGTTCCGCTAAAGGTGATGCCGGTAATGAGGGCCGTGACCCAGAATTTCGACACGTCTTCGTCCGCAATCGGATGCGATAAAAATCCGGTAAACCCCACATAGTTAAGGCCAAATGCGAGCGCGAACGCCCCAGCGGCCACCCAGAAGTAGTAGCGGTCGAGAGTGCGCGGAATCCGATCTCCGCGACGGCTCCATACCAAAAAGCTCAGGGCGTTGCCGACCATCGAGACGGGGTAGGTGAGAAAGGCCGCCTTGTTGCCCAAAAAGTAGTCGACGATTGCCGAATTGACGCTGGTTACCACGCCCACGGCGTTGCCCCAGTTCTTGCGTTTGGTGGCCCAGCGCGTGCCCATCATGCTCACTGCGGCGCCGACGGTGCTTAAGATTCCGATAGGGAGTCCGGCAACCACCGTCTTGTGAAAGCCCAATGCCACGGACGCCGCAACCACCGTGACGACGCCAAGGACGTCCATCCACTTGCTTTCGGTGATTTTTTGGAGCCTCAGAGACATGTTATGCGAACAGCAATTTAGAGAAATGGTGCGCGCCTGGTCCGAGTTCGTGAATTCGTTCCGCCGCGAGGACGGCGCCGAGCGCGAATCCGCGGCGGTTGTGGGCGGTGTGCACGAGCTCAATACGATCAATTTCAGACTCGTAGCGTACCGTGTGCGTTCCAGGAATCGGGTCCTCTCTTCGGGCATAAACCGGCAGTGCTCCGGGCTCTTGGCCGTCAAGCGACCAACCGTTTAACGCGGTGAAGTGGGGTAGGAGGCCTTCAGCAAAACTAATGGCCGTGCCACTGGGCGCGTCTTTTTTGGCGGTGTGGTGCACCTCTTCAATGCTCGGGGTATACTGGTCTCGGTACGGAGCCATCAGGCGCGCCAACTCCTCATTTGCCCTGAGGGCGAGCTGCACGCCAAGGCTGAAGTTGGACGCGTAAACCAAGCGGTTCGAAGCGTGTGCAAACGTTTCCGCGACCGTAGGAAGCGCCTCAAACCAGCCCGTCGTACCGCACACCACAGGGGTCTTAAGCTCGGCTAAGCGTCGCAGGTTACCCGCGGCCGCGTCGGGTTGGGTGAATTCGACGACCACATCGGCGCCATTGAGGTCCCAGAAGTCGGAACTTCGAATGCGCGCAACCACTCGGTGCCCGCGTGCAGTGGCTTCAGCCTCAATAGCTTGCCCCATTTTTCCATAGCCCAAAAGTGCGATGTTCAGTGCCATGCCAGTGTCAGTTGTGCCCCAAAGGTAGTTTGCGGTCCAAATGCGGGTCGGAACCGGGCGCTCAAGTTCGGGGATACGTCAAAATCCACAAGGTGCCCGGCGGCATAAGCGTCCAAGACCTGAAAGAGGTAGCCCGCCCCGACCCCGAGGACCGCGTAATCCCGTCGGCGCCGATAATCGTTTTGAAGCGAAAACAATTGATTTGTTGAATACTGACCGTCAAACTCGTCGAGAGTCAAGGGGTCATCGTCAAGCCGAAGGTCAATTGCCGTGGTTAAACGATTGTAGCTGCGTTGGTTTTGGTAGAGGTAGTACCCGCTGCCCGCCATAATGCCCCAGGCAATCGGAGCCTTCCATATCTGCTTGTTCAGAACTTGGCCCGCACCTGGAATAAGCGCACTCGCAACCGCCGCCTTTTCGGGCTGACCCCAAGAGCGCGGTGTACGGGCGGAATCAGATTGGGCCCAAAGGATAGGCCCGCTAAGTATAAGTAGGATGATGATGGCGCGCACGGTGGGTCAAAAGTAGCCGAAACCTTGGGTTTGTCGTACTTTTGCATCCGCTTTTGGCGATCGCTGCCAGAGCATACGGCCCCGTAGCATAACTGAATAATGCATCGCACTTCTAATGCGACGAGTGCAGGTTTGAATCCTGCCGGGGCTGCTCATTTTTCCAATGCCTGATTCGATGGCAGTTGGCGCAGAGTAGGTCGCACAGCGCAATTTCGTCTAAGACGGTTTCCCACTTTAGCAAGCGAAGTTGGGTCCAGTTAAAACGTTTGAGATGTGGTTCACGGTGGTGCAACTCAAAAATGGAATAATGGGTTTCTGAATAGGGAATACGGCAATCCTTGCAGTGGCCCCCAAGAATTTTAATTACGTCAATCTTTCGCCGGACCCAGCGCTCTTGTGCTTTTCGATTGAAGCAGGCCTTGCAGTACACCATAACTTGATCTCGATGGCATTTCTGTTTGTAAAATTCAGAAATACAATAAGTTAACTTGCACTTGGCGCATTGCTTGATCGTTTGGGAATCCATACTTTAAGATACGGATTCTGATTAAAAGCAACAAAAAAAGGCGCCCAAAAGGCGCCTTTTTACGTCGGGAAGACAGGATTCGAACCTGCGACCCTCTGGTCCCAAACCAGATGCGCTACCACCTGCGCTACTTCCCGAGGGCGGCAAAGGTATGAAAAGCTTTAGATATATCGATCAGAGATCATTTTTGTTCGAACTAAAAAGTATGGTTCATAAGTTGACGGAACGAGTTAAGTAGTTTAAACTACTGATTATAAAATCTATATGTGATTAATTTCCCTCAACTTTTATAATGAGTTACTTGTTTATTACAATTTCATCATCGGTCGTAGATTCTTTTAATTATTTTATTAATTTGCACCCCCCATTGTATTTTTTAATGCCCATGCGTACACGTACTCTAAATCTTTTTTCTTTGATTGCAGTGCTCTTAGCTGCATCAATCACTAGTTCTGCTCAGACCTACTGTACCACCGTCGGACCAAGTTCCACGGCTGATACCGAGATTCGGGATGTCTACTTGCTCGGTGACAACTATGGCATTAGTAACCCGACTACATGCCCAACTGTAATCGGACTTCGCGATTTTACGCAGATCGATTCGGCGGACGTTAGCCTTGGGACGAGCTACTCACTAGAGGCTTTGATGAGCACGTGTGGTGGGGTGTATGGCGC
>CBFHNK010000050.1:0-11422 GCA_965657195.1 uncultured Schleiferiaceae bacterium
CGTCGCGTTGGCCACCGTCGATGCCGAAAATTTGGGTCGCGGAACCCACACCGACGTGCTCGCCATCTCATTCTCGACGCCTGACCATTTGGGCCACCTGATGGGTCCGCGCGCGCAAGAGTTGATGGATGTGTACCTGCGCCTCGACCTGCAGCTCGGCCAACTTTTTGATGCACTCGACGCTCGCCTCGGACGCGGAAACTACTACGTGTCACTGACCGCCGACCACGGATCCTGCGACAACTCCAACCAAGCAGCCCTCGAGGGTTTCGCTGTCCAGAATTGGAATGGGCGAGAGCTTGAGGCGCAGTTTGGTGCCTTGATATCTGGTCTGGATCTGGACGAGCCCGGTGTAGTGCACGTAGGCAACGACCAAATTCACCTCAAGAGCAGCGACGACGACGATTGGGAGCTCGTACGCGACGCCATCATGAAGCACCCCGCCGTCCAGATGGCGTGGACTTCGGATGAAATCCGTAATTCTTGCGACCCCAAGGCCGCCCAGCGCCGCAATGCATTTGATGCGCGCAGCGGACAAGTCTTTTACGAGCTCAAGTCCGGCCACATGGACTACGGAACGGACGGCTGCACACACGGTTCCGGCCACGCCTACGATACCCACGTTCCGGTGGTGTTTATGGGGCCAGGAATTCCCGCAAATGACTCACGCTGGGAGCGTGTGCACCCGCGCGACATCGCCCCTACGTGGTCGATGCTGCTGGGTATCGCACTGCCTTCGAGTGCGACGGGGGATCCGTTGCCGTTGAAGTAGCTCGCTAGCAAGGTTGGCTCGTTGGCGAGGTTGGCAAGGTTGGCTGAGATTGGCGAGGTTGGCAAGGTTAGCTCGTTGGCTTTTTGCCCTTTGCGCCTGCGGCGCTCGGGCTAGGGCTGCTGCGCAGCTGGGGCCGCTTCGCGGCTACGGCAACTTTGGAGTTTGATTCTCGCAAACGGATATTTTGACTAAATAATTGATTTAGTGACATATAGCGATTTCTGAGCGCGAGAGAAAAAGTAAAATCCGGTTATAACCGAACGTTTTGGTGCGAACCAGTTGCGAGTGACCAGTTGCTAGTAACCAGTTGCTGGTAACAAGTTGCTAGTGACCAGTTGCTCGCGACCAGTTGCTGGTAACCAGTTTCGAGTGACCAGTTGCTCGTGACCAGTTGCTGGCGAGCTAACGAGCCAACCTCGCCAACCTTGCTAACTAGCCAACCTTGCTAACTAGCCAACCTTGCTTACTAGCCAACCTTGCTTACTAGCCAACCTTGCTAACTAGCCAACCTTGCTAACTAGCCAACCTCGCCAATCGAGCAGACCGGAATCGGCCTCATTTTGTGCAGGTTGGCGCGGTGAAATTGGGTGAAGATCACGAAGACTTCGAGGGGGCGGGCGGTGAGGCCGTGGGTGGTGGCCCAAGTGCGGTCGTCGGTGGTTTCGGGCGTCCAGTGGTGGGCGCGGGCGAATTCCATGGCGGTTTCGAGCTCGGCGTAGGTGGCACCGAGTTGGTCTTCGTCGGTGCGTCCGTCGGTCCAAAGGCCGTCGGTGGGCGGCGCGTCACGAATGGATTGGGGCACCCCGAGGTGGCGCGCTACTTCGTAGACTTGAGACTTGTAGAGGTCGGCAATGGGGCTGAGGTCGACTCCGCCGTCGCCGTATTTGGTGAAGAATCCGACGCCGAAATCTTCGATTTTGTTGCCGGTTCCGGCCACGAGCAGACCGTGGTTTTGAGCCTCGGCGTATAAGGTGGCCATGCGCAGGCGGGCGCGGGTGTTGGCGAGGGCAAGGTTGCGTTGGGCGGAATCGGGCAAAGCCAAAGCCCCCACATGGGCGTCGAAGACGGCCGTGAGGTCCACGCGGCGGGCGGAGACCGCCGCGTGGCGCTGTGCAAGTAGCTGCATCCATTCTTGGGCGCGCGACACTTGGTCGGGGGCTTGGTGAATGGGCATTTCGAGAAGGTGGACGTCGAGGCCCGTGGCCGCACAGAGGGCGGCGGTGACGGCTGAATCGATTCCGCCCGAAATGCCCACGGCGAATCCGCGTGCCCGCGCCTGCTGGGCGTAGGTGCGGAGCCAATCGACTATATGCTGCGTTACGGCGGGGGCGTTCATCGGACTACCTTTGGGTTATGCTTACAAGGACGCCAAATTTAGGTCTTTTGTTCACGGGTGCAGCGCTTGCAGTAGTACTGGGATGCCAAAACGATCCGTGGGTTGCCGCCGGCGAGGATGCCGAAGCCCAGGCTCAGTCCGCCGTGCTGGCTGAGCGGGACCCTTTGCGGATTGTGCACTTCGCGGATTCGGTGCTAGGTCTAGATTCCGCCGCCCTCGCCGTGAAGCTCGAAGCCATGGCCCCGCGCCACCCCTTGATTTTTGAGCCCAATTGGCGCGAAAACCTCCCCCCCTATTTGCTTGATGAGGGCGTTCGGCAGTTGTGGGCGGATGCGCAAAAGGTTCGAGCAAGTACCGCGGATTTTGACCGTCGCGTGCGTCAAATGCTGGATCGGGTTGACGGACTTCAGGGGCAGCCGACAGGCTTGCGGATTTATACGTACGTCTCGAGGGCCGAGGAATACGATGTGATTCAGGCCGAGGGTGCCCTTTTTGTGGCCTGGGATCGCTTTTTAGGGGCGGACCACCCGCTGTACGCCAACGAGGCGACCTACCTGAGGGCCCGACACCATCCCAAACGGATTTATGCGGCCATCGCGGCGGCGCTGTACAACCCCAGTTCCGCAGGAGGCGGTCAGTTGATTGACGAAATGCTGCGCACTGGCAAGCAGCTGCTCTTCATTCAGACGGTACTGAGTGAGGAGGATGCCTACCGCTACCTCACGTATACATCAGGTCAGCAGGAATTTGCAACGACGAACGAACGCGAGCTGTGGGAAACGTTTGTGCGCGAACGCTGGCTGTACGACCGCCGACTTGACCTCAAGCGAAAGTTGGTCGAGGTGGCTCCGTTCAGTAAACTGGGGTCCGAACGCGACCAGGAGGTTCCGGGACAAATCGGAACATGGCTCGGATGGCGCATCATGCAAGCCTACTGGCGGGCCCACCCCGAACTTAGCCTCTGGGAAGTGCTCGAATCGAGCCCAAACAGTGCCGAACTCATCCAGCAATCCAACTACCGACCATGAAATCACACATTAGTCTCGACATCGAACTGGACGAAAACCGCGTCCCTGAACGCATTCAGTGGTCCGCGCCCGACGGTGGCGTGGATAAGTCAGACTCCCCGGCAATTATGCTTTCAGTGTGGGACGAGCGCGCCGAGGAACTACTTCGCATCGACCTGTGGACCAAAGAGATGAAGATGGACCACATGAAAAAGATGTACCACCAGACCCTTTTGGCGCTTGCCGACGGTTTGGAGCGCGCCACGAGTGAAGCCGAGGCCGCTGAGGACCTTCGGATCTTTGCACGGCACTTCGCCGAGCGCCTTAAGCTAATGGATCCCGCCCGCTGAGCTCGGCGTTCACCGAGTCGATGTAGGCAAGTAGTTTGTCGCGGCCGTAGCCCGTTTCGGCACTCGTTTGAAAGTAGGGCGGAAGTTCAGCCCAGTCCTTAAGGAAGGCTTTTTCGAATGCCGCCCGGTTCTTCATTAGGACGGATCCTGAAATCTTGTCGGCCTTTGTGAACACCAGTGAAAATGGCACTCGCCAGGACCCGAGTTGCTTCAAAAATTCAAGATCAACCTGCTGGGGTTCGAGGCGGCTGTCAATCAGCACAAACACGAGGGCCAGGTTCTTGCGTTCGCGCACGTAGCGTCCGATCATCGCACTGAACGCCGCCCGTTGGGTCTTGCTCACCTTGGCGTAGCCGTAGCCCGGGAGGTCGGCCAAAACCCAGGTTCCGTGATCAATTTTAAACAGGTTAATTAGCTGTGTTTTACCGGGGCGACCCGAGGTCTTGGCGAGGTCCTTTTTACCAACCAACTTGTTGATTAGCGACGACTTACCCACATTTGATCGGCCAATAAACGCGTACTCGGGCAGATCCCATTCGGGACACTCATCCACGCGCGGGGACGACAGTACGAACTCGGCGTGCAGGTTTAGGCGCCCTTCACGCTCTGAAGCCACTGGTCTACAATTGCGTTAAACTCTTCGGGATGTTCCATCATCGCCGCGTGTCCGCAGTTGTCGATCCAATTCAGTTCGGAATTGGGAAGGAGCTCATGAAATTTATCAGCTACCTCGGGGGGGGTTACCGCATCTTGCTTGCCCCATACGAGGCACACGGGCACGTCAAACGATTTTATATCCTCAGCCATGTTGTGGCGAATGGCAGACTTCGAAATCGCCAACGTCTTGATGGCTTTCATCCGGTCGTTCACCGTTTCAAACACTTGGTCGATGAGCTCCTCGGTGGCAACTTCTTTCACGGCGAACACGTCGCGAACGCGCTCGGCGATGTAGTTGCGGTCTCCGCGGCGAGGATAGCTGCTGCCCATTGCGGACTCGTACAGGCCACTCGAGCCCGCGAGCACGAGGCCGGCAACACGCTCCGGATACATTTTTTGAAAGAGCAGGGCGATATGGCCCCCAAGGCTGTTGCCCACGAAGTAGACCTTCTCGTAGCCCATTTTGTCGATGAACTTCTTGACAAACTTGGTCAGGCTCTTTACTGAGGTCGTCGCCAACGGCATGCTGTACAGCGGAAGCAATGGGACGGTAACCTCATAGCCACGCTGGCTGAAGTAGTTCAGCTGGTGCTCAAAGTTGCTCAGGGTTCCCATCAATCCATGCAAGAACACGATGGGAGTCCCGGCGCCTTCGGTGAGGTATTCAAATGTTCCGTCGTTGGTCAGCGTCGACATAGGTGCGTTTTAGGAATCCGGCAAAGATACGGAAACTGTGAAAAGGACTTGTGGAACGCCCCGACTTCCCTCGAAACACAGCTCCCTACCCACTCCTTGAGGACTTTGCCGAAACGGCACAAGAAACCCGAAACAAGAAACTGTTTTTCAGAGTGTTAGATTCGAGATGGAAAAGTTATTCACAATTGTGGGAGAAAGTGGGTGTTTGTGGGAGGAACTCGGTACTTTTGATGCAGCTAATCGCTCAAACCCCATGAATTCCGTACTCGGTGTATATGAATGCAGTATGGACGCCAAAGGCCGCGTCCTGCTTCCAGCTGGCCTCAAGCGCCAGTTGGATTCGGCTGCGCACGAGGGTTTTGTGCTGAAGCGCAGTGTGTTCAGCCCTTGCCTCGAGCTGCACACGATGGCCCAGTGGCGTGCGATTTCTGAAAAGATTGGCAAGCTCAACCGCTTTGTGAAGAAGAATGCGGATTTCGTGCGCCTCTTTCACGCCGGAGTCAAGATGGTCGAGCTCGACGCGTCGGGGCGTATTCTGATCGCCAAGGACTTAGCCGGCTTTGCGGGGCTAGAGCGCGAGCTCGTGTTTTCGGGCACTCCGTTTGGAGTAGAAATTTGGAGCCGCTCGGCCTACGAGTCGGCAGTAAACCCTTCGGACCTGGATTTCGCCCAGCTCGCCGAGGATGTGATGGGCGGACAAAACGGGGACCATGAGCTACCATAGCCCTGTTTTACTCGCCGAATGCCTTGATTTTTTAAACCTCCGTCCTGACGGGACCTACGTCGACGCCACCTTCGGAGGCGGAGGCCATAGTCGTGCGATTTTGGAACGCCTTGGACCCAACGGTCGATTGATTGCCTTTGACCAAGACCCTGATGCCCACGACAACGCGCTGGATGATGCGAGGTTTACGTTGGTTCCGTACAACTTTGAGCACCTCAAGCGCTTTTTAAAGCTGCATGGGGCGGTGCAGGTAGACGGAATTTTGGCCGACCTGGGCGTTAGCAGCCACCAACTCGACGCGCCTGAGCGCGGCTTCGCCCACAAGTACGAGGGCCCGCTCGACATGCGCATGAACCCCGAAGCCGGACAACCCGCGAGCGAATGGCTGAATGAGGTCGGTGAACTCGAGCTGCGCAAGGTGCTTGCCGAGTTTGGCGATGTGGAACGCCCGGCCGCTGTGGCTGCTGCAATTTTGCGCGCGCTTCCGCTCACCACCACCGCCCAACTGCGCGACGTCCTCGAACCGTTCAGCCAGCGGGGGCGCAACACCAAGCTTCCGGCACGCGTCTTTCAGGCGGTGCGCATTGCGGTCAACCGCGAAATGGAAGTACTTGATACGTTTCTGACGGACTGCATCCCGTCCCTCAAGGTGGGCGGACGGCTCGTCGTCATGAGCTACCACAGCCTTGAGGACCGCCGCGTGAAGAATCTCCTGCGTGAAGGCCGACTGGACGGCGAAGCCGAACGGGACGATTTTGGTCGCCGACTGGTTCCGTTCCAAGTACTCACCCGCAAACCAGTGAGCGCAAGCCCCGCCGAGCTTGAAGAAAACCCAAGGTCACGTTCAGCCCGCTTGCGCGCGGCCGAAAAAATCGAGGTACGCCGTGGATAATCAAAGCAATAAAGGACTCCTCGCGTCGGTACTGCGCGGAAGCTTTTTAGGGCATCCGTACGTGGTGCGCAACTTACCGTTTGTGGCGTTTTTAAGTGCGCTAGGTGTGCTCGCCATTTTTTGGGCCCACCGCGCCGAGCAGCAAGCCCGCCAAATCAGCAAACTGAGTGCAGAGCTCAGCGAAGTCAAATCAGAGTACCTCGAAGCCAAATCAACCTTAATGCGCATGGGCACCGAAGGTTCCGTGCGCCAGCGCGCCCAAACCTTGGGACTGGTTGCGCCGAAAAAGGCTCCGGACCGCATTAACAAACCGCAGGATGACGCCGAATAACCCTGACCAACTGAGCTCGCGCTGGGTTGCCGGAATTACGGGCGGCCTTTTTGTATTTGGACTGGCCGTGCTGGTTAAGCTGTACGTGGTGTCGCTCAAAGACGGCCCCGCACTTCGCGAAAGCATGCGCAACCGGGTGGTGCAGGCGCGGTCGGTTCCGGCTAGCCGCGGCAACATTTACTCGGCGGACGGCCAACTACTGGCCACGTCGATGCCCGTGTACGAGCTGCGCTGGGACGCGTCCGTGGTCGACGAAGAGCGCTTTGCCCTGCACGCCCAAGAGACTGCAAAGGGACTACAGCGGCTGCTGGGAGAAAAGACGGCCTCGGAATGGTTCCGCTTTTTGCGCGACCAGCACCGCGACAAGAAGCGCTACGCCTTTATCGCCAAAAACCTGAGCTTCAGCTTGTACCGAAAGGTTAAAGAGCTTCCTATGTTCAAGGGAAGTCCGTTTAAAACGGGCTTGATCGCCGAAGAGCGCTTCACGCGACTGATGCCCATGGGAATGCTCGCGCAGCGAACCATCGGCTACTGGCGGCCCGGCGCCAAGGCGGGGCTTGAGGCGGCCTACCAAAGCGTGCTCAACGGTCAAGACGGAAGGCGCTGGATGCAGCACTTCGGCAAGGGCCAATGGAAGCCGATCGAGGCCGACTACGAGGTCGAGCCCCGCGACGGCGCCGACATCGAGACTACGCTCGATACCCGCATCCAAGACATCGCCCACCGCGCCCTACTGGAGCGGCTTCAGAAGTACCGGGCCGAACACGGTTCCGTAATTGTAATGGAGGTAGCGACGGGAAAAATCCGCGCCATGGTGAATTTGGGCCGCGAAGAGGGCGATTCGGTGTACACTGAGCTGCGCAACTACGCCGTCTGGGAAAAGACTGAGCCCGGATCGACGTTCAAGTTTGCAGCCCTGCTGGCCGCGCTCGAGGACGGAATCGTAGACACCAACACCCGCGTAGATACCGACGGCGGGGTGTATGTGGTGCACGGCAAAAAGGTGAACGATTCGCACAAGGGCGGCTACGGGGTGATTTCGCTGGGCCGCGCCCTCGAGGTGTCGAGCAACACCGGGGTCGTCAAAGCAATTTACCCGAAGTACTTAGCCAATCCTCAGGATTTTATTGACCGACTGTACCAAATGGGGCTCGGTGAAAAAACCGGCATCGAGGTCAACGGTGAGAGTAAGCCCTTTATTCCGCAACCCGGGGGCAAGCGCTGGTCTGGCACGACCCTGCCGTGGATGATGTTTGGGTACGGCGTGCAGTGTACTCCGCTGCAGACCCTGGTGTTCTACAATGCGTTGGCCAACGACGGCAAGATGGTGCGCCCCCGCCTGTGGGAGCGTACCATCGACCGCGGCCAAGTGGTAGCCGAGTCAGAGCTCGAGTACATCCGCACCAGCATCGCGTCCAAAGAAAACGTGCTCAAGGTTCGCGACTTGATGGAAAAGGTGGTGATTCGCGGAACCGCGTCCAACATCAAACTCGATTCACTCAAACTCGCAGGCAAGACGGGCACCTGCCAGCTCGAGTACTGGAACCCTGAGCGCATGGGCTACCAAGCGTCGTTTGCCGGGTACTTCCCCGCCGACAATCCGAAGTACTCGTGTGTGGTCGTGGTTTCGCGGCCGATTAAGAGCATGGGCTACTATGCGAACGTGGTGGCCGCACCCGTCTTTCAGGATATTGCCCTCGGAATTACCAAATTTTTGCCAGACGAAACGGTTCCGCCGCGGGGATACTGGAGCGACGGCCTCGAATCGACGGCTTCCAAGCGCGCCGAAGTCGCGAAGTCGGCCTGGGCGAGCGCTTCAGAGACCCTTGAACGTGGAAGCATGCCCGACTGGGCGGGCTGGAAGGGCGCCGACGCCGTGCAATTGCTCGAGCAGCACGGCTACCGCGTCGAAGTGCGCGGCAACGGCCGCGTCCGCTCGTGGTCGGCCGGATCGGGACGCAAATCCATAACCCTCGTACTCGGATGAAGCTGCTGAAAAACCTTTTGTACGGCGTGCGCCTCGTGGACGTTCAAGGCAGCACCAATTTGGCGGTCGAGTCGGTTACGTCCGACAGCCGCAAGGTGCGCCCTGACAGCATGTTTGTGGCGGTCCGCGGAACTCATTCTGACGGCCACGCCTACCTGACACAAGCCATTGCCGCCGGAGCAAAAGCGATTGTCGTCGAAGAGGTTCCGGCTGATCCCGCCCCCGGGGTCACCTGGATCACCGTGGTAAACAGCCCCGAAGCCTATGCTCGAATCGCCTGTTCGTGGTTTGACCAACCCAGCCAGGGAATGACCGTGGTGGGCGTCACCGGGACGAACGGAAAAACCACCACCGCTACCCTGCTCTACCACATGCTCATGCACCGCGGAGTCAAAACCGGCCTCATCAGCACCGTCAAAGTCTGCGTGAATTCCGTCGAAGAGCCGGCGACCCACACTACGCCTGACGCGTGGGTACTGCAGGGCCACCTTTCCCGCATGCGCGACGCCGGATGCAAAGTGGTATTCATGGAAGTAAGTTCGCACGGACTCGTGCAGCACCGCGTGACGGGCCTGAAGTTCGCGGGCGCGGTATTCACCAACATCTCGCGCGACCACCTCGACTACCACGAGACGATGGACAACTACGTGGCCGCCAAAAAGATGCTGTTCGACGGACTGGGTTCCGACGCGTTTGCGCTTGTGAATTCCGACGACACGCACGGCGAAACCATGCTTTTGGATTGCGCAGCGCGCACCCGCACCTATGCGCTCAAGCGTCCGGCCGACATCAAGGTAAAAATCCTCGAATCGCACCTACAGGGCACGCTGCTTAGCATCAACCAGCGCGAGTGCTGGTCGCAGCTCATTGGCGCATTCAACGCGTACAACATGGCGGCGATGTACGGCGTGGCGGTGGAATTGGGGATTCCGGCCGACGAAGCACTTCAAGCGTTGAGCGCGGTTCGCAGCGTCGACGGGCGGTTCCAAAAAATTGCCGGCCCCGACAACCGCATCGGAATCGTCGACTACGCCCACACTCCAGACGCGCTCGAAAACGTGCTCAAAACGCTGCAGGACCTCAACCAAGGAGCCCAGCAAATTATCACCGTGATCGGCTGTGGAGGCGACCGCGACAAGGGCAAGCGCCCCGAGATGGCCCGCATCGCTGCAGACCGCAGCACCAAAGCCATTTTGACCAGCGACAACCCGCGCAGCGAAGACCCCGAAGCCATTCTCGACGACATGGAAGCCGGTTTGGATCCGGTTCAAAAGCGCCGCACCCTGCGCATCAGCGACCGCGCCCAGGCCATCAAGCTGGCGGTACAGCTAGCCAACCCCGGAGACGTCATTCTTATCGCTGGCAAAGGCCACGAAACCTACCAAGAAATCGCCGCTGTCAGGCACCCGTTTGACGACGTCGCCACCCTCAAAGCCCAGTTTAACAACCTGTAAACCATGCTGTACGCCCTATTTGACATCCTCAAGCCCTACGACCTGCCCGGCGCAGGCTTGTTCAGCTACCTCACGTTTCGCGCGGCCCTCGCCATCTTGCTCTCGCTGACCATTAGCCTGGCGTTCGGCGGACGTCTGATCAAGCTGCTCCGCAAACTCCAGGTGGGCGAAACCGTGCGTGACCTCGGCCTCGAAGGCCAGCTCAGCAAGGCCGGAACCCCCACCATGGGCGGCCTCATCATCTTGGCGGCCATCATCATTCCGGTACTGCTCGTGGCAGACCTCGGAAACATTTACATCCAATTACTGCTGCTTACCACCGTGTGGATGGGCGCCATTGGGTTCGCCGACGACTACATCAAGGTCTTTCGCAAAAACAAGCAGGGGCTTCGCGGAATCTTTAAAGTAATCGGGCAAGTCACGCTGGGCCTCGTGGTCGGAGCCGTGCTCGCCTTTCACCCCGACGTGACAATGAAAGAGGAGCTTCCGGCGACGGCGTTCGACGAACTTTACGGCGAAGTGGGCGGAGGCAAGCCCAAGTTTGGACCCGCCGAACGGCACCTGCGGACTACGATTCCGTTCATCAAGGACTCCACCTTTGACTATGCTGACTTAGTCTTTGGCTCCGACGGCATCGATAAGGCCGATTGGGCGTGGTTGCTCTTCATTCCGATCGTGATTTTCATCATCACGGCGGTCAGCAACGGCGCCAACTTGACCGACGGCCTCGATGGATTGGCGGGCGGAACCTCGGCCATCATCGCCTTCACCCTCGCGGTACTGGCCTACGTCAGCGGTTCAGTCGTCTTCGCCAGTTACCTGGACATCATGTACATCCCGATGTCGGGCGAAATGATCGTGTTCGCCGCCGCCTTCCTCGGAGCCGCCATCGGCTTTCTTTGGTACAACACCTACCCCGCGCAAGTCTTTATGGGCGACACGGGCAGCCTGTCGATTGGCGCCATCATCGCCGTATTTGCACTGGCCATTCGCAAAGAGCTTTTGGTTCCCATTTTGGCCGGAATCTTTTTGGTCGAAAACCTCAGCGTGGTCCTGCAGGTCAGCTACTTCAAGTACACCAAAAAGAAGTACGGCGAGGGCCGCCGCATCTTTTTGATGTCGCCGCTGCACCACCACTACCAAAAGAAGGGCTTGCACGAATCCAAAATCGTGACCCGCTTCTGGATTTCGGGCATCTTCTTGGCCATTTTCACTC
>CBFHNK010000051.1:0-11391 GCA_965657195.1 uncultured Schleiferiaceae bacterium
CGAGTAGGACGCGGCGCTCAAGATTGTTCTGGGCTTCTTGTTTGCCAGGGAGGTGGCTGAGCAGCGAAAGCGTGAGCGGAAGCATCATGACCGCCGTAGCCGTGTTGCTCATCCACGCGCTCAGGATGAAGGTGGCGAGCATGACGCCGCCGAGGACGGTGTGGCTGCGGTGGCCGACGTGGCGCAGGATTCCGAGGGCCAGGCGGCGGTGCAGGTTGTGGCGTTCGATTCCGCGCGCGAGAAAAAATCCGCCCATAAAGAGGTAGATGAGCGGGTTGGCGTAGGCGTTGGCGAGTTCGGAATTGCTGAGAATGCCGGTTCCGCCAAAGAGGACGAGCGGAAGCAAGGCGGTGATTCCGAGCGGAAGCACCTCAGTGAACCACCAGAGGAGCATCCAGAAGGCGGTTCCGAGGACGACGCGCTGTTCAAAGGGAATGTCGAGAAGTTGGCACGCGAGGTAGCCGATTGGGCCGGCCGCAAGGCTTAGTTGCTTGATGTTCACGGGTAGAGGTAGGTTAATGCGTATGCGCCCATGGCTTGGGCAGAATGGGCTACGCCCGGTTCGAGGTGCAGCGACCAACCGCAGGGCGACCCCAATGCAGCACATTGGTCGAGCGCCGTTTGGTAGGCGAAGTTGGCGCGCTGGACGCGGTTGATTCCCTGGGCATCAGCCTCAGAAGTGTGCCTCAGGCCCGAGGAATTGGGGTCGGTGTCGGCGGCTCCGACGGCAAGGTGAAGGCGGGTGGACAAGGCAGATCGAATGTCTGCACTGCTTGAGCGCTCCGTGAGCCCGAGGCCGTACGGAAACTCGATGCTCTCGGTCGGCAAGGTGTACCAGCCTGACGATGCGGCTACAATTCGGTCGCACTGCGGACGGTGCGCAAAAAAGGCGAATCGATGGGCGAATTGGCCTCCGGCAGAGAAGCCAATGAGGTCGTAGCGGGCGTCCTTGCTGGCGATAGCCGTGCGAAACTGGCTGAATAACTGCTCAATAATCGCGTACGTCCACTGGGTGCTGTCGTTGCGGGTGGCGGTACTCGGGTTTTCGCCGTCGTCAAAGAGGTTCCCCAATAGAAAGTAGTTGTTGGGGTACTCCGCGCTGCCAAAATTGGGCATGATTATGATTGCGTTGCGCTCATTGGATTCCGCTTTAAGTGCGTCGCGAAGGAATTCGCCGTCGCGGGCGTTGCCGTGAATGACCAGGGCGATGGGGCTGGATTGGTGGGCGGAATCGGGGATGTGGTAGTACACCGTAATGGGGCGGTCCCTCAAGTGGCCCGTAGGCGTAAAGGTGAAGGTACCGGTACCCGTGTAGGTACTGCGGTCCAAGGGGCCGTCAGTCGGCGTCGGAGGTGGGTCGGGCAAGCACGAAGTGAGCGCGGCGAGCACGAATACGGTGAGTATGCGGTGGAGCATGATGCGAAGTTGACCGCCTTGAAGGCTTTGGTTGCAGTCCAATTTTCTTATTTTTTGTAGTCCAGTTTGGGGGCAGCTTTGGGCACCAAGAGTTCTGAAAGCACACTGATCCAGTGGTTCATTTGGGATTCGTGGACGCTTCCGGTGCCGAGCACAAGCCCCTGCTGGGGGCTGCCGGTCCAATAGTGGTCCTCGAGGACGTGCGGGTGAATGCCCAGCTGGTTGAATCGGACGCGGAGTCGGTCGGGTATAGAGGTTCCGCTCGGCGGAATCAGACAGGCGTGCTGCGCACCCACAGCGGATTGAAGCGACCAGTCAGAGGGAAAATGCAGTCGGACAGATTCATGCAGCGCCGCTTTACGCGCGGAGATCGCTCGATGGAGCTGCTTGGCGTGCTGCTGCCAATGCCCAGCTTGGATGAATTCGTGAAGCACGGTCTGCGCGCTCGTGGATACAAAGCGGTGGGATTGGCCCATGAGCGCATGCATAGGGCGCACAAGCTCGTGGGGAAGCACCATAAATCCGATGCGAATCGAGGGGTGGAGCACACGGTTGAAGGTGCTCAAGTAGATTATGTTGCTGTGGTAGTGGTCGTGGGCGAGTAAGCTGTGCGAAGCGGATTGGCCCAAGGAGTGTTCGTAGTCGTTTTCAATCAAGTACCCGCCCTGAGCGGCAAGCTGATTGGCAAGCTCAGCCCGACGCTCAATGGTTATGGCGGGCCCCAACGGGTAGGCTTCGCTGGTGGCGACGTGGGCGAGTCGCGCAGCGCCCAAGGACTGACCAAGTTTAGAATCGAGCTCAACCTTGTGGGCGCGAAGTCCGCTAAAGATGCGGTGCACGTTCGGGAAGGTAGGGTTCTCGAGCGCGACGGAATCGCCGGGATTGAGTAAGAGGCTTCCGACCAGAAACAGGGACTGAACGGACCCTGAAACTACCGCGATTTGGTCGGGTTCGCATCGGATTCCGCGCTCGCTGTACAGGAGCTGGGCAAGGGTTTGCTTCAGAACCTGCTGGCCGGCGGTGCTCGAATAGGTGAGGCCCGAGATCCGCACGTTGCGCCAGTAGTCGTTGGTCAAGCTGCGCCATTGGTTGACGGGGAATAGATCGAGTGGCGGAACCCCCGGCTGCAGGGGGTGCACGCTGGAACCTGTCGAGCGGACCTCAGGGCTTTGGGCCAAAAAGGCACGCCCGAGATCAGACAGCTGCGGTTGTTCGTTTTTTGTGGGCGCGGTGTGCGGTTCGGCGCTGCGAAAGGGGATCGGGGCAACCCAAACCCGTGAACCCTGACGGCTCTGGGCTTTGCCCAAAAAGAGCAAGTGTTCGTAGGCCTTGGCGACGGTAGCCCGAGATAGGCCCAAAGCCTGACTCAAGGTCCGGGTCGGGGGCAAGTCACTGTCTTCGGGCAGCATGCCCGAGTCGATGAGCTCGACGAGCACGTGCAGTAGGATGCTGAACTTCTGGTTTTTGGCAATTCCCTGCTCGGTACGGTCGGCAAAGGCGCGCGTAATGGTGGGTAGGTTCATTCCGTCGGGTTATTGGACTGTTAAATTAGTTTGAATTGGCCTGTTTTCAACGGCGAAAGGATTGGATTTTTACCATTCAATCCCTTTATGATATGCCGCTTACCGTCCGAAACCTTTTACCCGCAGCCCTGCTCGGAGTTTGGTCGTGCTCGACCAATGATGTGGACCTGATTCCGCTGGCTCAAATCCAAGCGTCCGCCACCGTGATGCCCGAAAACGGCGGAACCCTCGACCTCGTCGTCACCCTCGACGCGGTCTCGACCCGCGAAGTACAAGTTCAGTTGGACTTTAGCGGGACGGCCACGGCCGACGACTACAGCGTTTCGGCGACGACAGTGGTGATTCCGGCCGGAAGCCTCAGCGCCTCTGTCACCGTCACCGCGATCGACGACAGCGAGGTCGAAGGCAGCGAATTTGTGGAGGTGCGCATGAGCAACCCCATCAATGCGTTGGCCGACGCGAACAGCGTGGCTTCGTTCACGATCGACGACGACGACCAAGCCGGCCCCTCGATTGTGCTGAATGAGGTGCTCTACGACCCCTCGAATTCGGGTTTGCTCGGCGATGCCAACGGAGATGGTGTGTACGTGCAGGACGAGGATGAGTTCATCGAATTGCTGAACACGGGCAGTCAGCCCTTGGACTTGACTGGTTGGAAGGTCTACGACGCGAGCGCGTTGGCATCGGGTACGCCCCGGCACGTGTTTCCGGCGGGGTCGGTGATTCCGAGCGGAACGGCCTTGGTGCTCTTTGGCGGCGGAACACCTACGGGCTCGTTCGGCGGAGCCGTGGTTCAGACCACCACCACTGGCGCGATGAACTTGAACAATGCGGGCGACCTCCTAACGATTACGGATGCTCAGGACTCCGTGATGATTACGTTTGATGTGGCGCCGTATTCAGACAACCCCAACGAGTCGTATACGCGCAGCCCCGACATTACCGGGGAGTTTGTGCAGCACAGCACGGTGGGCAGCGGAACGCTTCTGTTTTCGCCAGGTACCCGTTTGGACGGAAGTCCGTTTTAAGCGTTTTACATGGCCTTGCTGGTACTTTGTATTCTGGTTTCGCTGACGGCGTGGTCGCTGTACCGGCAGTGGCATGCGCAGTCCGTGCTCTTTGTGGCCGCGGTAGTGCTGATGCTGACGTCGCTGGCCCTTGGGACGCCCCAGAGTGCAGGCTTGCGCGAGGGAATCCCTGTGGTCAGTGCCATCGTGGATTCGTTTGCGTCGAGTTTGAGCGGAGTCGGTCTCATGATCATGAGCATCGGGGGCTTTGTGGCCTATGCCGACCACATCGGGGCTTCGGAATCCTTAGTCGTTCGGGCCATGCGCACTCTGGAGCATTTGAAGTTGCCGCCCAATGTGCTCGTACTTGCGCTGATTCCGCTCGGCCAGTTGATTTTTGTGTGCGTAACCTCAGCCGCGGGCTTGGCCGTACTTCTGATGGCCTCTGCCTACCCAGTGATGCTGCGCCTGGGCGTGCGTCCGGTGACGGCCGCCTCGGTGATTACGGGTACGACGGCATTCGGAATTGGTCCGGCTTCGGCACTTACGGCCGCGGCAGCGAAGGCCGCTGGGATTCCGGTGGTTGATTATGTGGTGGTGCACCAGATGCTCTTGGCGTTGCCGCTGATGGTGGCGATTGCGGTCCTCTACGGGCTGAGTAACTGGATTTTTGACCGCGGCGCAGACGCGGTTCCGCACGTGGCGCACGTGACAGAATCTGAAGTAAAGGCAGTGAAGCCGATGATTTACGCGGTGGTTCCGGTGCTGCCGATCCTGATGATGGTCGCGAGCTATGTCGCCACTGAGGTCTGGGGGCCGCAGTTTACGCTGACGACCACAGCGTCAATGTTCATGTCATTTGGGGTCGCGTGGCTGCTGCACACCCTCAGTTCGCGCGATGTTCGGGGGTCGATTGACTCGATTTCGGTGTTTTGGAAGGGGATGGGAAGCATTTTTACCTCCGTCGTGACGCTTGTACTCGTTTCGGAAGTGTTTGCCGACGGCTTAATTGCCCTCGGATTTATGGACGCAATGCTCGCCGCCATCCAAAGTTTTGGGGCGAGTGAGGCGTTGGTGATCGTCGCCTTTGTGGTGCTGATTTTTTTGGCCTCGATACTTATGGGGTCCGGAAACGCTGCCTTTTTCTCGTTTTCGCCCCTGATTCCCGATGTGGCTGCCCGATTTGGGTTGAGTTCCGTGCGCATCCTGCTGCCTATGAATTTGGCGGCCTCGATGGGGCGTACGGTTTCGCCGATTTCAGGCGTGCTGCTTGCGGTGGCGGCCCTCGCCAAAGTGAGCCCCATGGAGCTGGCGAAGCGCAACGCGATTCCCGTGCTCGGAAGCCTTGTTCTTATGATTATCCTTCAACTTTTCGCCTAACTAGCTATGTACCTCATTCAAAACGCCCAAATCTGGAGCCCGGAACCGCTTGGAATAGCTGACATTTTGGTCGCCGGGGGGCGCGTGGCTGCGATGGGTCCGAATTTGGACGTACGGGTTCCGGGTCTTCGGAGCGTAGACCTGCAGGGCGCGGTGCTGACTCCGGGCTTGATCGACCAGCACGTCCACGTGGCGGGCGCGGGGGGCAAGCGTGGGTTTTCGTCGCTGACCGGCGAAATTTCGATGGACGAATTCATGGCGGTCGGCAGCACTACGGTGGTGGGCTTACTCGGGACGGACGGTGCAACGCGTTCGATTGAAGCACTGTACGCCAAGGTTCAAGGCCTCAACGAACAGGGGATGTCTGCCTACATGTTCACCGGCTACTACGGAATGGACCCCAAGCACGTCACCGGAAGCATTCAAGGCGACATGGTCTTTATTCAGCCGGTACTCGGGTGCAAAATCGCAATCAGTGACATTCGTTCAAGTTTTCCGACGGCGACCGATTTGATGCGCCGCGTGCGTGAGGTTGTCGTGGGCGGAATGGTGTCCGGCAAAAAAGGCATTTTGCACTTCCACTTGGGCGGAGCCGTATCGCAAATGGATGTGCTGTTTGAAATGCTTGACCACTTTGAAGCGCCCATTCAGCACCTTTCACCGACGCATGTGGCTCGTACGGAGTCGCTCTTTACTCAGGCCATTGAATTTGCGCTTCGCGGCGGCAGCATTGACATCACCACTGGCGCCTCGAAGTACACCGATCCGCATTTGGCGGCGCTGCGCGCCCTCGAAGCGGGGGTGAGCCCCGACCTCATCACGTTCTCAACCGACGGGCACGCGGGTCTTGACCGCAAGGACACCTCGGGACAGGTCGTAGGCACGCGTCCGGCACCCATTGCGGCGAATATGCAGGCGTTTCAGTCCTTGGTCCGCGAAGGAAGCGTGGATCCGTCCGTCGCCCTGAAACCGGTGACGAGTAGCCCCGCGCGCAACCTTGGCCTCAGCCATAAAGGGCGCATCGAAGTCGGTGCGGACGCGGATTTCTGCCTTTTTGATTCAAATTGGAACCTTGGAGCCGTGATGGCCCGCGGTTCGTGGAACTACCAAAACCAAAGCATATGCGCGTTTGCACTTTAATCGCCGCCTTGGCGGTTCCGCTCGCCGCCTTGGCCCAGGATTGGGAGGACGACATGACCTCAAGCGTCCAAAACTACCAGTTGGGTGAGGGGTGGAGCTACCAGTCAGGCCCGTTCACGGGTGAAATCACCGCGTTGGTACAGCCGCACCTTGAATGGAAGTACGGCCCGTCTGAGGTGTTTTCGGACGCCACAGTTCGGACCCGTTTACGCCGCGCCCGCGTTCGCTTTGCCGGCGACCACCGCGACAGCCGCTTTTACTACCGGCTGACGCTGGACGTATCCGGAACCTCAGAACTCGATGACGCCGAGGGAATTATTCTATTTCAGTCGTTTGTCGGCTACCGAATCACCCCGCAGCACCGCATCACCCTCGGGCAACGTGGAAACCCCGCGGGTCCGCGTGAAATGCAAATGAATTCCGGAACACTGCAGCTCGTGGAACGCAGCCGCGTCTCTTCGGCATTTGCGACCATTGCCGAAATGGGCATTTTTTACGACGGACGCGTGCGGCTCACCGGCAAGCAGTTTCTGAGGCCGGCTGTGGCCATCACCACGGGCGACGGAGCCAATCCGTTTGGCCGCGACTACGGTGGCTTGAAGTACGCAGCGCGCCTGGATTGGGTTCCGAACGGGCTATTTACGCGGTTTGGACAGTTTCGCCAGGCAGATTTGGTCCGAGAGCGAACGCCAAAACTCATTCTGGGAGCCTACGCCAACTTCAACCAAGGCGTGAGCAGTCGCCGGGGCCGCGAGCAGGGCGCCATTCTCTACCTGGACGCCAACCTCGACCCCTTGCTGCCCAACTACGCGCAAGTAGGGGTTGACGGCATGCTGAAGTACCGCGGATTCTCGCTCCTCGCCGAGTGGATTCAGGCCCAAGCCTATGTTCCTGAGGGAATTGCGTACCGCGTCCGCAACGACGGTTCAGTGGCTTCAACCTTTGAAATTGATGGGGTGAACGATGTATCGGCGTACGTACGCAACCGAATGATGAACGGAAGCGGATTCAACGTGCAGGCGGGCTACGTGCTCCCCTCAAACTGGTCGGTGGACATTCGGGCGACACAGCTCAACCCCGCGGATTTTTCGTTTTTGCGCAACGGAGCTTTTTACGACCGTCCCCAGTACTATACCGTTGGATTAACGCGCTATGCGTCAAGGTGGTACGGCCTAAAGCATCAACTATCTGCAACGTGGAACGCCGTGGGCCCCGACGCCCGCAATCACGAGAATTCATTTTTAACTGCACCCGAGTGGACGGTCCGCTGGTGCACCACGTTCATGCTATGAGGTGGGGCATTCTCGCACTAGGGCTGCTGGCGGTTTCGGGGGCATCTTCGGGACCCGACGGAAGCTTTGGCGCCGTGTTTTTTCCGGATCCAGCGGTTGAATTGACCACGCCCGCGTTCCAAAAGGACAAGGGGTTTTCAACCCAAGAAGAGGTCGTGAAGTGGTTTAACCAACTGACCGCACACCTTCCCAACGATCAGGTTGAACCGATCAACCTCGGTACGTCGCCGCGGGGTCGCAGCATCTTGGCTTTCAGGGTCAACGGCTCAGATCCGGTGGCTAATCCGGTACGGATTTGGGTTCAGGGAGCACTGCACGGCGACGAGCAAGCTACTCCGGATGGGGTGATGCAGTTGGTCGAGATGGTGCTTCGCAATCCAGAACTGGCCAACGGGGTGGAGCTCATGGTGGTTCCCATTGCGAACCCCGACGGCTATGCCCGAGCCATGCGCCAGTCCGCGTCGGGAATGGATTTGAATCGGGACATGATGATGCGACAGGGCCCTGAGAACCAGCTGATTATGGCGGTTTTTAAGGAATTTCAACCCGAAGTGGCGCTCGATTTTCACGAATACCGCCCGTACCGCAGCGATTTTACCGAGATTGGTTCGCGCGGGGTCACGGCCTACTACGACAACATGTTTTTGGGGTCGTCGAACGTGAACATTCCCGAGGTTCTTCGCGCCGAAATCGCCGCCTACGTCGACGGAGCGGCCACTGCAGCTGCGAAGTGGGGATACCGAACGCATGCCTACTTTGTTCCTGAGGACGACCGCGGAAGCATGCGCATGCGGCTCGGTTCCGCCAGCCCACGGTCGACGGCGACCAACTACGCGCTGCACAACTGCGTGAGTGCACTGATTGAGACCCGCGGAGTGGGCCAAGGTCGAAGCGCCCTCAAGCGTCGCGTGCACTCGATGGCGGTCATTGGTATGGCCTATGTGCAAAAGGCGGCTGCCGACCCCGTTCACCTGCGTGCAGTGCTGGATGCCGCGCACCGCGACCCAATGGGGCCCGTGATCGAGCTGAACCAGCCCATCGATCAACGCCGCTTCACGTTTATTGACCTCGCGAAGCGCGATACGGCGTCGTGGAGGTTCGCAACCCGTGATTACGCACAGATGCAGGCGCGCGTTCGCCGCCCGAAGCCCAAGTTTTATGCGTTGGACAAGGCTGCGCTGACGCCTGAATTGATCCGATCGGGATTTTTTGTGAATCAAGAGACGAAATCGCTCAACCAAAAGGCAATGGCCTATGAGGTTACCCAACGGACTGAAGGGCTCGGCGCGAACAACCAGCGGACCCAAAAGGTCGTGTGCACCCAGGTGCCAACCACGGTCAAGGGTGAGTTTTTAATTGTGGCGATGGATGACATGCCGTCGCGTTTGTGGTACGAACTGTTTGAGCCAGAGCTCGATAATAGTTTGGTTCGCAATGGATTAATCGAGTGTTCGGTAGGTAAACAACTTCCTTATTATGCAATTTATGAAGAGACTAATTAGCCTTTGTACGTGGGCAGTCACGGTGCTTCCGGTGGTGGCACAGGGCAACCTAGATTTTAGCCTGGGCAATGGTTTGACCGCGGCTTCTGCAGACGGCCAGTACCGAATGGCAATGGGCGGCAGCGTTCAGTTGCTCGGAACCTCAATTTGGGACGCCGAGGGACGTGGGCTCCAAGCCTACCCCTCGCTGGGCTTTATGCGGTTGCAGGGTTCCGCGCGACCCGAATCCGTGGAATTTTTAGTGCAACTCAATTTTGCGCAAACGACCCCACTGCTCGACGCATGGGTGCGCCATACCACGCGATGGGGGAGCCGAATCACCGTCGGTCAAATGCAAAATGTCGGGAACGGCCTCGAAATGCTGGTGTTTGAAGACCTTCAGGCGGCTCCAATGCGCAGCCTTGCGGCGCACACGTTTTCACGTTCAGGCCGCGAAGCCGGAGTCATGCTCGACCACCGCGTGGCCAAGGACCGATGGGGAATGGGCGCATACGCTCAGGTTACCTCGGGCGACGGCCGGAATTCGTTTGGCGTGGATTCGCGCGATGTGGACCTTGGCGGTTTGAAGTATTCAGGTCGGGTAGAATTGAGCTTTGGCGCTCCTAAGTCAAGTCAGGCACCGATTCAGTTTGCTTCGTTTGACCGCAAGACTCGGGTGCTGGTGGGCCTTTCGGGGTCCTACAACCGCGGCGCGAGCCAGGCGGTGGGAGAGGGCCACGGGGCGTTTCAAATGTACCGAGGTTCCGATGCCGCCTTTCCCGACTACCGCAAGTGGTCGGCCGACGTGCTTGCGACCAAGGGCGGACTTTCGATCTATGGTCAAATGATGTACGCCACTGCGACCAATTTGGATGGACTTCAGTGGACACCCTCAGTATCGAATCTGTTGCGCCCTCAAGAGATTAGCCGGGTGCTTCACCTGGGTCGCGCATTTACGGGCCAAGTCGAGTACGTGCACCCGTCGCGCTGGGCTGTAGTGGGCCGCCGAAGCCTTGTTCTGCCTGAGTTTGGCGACTACTCCGGTAGTTTGGTCGAGGCTGCGTCGGAGTCGCTTTTGGGCATCAATCGCTATGTGGTTGAGCACCAAGTCAAGTGGTTTGTCGGAATTCAACGCCTTGATTTTGTGGCGAAACCGAGTGAAACCCGCCTTGCAACCATGATTCAATTACGTTTTTAATTCGTTCTCTATCCTTAACTTTAAGCCATGAAAAAAACCTTACTTTTTCTTGCTGCGACCGCCACGATTGGGGGGTACGCGCAAAATCCGCTCTTGGTAGAGCATTTTAACGATACGACGAATGCGTTGTTGACCAATATGGGTTGGTATGCCCACAGCGGAGGAACCACGAATGCAGTAGCTGTGGTGAGCCCCGGCCTGTCGTGGACCCAAACCGCCTATCCCGGCTCAGGCGTCGGCAACGCGGCAGGTGTAGTCAACACCGGCCAAGATGTCAACAAACCGTTTACGGTAGACGTCGATACCGGTGCGGTCTACACCTCCTTCTTGATCAAGGCGAACGGTACCGTGGCTACTTCGTACTTCTTTCACTACGCGGAGTACTCGAACATGACGACGCCTAACTACTCGTCGATCTCTACCGCATTTCGTGCGCGCACGTTCGTGCTGCCCGGAACCGATCCTGCGACGCAGTTCAAGGTAGGTTTGACATTCAATAGTTCATCGGTAACCTCTGATACCACGGCAAACCTGACGATCGGAACCACCTACCTCGTGGTCGTGAAGTACCAGTTTGTCTCAGGTGCAGCCAACGATCAGGTAAGCCTGTGGTTGTTTGAGGACGGAGACAACATTGCGTCCCTTCCCGCTACACCCACAATTGGCCCCTTGACCGGAACCGCTGCCGACTTAACCGCCGTTCAGGCGATTGCGCTCCGCCAGGGTGCTGCAGGCCAAAACGTCATTGTCGATGGAATCATTGCTGATACTACGTTTGGTTTCGCACCAGCTCCGGTAACGCACAACGTAACCTTCCAGGTTGACATGAACCAAGTAACTCAAGGCTTTACAACGCCTGAAGTAAACGGCCTCTGGAACAACTGGTGTGGTAACTGTAACGCGATGAGCGACGCCAACGGCGACGGAATCTGGGAAGTGACCCTACCGCTCCTC
>CBFHNK010000052.1:0-11343 GCA_965657195.1 uncultured Schleiferiaceae bacterium
CATTGAGGCTCATTTTTGCAACCTAAAGGTGTAAATAAAACGCAATATTTTAAACTTGAAGGTGTAAATAAAATTTATTTTTTATACCTTTAGGTTGTGAAAAAAGCAATGAAGGCGCTGGCGCTACGCCACGCAAACGAATTGATTGAGCAAGCTCAACGCGGAGAATACGTACATGTGTCTTCGGGGTGGATACAGACAGTGCGTTTGGCACTCGGAATGTCACTACGTCAGCTTGCAGCTCGGTTGGGGCTTTCTACCAATGCCTTGGCGAAGTACGAGCAGAATGAACAAAACGGGAGCATTTCGTTAAGCACTTTGGCAAAAGCAGCTGAGGCATTGGATATGGAACTTGTTTACTATTTGCGACCCAAAGGAGGGACGCTTCAGCAGAGTTTAGATTCCCAAGCACGGCGTAAAGCGGCTGAAATACTCGATCGATCCAACCAAACCATGATGCTTGAGCGGCAAGAAACTTCGGCAGTGTACAGGGCCATGGAGTTGGATCGCCTCACCACTGAATTGCGCGAAGAAATGCCTCGCACTTTGTGGGATTAACGCTGCACCACCAACCGGGTCAGACGCCCATCGAAGCGGAACAACTCAGGGGTATTCGCATTAAGTCGGTATCCACACAAGGCCAGCTCAATGAATTCGAGCAGGCGAATATTAACGATGCAATATTGTGGCTTCGCTCCACGCCAACACGGAACGTTTTGTCGATGGATTTTGTCCGTGCGGTCCACCGCCAAATGTTTGGCCAGGTTTGGAGTTGGGCTGGAGTATTTCGCACGCATGAAACCAATATTGGTGGTACTTGGTACCAAATACCTGTTGAATTGAAGGTGCTCATTGACGATACGGAATTCTGGATGCATCACAAATCGTTCGCACCCGATGAAATTGCAATTAGATTCAAGCACCGACTCGTTGCCATTCATTGTTTTTCAAATGGAAACGGACGGCATTCGAGGTTGATGGCCGATCTTATTGCGGTTCGGATTTTTGGAATGCCCGAATTCACTTGGGGTCGATTATCAAACGCTAATGCCGAAACTACGAGGGTGAGCTACCTCAATGCCCTTAGGCTAGCGGACTCTGGTAATGTTGGTCCGCTGGTGTCGTTTGCGCGCTCTTGATTGCTTCCTACTACTTGTTCACACCTACACTTCGGTAGAGTGCGGTAAACTGCTTGGCTACTTCTTCGGGTCGGAACATCGCGAGTTCTTCGACGCTATTCAGTTCTGAGGCCAAAGGCAGGGCGTGTAAGGCAGCGGCAAGGTCGGTAACGTCATTCGACAATCCGTCGCGGTAGGTGATTCCACGTACGTTCTGGTACACGGATTCGGGTCCGCCGCAGCGGGTGCTCAATACGTGCAGCCCGCGCTCGCGCGCTTGCCCCACCACCATTGAAAACGTTTCGCGGGGGGAATTCACGACGAGGACGTCGTGGCGCCCCATTTCGGACTCGAGGTCTGTTGGGGCCATGCGGCCGAGCCACGTGCAGTTCGGGGTCGCCCGAACGAGGGGCTCGAGTAGGGTGCGGTCAACCCCTTCTCCAACTAAAGTGACGTGGTCGAGGGGATTGCGCTCCGAATGGATCCGCCATGCCTCGAGGAGCGGGCTAATACCTTTGGTGGCGTCGACCCAGTCCCCGACGTGGAGCACGCGGCGTCCTCCGCTATGGGGCTGGCGAAGCTGGTGGGGCAGAGGAGCGTCCCAGCAGTTGGGCACGACGTCAACCCGTCCAATCGCAGCAAAGCGATCGGCCAAAAAGGGCGAAACGGCGGTGCGGACGTTGGCCAGGCGGTGGGTCCAAAGGGTTCCGCTTGCAAGGTCGCCGTCGCCAAAGTGCTGATGTTCAGAGATCACGCGCGGTAGGCGCTGGCCCCACTGCATAATGCTGCGCACAAATAGGTAGGCGGTGTCGCCGCCAGAACCGTGCACGTGCAGCACGCCTGGGCGGCCAAGGTTTAGTACGCTGCGGACTTTGGCGTTCCAGCCCTTTGGACCAGGGAGTACCGCGGGGCCGGCCACGACGTGAACTCCGTCGAGTGGAAGTGGATGCTCGCTCCGCCCAGACCATACCACCACGCGCTGCTGCAGCCCGGCATCGCGCAGCGCGGTGATGTGGCTGCGTACAAAGCTTCCAAACTGGGGGTCGCCCTCGTCGGGCCACATGCGTACTACGTGGGTGACGGTCATGGGTCAAAGTTCGGTTCAAATTCCGCACAAAATGCGCCCCGTACGGACGTGACTTTTGTCATAAACTACGTCGGTGCAATTGATGAAGTTTGGGTTAATCAAACTCAAAAACCAACCCTATGAAACTCGAGCAGATTTACACCGGATGTTTGGCCCACGGCGCCTACTACATTGCATCCAACGGCGAGGCCGCCATCATTGACCCCTTGCGCGAAACCAAACCCTACATCGAGCGTGCCGCCGCAGATGGTGTGAAGATTAAGTACATTTTTGAAACCCACTTTCACGCGGATTTTGTGTCGGGTCACTTGGACCTAGCCAAAGAGACCGGAGCTGAAATTGTCTTTGGCCCCACGGCAAAGCCTGGATTTGTGGCCACAACGGCAACTGACGGTCAAGTGTTTAACGTGGGTGATTTGAGCATTCAAGTGATTCACACCCCGGGCCACACCATGGAATCTAGCTGCTTTTTGCTTCACGATGAGACGGGTAAACCCACGTCAATTTTCACTGGTGATACCTTGTTCATCGGTGATGTGGGCCGTCCAGACCTCGCGCAGCATGTAATCTCGGACTTGACCCAAGAAAAGTTGGCCTCGCACATGTACGACTCGCTTCGAACGAAAATCCTTCCGTTGCCCGACGATTTGGTCGTGTATCCGGGTCACGGAGCCGGTTCCGCCTGCGGTAAAAACATGTCTGATGAAACCACCGATACGCTCGGTCACCAGAAGGCAACCAACTACGCACTTCAGCCCATGGATCGCGAAACGTTTATCACAGCATTGCTGGACGGATTGACTCCGCCGCCGAGCTACTTCCCGCATAACGTGCTGATGAACATCAAGGGCTACGATTCGATTCACGATGTAGTAGCTCAGGGCACTCGATCGCTCGAACCTCAGGCGTTTGAGGATCTGGCGAACGAGGCCGGAGCGCTGGTGATCGACACCCGTAAGGCGGACGATTTTGTGGCGGGCCATATTCCGAACTCCGTAAATATTGGCATTGACGGCCAGTATGCGAATTGGGTCGGAACCCTTGTGCTCGACATCCAGCAGCCGCTGCTGCTGGTCACTGATCCAGGCCGTGAAGAAGAGGCAGTGACGCGATTGGCACGGGTGGGCTACGACCGCACACTAGGCACACTCGAAGGTGGATTTGGCGCGTGGTTGGCGGCCGGTAAAGAGGTCGACCACGTCGAAACAGTTACGGCTTCAGAACTTGAAGTGCTGCTGCGCACGAATCCCGACCTATCGATTTTGGATGTGCGCCGCGCTTCGGAATTTGGCAGCCAGCACCTCGAGCAGGCCATGAATGCTCCCCTTGACTACATCAACGAGAGCGCCAAAAAGGTGGATGCCTCGAAAACCTACTACGTGCACTGTGCGGGCGGTTACCGCTCGATGATTTTCATCTCGGTGCTCAAGGCCCGCGGCTACCATAAGTTGGTCAATGTCAATGGCGGAATGTCAGCGATTAAAGAGCAGACAAAGTTGACCCTGACGGACTACGTTGCGCCTACGACAATGTTGTAGTGGGGTAGGGTAAATTTGCTTGTAGAACTAATTCGGCACGCTATATTTGCCGCCCCAAACATGGTGATTGTAGCTCAGCTGGTTAGAGCGCCGGATTGTGGTTCCGGAGGTCGCGGGTTCGAACCCCGTCTTTCACCCTAAACGAGAAGAAAGCCGAATGCATAAAGTGTTCGGCTTTTTCTTTTGACGTACATATAGTTAGATGTCGAGAACTTCTAATGAGACTTTTGGACACCCTGAAGTATGCCAGACTTGATCACCTCTTCAGACGCCGCTATGCCCTGGTAGTTCTCGAGTGCCTCATCGTCAATTTGAGATGCGTTGCTCGGTCTGAGCAGGTTCGGTACCTTTGGAGTCCATGCGAAGCTCTTTAGTGGTATTATTTGTTCTCATCGCCTCTTCGCTGTGGGCGCAGGACAGCCTTCGCTACCAACCCATTTTTATGAATCCGGGAAAGCTTCGTGCTGCCCAATCCGCGTTTCAGTCGGCGTCGCCCCGCTTGGGTCCATTTGGACTGAGCCAACCCGCGGCGGCGCGCTTTGGTTGGGATCGTGTGCAGCGCGACTCGGCGTATGCCTTTGCTGCCGCACAAACACTTTGGTTGGACTACTTGTGCCTTTTTGAGGACAGCCTTTGTGCGGACCTCGCGCTGATACGCTCACCGCGGTCGGTATGGTCTGAGGTAGGGATTCCTGAGCGCTTTACGGGTGAACGGGATGCTGCGGTTCCGCCATTTATGGCTGCACCAGGAAGTGCCGAGCTAAAGCTGCCTGTGGTAGCCAAGGCCCCGTCTACGGATCCTGCCGCTCCGTTGCGCATCACGGTCCGTCCCGGCGACAGTTTTTACCGAATTCTCAGCCGCTACCCAGGGGTGAAACTCGAGCAACTCTATGCGGCGAATAAGGGTTCCGACCGCATTTATCCTGGACAAATACTTGTAATTCCGTAATGCGCCACAGTCCTTGGTTAACCCTTGCCCTCGTAGCGGGGGGATTGCTGCTCCTCGGGGCGGTGGCGGCCATTCCAGAGGCGTTGCGCCCGGCTGGCCTGAAGCTTCCGACGGTCGACCTCAGCATGTGGGCCTCAGATGATGCGGACTTGCAAGTGGTTCCTGAATCCGACTCAGTCGCGACAGTAAGTGAAGCCGCTGAATTGCCGAAGGCAGCTCGCCAAGGTGCGGGGCTGCTCGAGTTTCCTGAAGGCGACAGCTTGGGATTCCAAAAGTTTGCGCGGGCGCTTGACGGAGCCGCTACCCGTGTCGTTCGCGTCCTTCACTACGGGGATTCCCAAATCGAGGGCGACCGGATCTCGGCAGACATCCGCGGCATGCTGCAAAATCGCTACGGAGGTATGGGTCCTGGGCTTCAGGGCATGGATCCGTTTGTTCCCATGGCGAGCGTCGACCACCGCGCGAGCGGAAACTGGCGCCGCTACGCATGTTTCGGGCGGCCGAGCGACCGCGAACCTGCGAATTTGTACGGGGTGCGCGGGATCGCCCACCGCTATGAGGGCAACTCGGCGAGTATAGAGTTCCGCAACCGAAACTACGGCTACGAGCGGGTGCGCCAGGGTCAAATGCTTACGCTTTACCTTGGGCCCTACGAGGGTCCGGCTGAGATTAAGGTGTACTATGAAGACAGCTTGGCCCACATTCGCTACTACGCCCAAGGAGATCCGGGGCTTATGGAGTTTAGGGCTCCGCGACCCATGGGCCGCGTGCGGGTTGAGTTCAAAGGCGAGAGTCCGCTGTGCTACGGAGCTGCGTGGGACGGCCTCAACGGCGTCGCGGTAGACAACGTGTCCATGCGTGGCGCGGACGGACTTGGGTTCAAGCGCATCGACGCGACCCACTTCACCTCGTCGCTCAAGCAGGCCAATCCGGGCCTCGTAATTATGCAGTTTGGTGGAAACGCGGTTCCGTACTTCAAGTCCGCCGGCGAAGTGGAACGCTACGGCCGTGCCTTTGCACGCCAAATTGCCGTCATTCAAAAGGCGCTGCCTGAGGCTGATGTGCTCGTCATTGGGCCGAGCGACATGGCCCATAAGGTCGGAACCGAATGGGAGTCCTACCCCTACGTCGACGAGGTCCGCGACGCGTTGCGCACGGCGGCGCACGTGCAGGGTGCGGCGTTTTTTGACGTCTACGGATTCATGGGAGGTGCAGGTAGTATGACCGACTGGGTGGCACGAAATCCACCGTTAGCGGGCTCGGACCACATTCACTTTACGCCCAACGGAGCCCAAAAAGTCGGCAAGGCCTTGGCCGCTGCGCTCGAACAGGAACTTGCGCGCCATGCGAACTAGTGCCTTCGTCGCCGCCGTACTGTTCGGGGCCGCGTCGCTTCGGGCCCAGATTGCTCCGGTGGGCACGCCCGAACTGGTGTTTCCTGCGGGTGATTCCGCCTTTCAGCGCGTGTGGAACCGCCTCGATACGCTCGTCTACGAGGGTAGGGGGAGCCTCAACATCATTCACATCGGCGGATCGCACGTTCAGGCGGGGATGCTGACCGACGCGGTGCGCCGCGGTTTGCATGCAATGAGCCCTGGCCTCCACGGTTCGGTGGGTTGGCTCTACCCGTTTGCAGTGGCGGGCACCAACAATCCGCGCAGCTACACGGTGACCAAGTACGGAACCTGGACGGGGCAGCGCTGTTCGGTTCCGCAGCACCGCGGGCCCTGGGGCTTTGCGGGAATCCGCGCGTTCACTGGCGATTCTGCAGGGTTTACCATGCTGCACAAAGAGCTGCCGCTTCAGGCGTCTTCGGTGCTGCTTTTTTATCCAAATTCCGACACTATTAATCCGCCGACGATCAAAGGCCCGGTGGCTGAGGTAGTACGCCGCCCCGACGGAATCGAAGTGCGCTTTGACCGCCCCATCGACACCCTTCGCGTGCAGTGGCAACCGCGCACAGGGCGACGCGACACGCTGAGCCTCGAGGGCGTGCTCTTTCGCCCCGCAGACCCCAACGGAGTGCGCTACCATTCAGTAGGCGTCAACGGTGCGGCAACCCACAGCTTTCTCAAGGCGGTGCGTTTTGAGTCGCAGCTGCGCGAGCTTCCGCCCGACGTAGTGGTGTTTGGCCTCGGAATCAACGATGCCCACAAGTCTCGCGGCGAATTCGATACGCTGGCCTACGAGCTGCGCTACGACAGCCTGGTCGACGCCGTGCGCCGCGTCAATCCACACGCGCAGTTCATTTGGTTGACCAACAACGACGCGCTCTACAAGGGCGCCAACAACCCGCACGGAATCCTCGTTCAGCGCGCCATGCTTCGCCTCGCGGCCAAGCAACACGGGGCGGTGTTTGACTTTTTTGCGCTCATGGGAGGATACGGGTCGGTGCGTCGATGGATGGCCAACGACTGGGCTCGCCCAGACGGAATCCACCTCAGCCAAACCGGCTACCAAGCGCATGCGGACTGGTTCGCGAGCGCGTTCACCAAGGCCTACCTTCGCCACCAAGAATCGACCGCATGGTAGACGCCCTGAAATCCCTGCTCTACGCTGAGGCGAGCCGCCCCTGGACGTTTCTGGAACTGGGGTTCTGGATCTTCTTTGCGGTAGTGCTCGTGGGGTTTGCTGGCCTCGAACGCAGATTGGCCCTGCGCAACGCCTACCTCATGCTGGCGAGCTGGTTTTTTTACTACCACACCAGCCAGTGGTATGTGGTACTGCTCATTTTTACGACCGCTGTGGACTTTGGGGTGGGGCATGCGCTGCACCGTACCAAGCGGAGCATCCTACGCAAGCTGCTTCTCGCGGTCAGTATCGTCAGCAACTTGGGCGTCCTCTTCTTTTTTAAGTACGCCTACTTTGCGGCCGAAGTATGGAACGACCTCACGGGCATGGCATGGTCGCCTACGCCGTTTTGGGCGGGTTGGGCAAACGGCCAGCTGGGCACCAACTTTGTGGAGGACGTCATCCTGCTCCCGGTCGGAATCTCGTTTTATACGTTTCAGTGCCTTAGCTACACTATCGACATTTACCGGCGAAACCTTGAGCCCGTCCGCCGCTTCACCGACTTCGCGTTCTATGTGAGTTTCTTTCCCCAGCTCGTGGCCGGGCCCATTGTGCGGGCTAGCGAGTTCGTGCCGCAGCTCTACCAGCCTTATTCAGTGACCCGAAGCCAGTTTGGGTTGGGCATGTTTTGGGTACTGAACGGATTCCTCAAAAAAGTGATTTTAGCGGACTTTCTGGCAGTGCACCTCGCCGACCGCATTTTTAGCCAGCCCACACTGTATACGGGTTGGGAGAACGCCCTCGGCCTGCTCGCCTACACGATGCAGGTCTATGCCGACTTTAGTGGCTACACCGACATCGCCATCGGAATCGCCCTGTGGATGGGCTTCACCCTTACCAAAAACTTCAATTCCCCCTACAAGGCCCAAAGTGTAGCTGAATTCTGGAAGCGCTGGCACATGTCCCTCTCGAGCTGGCTCAAGGACTACCTCTACATTCCGTTGGGCGGAAACCGCAGCGGTTCCATTGCGAGCTACATCCTGATTTTTGCGGGGCTGTTTGGCCTTGCCTGGTGGGCGCCCACGTCGGTGGTGTCGTATGTTCTTGCAGCTACCGTGCTGGCCTTTTTGCTGCTCTACCAATTCTTGCCGGCGTTTCGGCGCGGATTCAACACCAACGTCAACCTCTTACTGACCATGCTGCTCGGCGGTTTGTGGCACGGAGCCTCGTGGAACTTTGTTGTGTGGGGCGGACTCAACGGCCTCGGATTGGTGGCCTACAAGCAGTGGTCTAGAATTCGGCCGTATTCGGTGAGTAACTGGCCCCTCAAGGCACTCGGGGTGTTGGTGACCTTGCTGTTCATTACGTTCACCCGCATTTGGTTCCGCGCTCCGGACTGGGACACGGCTTTGGCGATGCTGGACCAGTTGACTACGGGTTGGTCGGTTCCGCCTTCGCTGGCAATGCTTGTGGCGTGGTGGCGTCCCGGAGTGGTGCTGCTGCTCGGATTCGGAATTCACTGGATCCCCGAGCACCTCAAAGAGCGCTACCGGACCGCTTTCTCTTCGCTTCACCCCGCGTGGATGCTCGCAGCGGCCGTTGCAGGAGTGTTGGTTGGCTACCAGTTTATGGCAGCCGAAAGCCAGCCGTTTATTTACTTTCAGTTTTAGCAGCGGGGCTCGGTGTGGCCGCTCGGGCTGCCTGCCGAACTGCGCTTAAGTACCCCCGGTACTGACGGCTGAGGTAGGCCGTCTTTCGGGCGTAGTGCGAACCGGGTCCACGGGCAATTTGGTCGACGTTTCCGAACCAAATAAGGGGGTCGTACCCTTCTTTGGCCGCCTTTTTTTGGGCGCGTTCGACGGGTGCCGGCCCGGTATTGTACGAAGCCATGACAAACGGCAGTCGTTCTTCAGGCGGAACCCCTCGGTCGTGCCAATACATGTCTAGGTAGCGCAGGTAGCGCAAGCCTACCCGAATATTTTGTGCGGGGTCCGTCAAATCGACCGGTCCTCGGTTCATGCGCTGGGCAGTTGACGGGATTAGTTGCATAAGTCCCGTGGCTCCGGCGGGAGAGACAATACTTGTGTTGAAGCGACTTTCGGTAAAAATCAGCGCAGTGAGCATTGCGCGATCCCAGTGGTCGTGGCCCGTGAGCTGTGCGTCAAACCGGGACAAAGAAGTGTCGCGACGGGGCGCAGATTGACGTGACCACGCACCGAGCGTGCGCTTCACTTTGCGGCTTCGCAGGTGGCTGTTGAGCTCGGCGGTCAGCAGGCTATCACGGGGTCGCACCGCCCAGTGCAGGCTACCCTTGGCAATGGGGGTGCCTCGTTTGCCGAAGCTTTCGGCCACGTACTTTGGCATCAGCCATCCGACGGAATCCGGATCCGCAAACCGAAACATGGGACTCTGCGCTACGTGAAGGGCTAAGCTATCGGCTTGAAGCATCCATAGCGGTTTTGGGTATCCATTCGGAACCATGGTGGCGCCCTCGGGTCCGACCCGTACCCAGGTGAACCTTCGCACTGCCGATGTGGGTTGCAAATCTCCGAGTGCGTCGGGCGGAATCGGTCCCAATGCCACATCCGCCTGCCCACTGCGCACGGCCTCAAGTGCTTCGGCGACACTCGCCACGTAGGTCCAGTGAATGGGGTGACCCGTAGCACGCGACCACATCTCTAAAATTTGGACGTCGTAGCCTTCAATCTTGCCGTCGCGAACGTGCATCACACCAAAGTCCGGAACCACTACCGCCCGAACCGGCCCTTCCATCCACACTTCGGTCCAGTCAGCGGTTCGCTCTAGTTCGACAGCGGGGTTGGGTGACCCCACTACCAAGGTCACGACCACAAGGGTAATCCACCACCTCCAGTGCTTGATCATGGCCCGAAGATCGGTCTTCTCGGGCGTACTTTTGCGCTTGATTATGCTAGGGCTTCAACTTCCAACTGATCCGCGCTGGGCGTCCGCTGCCGAAATGCACCTCAGCGACATCTTGACCGACCATGCGTACTGCGAGCAAAAGGCCGCGTCCACGGCGATTTCGCTGATGATTACGTACCCGGAATTGAGCGACCTCGTCACCGAGATGGCTGCGCTTGCCCGCGAAGAAATGAGCCATTTCGAAATGGTGCACAAGCGCATTCTGGAGCGCGGAATGACGCTGGGTCGTGAGCGCAAGGACGAGTACGTGGCGGCCATCACGAAGTTTTTTGCGCCCCACGGCGACCGCATGAAGCGCTTAGTCCATCGCCTGCTCATTGCGGCCCTCATCGAAGCCCGAAGCTGCGAGCGCTTTCGCGTGCTCAGTGAATCGGTGCAGGACGCCGAATTGGCCACTTTTTACAGCCGACTGATGGCTTCAGAGGCCAACCACTACACGATGTTCTTGAAGTTTGCGCGCCAGTACGGCGACCGCGCCGAGGTAGACCGCCTCTGGAAGGAACTTCTTGCCTACGAGGCGACCGTCGTCGCCACCTTTACCAACCCTCAATACGTGCACGGCTAACCCGCTCCGCACCAACTTTCTATGGAACAGCTCAAAAAGACCCCCCTGTACGACCAGCACGTTGCGCTTGGCGCTAAAATGGTTCCGTTCGCCGGATACGAAATGCCCGTGCAGTACGCCGGCGTGAGCCACGAGCACCACGTGGTGCGCCAAAAGGTCGGAATGTTCGACGTGTCGCACATGGGTGAATTCTGGGTCGAAGGTGCTGATGCCACCGCGTTTTTGAATTCCGTGACCAGCAACGACGTCGCCAAGCTCACGCCAGGTAAGGTGCAGTACAGCTGCCTTCCAAACACTACCGGCGGAATCGTGGACGATCTGCTGGTCTACTGCGTGAACGACACCAAGTACATGCTCGTGGTCAACGCCAGCAATATGGCCAAGGACTGGGCGTGGTTGCAGCAGTTTGCAGGCAACTTTGACGTTCGCATGACCGACGTTTCTGAGGACACCGCACTCTTGGCTGTTCAGGGCCCCTTGGCGGCCCAAGCGCTGCAGTCCCTCACGGATCTTGACCTCGGAGCCATGACCTACTACACCTTTGGCATCGGAAGCTTCGCAGGCGTTTCAAACGTCGTGGTGAGCGCTACCGGCTACACCGGTGCGGGAGGCTGTGAGATCTACATCCCGAA
>CBFHNK010000053.1:0-11004 GCA_965657195.1 uncultured Schleiferiaceae bacterium
GGTGCTGCCGAACGGTCCGCAGTGGACGGAGCCACGTTGGTCAACAACGACGACCCCCAAGTTATTGAAATTTGGAACCTGGTCTTCATGCAGTTCGAGCGCAAGGCCAATGGTTCGCTGGTGGAGTTGCCCGCCCAGCACGTCGACACCGGAATGGGATTTGAGCGCCTCGCCCGCGCCGTGGTGGGGGCATCGTCGAACTACGACACCGAAGTATTCAAACCGTACTTGCGCCGCCTTGAGTCCTTGAGCGGCCTGAGCTACGGATCGAACGAGCGCACGGACATTGCCATGCGCGTGGCGTCGGACCACATCCGCGCAGTGGCTTTCGCCATCGCCGACGGCCAAATGCCTGCTTCGAATGGAGCCGGCTACGTCATTCGCCGCATCCTTCGCCGCGCCATACGCTACGGATATTCGACTTTGGGTTTTCGCGAGCCATTTATGGCGGAATTGGTGGACGTCATGGTGCGCACCATGGGTTCCGCGTACCCTGAGCTCGGCGCGCGGGCGGACTTTATTCGCCAAGTGATCCGCGAAGAGGAGCTAGCGTTCTTGCGTACCCTCGAATCGGGACTCAAGCGCCTTGATATTGCCCTGGCCGATTCGGATGTGCTATCTGGTGAGCGCGCCTTTGAACTCTACGATACGTTTGGATTCCCACTTGACTTAACGTCGCTGATTTGCCGCGAGCAGGGCAAAAGTGTCGACGAAAAGGGTTTTGCACTCGCGATGGAGGCCCAAAAGACCCGTTCGCGCCAAGCTTCTGCCCAAAAAGTGGGTGACTGGACGATTCGTTTAGAGGGTCCGGCCGACCGATTTGTCGGTTACGATCAGTTGGAGGCCACGGGACAGCTTTTGCGCTACCGCAGCGTCGAAACGGCCAAGGGCCCTGTCGTTCAAGCCTGCTTTGAACCCACACCGTTCTACCCCGAAGGCGGAGGCCAAGTCGGCGACCAAGGTTGGGTTGAATTCGGAGGTGAGCGCATTGCGGTGCTCGCTACGACGAAAGAAACGGGAATGATCCTGCATACGTTGGCCACTTCGCCGGCCGAGTGGACTGCGGAAGTTCACCTTGTGGTTGATGCCGACCGCCGTTCGTCCTCGGCCCAAAACCACAGTGCGACGCACCTGTTGCACCATGCCCTTCGCACGGTTCTCGGAACCCACGTCGAGCAGCGCGGTTCGCTGGTTTCACCGGAGACCTTGCGCTTTGACTTCAGCCACTTTCAAAAGGTTTCGCCCGAAGAAATGGAGGCCATCGAAGCCCATGTGTCTGCTGCGATTCGCGCCAACCAGCCTCTCATAGAGCGCCGTGCGGTGCCCATCGAAGAGGCCAAGGCCCTCGGTGCCATGGCCTTGTTTGGCGAAAAGTACGGCGATGCCGTGCGCGTCATTCAGTTTGGCGATTCCATTGAATTATGTGGCGGAACCCACGTGGCCGCAACCGGCATGCTTTCGCCGTTTGTGCTCGTTTCTGAATCCAGCGTGGCTGCGGGAATTCGCCGCATCGAAGCGCTGTCCGGAGCATCGGCAGAGGCCTACCTCAAAGCGATCCGCCGCCAGTGGCTCGACGTCGTAGACGAAGCCAAGAACGCCAATCCCGCCGGAGTGATTCAGGACCTTCGCGCCCAAGTGGTCGAGGTCAAAAAGAAGCTGGAAGGACTTCAGCGTGCGCAAGCCGCAGACGCGCAAGGCGATTTGATTCACCAGGCCGAGTCACATGCAGGGCTCCGCTGGATTGCAGCGCAGCTTCCGCTCGGAGCCGCTGCCGCAAAAGACCTCGTGTTTGCACTGACCCAAGAACACCCCGACCTCGTCGTGCTGATCGCCATTGAAGACGACGGCAAGGCGCAGGCCCACCTCGGTGCCGGAACCCAAGCCCTCAGCCACGTGCACGCCGGCAATTGGGTTCGCGAGCTGGGAAGCCACATTCAAGGCGGTGGCGGCGGCCAAGCTTTTTATGCGTCCGCAGGTGGTAAAAATCCGTCGGGAATCCCGAACTTAATACTCGCATTTACTGAGAAATGGAAAAAATTATCGTAAAAATCACCACGGCCGTCGCGCTCATTGCCGTGGCGTTCCCACTTCGCGCTCAAGTATTTTACACGGACAGCGATGTTCGCGACCGCACGGTTTCGATTGCTCCGTTCATTCAGGCTAATACGGTGTTTCGCCGCACGGCTGCCGAAGTGGTGGGCGAGCAGCCCGTCGTCACCGACGTATTTCGCGGTGGGTTTGGCGGAGCCTACGGCCTCTCTGTCAATGCGCACGTAAAGCCGTTTCGACTTGGTTTTGACGCGGCGCAGAGCAACTTTAGCTACCGCCAAGGTGCGGACCGCGACAACCTTTTGCGGACTCAGAGCCACTATTTTATGCTTCGCGGACGACTCGGCTTTGCCACGCAGATGAACGACGAGACGACACTTGAGGTGTGGGTCCCGCTGGCCTACCGGTTTTTAGAGTCTGTGGACCGCGACGGTGCGAGCGGAAACGTGGCGCAGCGCATCACCTCTGCCGGAATCGAGATTGGTTCGTCGATCAAGCTTAGCGAACACTGGGGTTGGTTTGGCCTTCTAGGCCTCGACAATGCCTTTGGTGAGTTTGAGGCAACGCCTACGACCGCCTACCGGGAGTATCCGCTGTGGGTAACCCTTTCGACCGGAGTGCGCTACGCGCTCTGATCGAGCACGGTCACGGCCTTTTCAAGAGCCATTCCGCGCGATCCCTTGACCCAGATCTGCGCAGCTTTGGGCGGATTTGAGGTCCACAATGCGCAAAGTTCTTCAGTCGTTGCCACGGACACAAATGGGTGCTTCGTAGCCGCAAAAAGAGGTCCCACGAGTACGGCGTGCGTAACCCCGAGTTCGGTCATGAAATCAACCATTCGCTGGTGTGCTTCGGCCGCATAATCGCCCAATTCAAAGAGATCCCCAGCAACGTACATCGTACTGTCTGGGTTGAGCCGTTGGGCGGCGTTTCGGATGCTAGCCTCCATACTGCTCGGATTGGCGTTGTAGGCATCCATGAACACGCGGTACGCACCTACGGAGCGCCATTCTCCTCGGTTGTTTTGTGGCACATTGGCTTCAATTCCACGGGCAATGGCGGAATCGTTCAATCCAAAGTGGGTACCGAGCGCTACTGCAGCACTGAGTGCCCTGTCCTGAAAGTCGCCAATTAGGTGGCTTTTCGCGGTGGTTTCGCGCCATGTGATAGCCATTCGTCCCTCTTCGTCGGCAGTGAAGGTATCGCCAGCGCCAAATACGATTCGCGGTTCGTGACTTTCAGCCAATTGCCTAGTGTCGCCGTAGTACACCATGGCAGTTCCCTGCGATGAATTGAGGTAGCGGTACAGCTCTGATTTACCCCGAATGACTCCTTCGGGTCCACCAAAACCTTCGAGGTGGGCAAGTCCGAAGTTGGTCACGTACCCAATAGTGGGTTCGGCTATGGAAGACAATTCGGCGATTTCGCCTTGGTGGTTGGCACCCATTTCGATCACCGCAACTTCGTGTTCCGGTTGGAGTTTTAAGAGCGTCAAGGGCACGCCAATGTGGTTGTTCAAGTTGCCGTAGGTGGCGAGCACATTGAATTGCTGGCCGAGCACGTGGGCAAAGAGTTCTTTAGCGGTCGTCTTTCCGTTGCTTCCAGTTAATCCAACAACAGTCTTGCCCCAGGCTCTGCGGTGGGTGCGAGCGAGGTTCTGTAGGGCGACAAGTACATCAGGCACAAGAACAACCCGAGGATCATTTGGGTTTAGCCCTTCTACGAGTTCGTCCACGACTACCGTGGAAGCACCGAGGTCAAGAGCCTTTGGGGCAAAGAGGTTACCGTTGAAGTTGCCTCCGCGGAGTGCAAAAAAAATCTGCCCCGAAGCCAGTGAACGGCTGTCGGAGCAGACTCCTACGCGCGCATCAAAGCGCGCATAAAGTTGGTCCATGGTTCTACGGACGGTAGCGTACGAACTTGTCTTGCTTGGGCTTCGGAGAAGACTTCGTGCGCTTGCTGTCTTCGTTCTGGAAGCCTACACGGTCCATTGCACAACGGAATCCGATGTAGTCGGTGGCCTGATCTTGCTCAAGGAAGCGGCGGCTTCCTGGAGAGAGCCAGTAGGCACGATCGCGCCATGAGCCCCCCTTGTACACGCGGGTTGTGTTTCCGATCAACGTAGACTCACCGTAGACGTACATCTGGTTGCCCATTTCTTCTTCTCCACCGTTATCGTAGTTGAGTGATGATTCGACGTCGCCGTCCATAAAGTCGCGGTAGTCCGACTTCTGGTAGTTGCGGCGCTTGAGGTTCTCTTCAACGGTCACTGAGCGCTGCGGAAGCTGGCCTGGAAGACGCACAAGAACGCTATCGCCATTTTCGCGCACCTCATACTGAGGCTCGGTGAGTACGGCGAGTTCGCCAAGTCCTTCGTAGTTATCGTCAAAGGTCTTGAACTCATTACCACGGAACGGGCGGTGGTCGTCCATGTCCTGCGCAGAAAGTGGACGGTAGACGTCGAGGACCCATTCAGCCACGTTGCCTGCCATGTCGTACAAGCCAAAGTCGTTCGGGGGATAGAACTTCACCTGCATGGTGATGTTGGCTTGGTCGTTAAGGTAGCCACCTACACCCATATTATCGCCTGCGCTGCGCTTGTAGTTGGCAAGCATATCGCCTTGAACTTTCTTGTCGCGGTTGCGCATCGAAGAGCCATTCCAGGTGTACTTGTTGCGGTCAATTTGGCGGTTGTACACGCGCTGGCCGATTTCGGCATACGCGGCGTATTCCCATTCGGCCTCTGTTGGGAGGCGGTACTTTGGAAGCAGGATGCCATCCTCAATACGGGCAGGACGTCCCTCTTTACCGTAGACTTGGGCGGGGCTCAAGTCCTTGAGGCCACGACGGTTTTGCTGAGTGTATTCACCCTGCTTGTAGAGGTAGACTTCGCTGTTGAAGTTCTGGTCGTCGGCCTGAGTGTTCATCACATTCAAGACGCCATTGTCGATGAGGATCTGCTCATTGACGCGGTCGGTGCGCCACTGGCAGAAGCGCATCGCTTGTTCCCAGTTGACTCCAACTACGGGGTAGAAGTTGTAGGCTGGGTGGCGCAGGTAGTTCTCTACATACATGTCGTTCAAGCCGAGCTTGTCGCGCCATACCAATGTATCAGGAAGTGCGGATTGGTAGATCTGGGGGTAGTAGTCGTAGTCATACACTCGGCGGAGCCAGTAGAGGTATTCGCGGTAGTCGGCATTGGTGACTTCGTTCTCGTCGAGGTAGAATGACGCGACGGTGACGCGGCGGGGTTGGTTGTTCCAGTCCTTGATCACGTCCTCTTCAACGCGACCCATGATGAAGCTACCGCCCTCAACGAACACGAGGCCAGGGCCTGTCTCTTGGCCCTTGTACTTGAGGTTGATTTGAAATCCGCCGTTTTTGCGGTCGTTGAGCGCCATGCCCGTGGTGTTCGAAGCCGTTTTGCCACAGCTCGTGGCTAAAAGGATCAGCGCGCCGAAGGCGATCGAAGTAGATAAAAGTGAACGCTTCATAGTGAGAAGGTTAGAATTTTGGACACTTAACCTCGCTGTAGCGCGTCCGGCGGCTACGGCAAGGGAACTGGTACGAAAGAGAGACTTCATGGGCACCACCTAACGCGTTGCCCAACGCAGAAATTGTGTAGTCGTACGAATACCCGAACTTCCAGGGTACATCGTTCGGAGCGATTCCGATGATGGCAATGAGTGCGTCAGGGTTGGTACTCACGACGCCCAAAGCTTGACGGTATCCGAGGCCACCCGTGAGAACGCCGCGGTTAAAGGACATCCCCAAAGTCATGTGGTGTGCACCTCCTTGAGTTTGGTACACCACGTTGGGGATAAGAAGGTTGTCAAGCTCGTTGTAGAGGCGCTTGCGGCCCAATGGAATGGTTGCGCCCGCTTGTGCGGTTACCTTGATGGGAAGGGTAGAAGTGCTGAGAAACGCTTCGTTGGGTTGGGTAACGTGGTGGGCAGAAGCTCCGATGTAGAAATTCTCGGTAAATCCGAGCATGCCAAAGCTGAGGTCGAACTGCTGAACCGTGGTTTCGTCGGGACGAATCTCGTTGGTTGGCTTAACAAACCCAAAGAATGGGTCGATCATGTCTGGGAACGTCAGATTGTTCCAGTTCAGTGAGCGCTGGCGAAAGGTGGCTTGGGCTCCAAAAAGAAGCATAAAGTCGCGATTGACCTTGAGGTGGTAGGAGTAAATTCCGGACGCTTCCGTCAGCGAAAGGTCTCCGTTCGCGGCTTCATCCTGCATGATGAGCACGCCAATTCCGCCGTTTAAACCGTCTACATACTGGTCGTAGGACGCCGAAAACGTCTGGTAAACGCCCAAAGAGGGGTACTGATTTCGGTAGTTTGTAGTGACGCGTGGACACGACTTAACTCCTGCAAATGCGGGATTTAAGTACAGTGGATTCGCGTAGTACTGCGTAAAATGCGGGTCTTGCGCTTGGGCAGACCAAGCGTGTGTCAACAATAGTGCGACCGCAATCAGGCGTCGTAGGGCCATGGAATAAGGCATCATTTGGAGCCACAATTATACGATTTTCCGAGCGTTTGTAAACGATATGTCCGAAAACCGCGTTGGACTTTACGAACTTTGAACGCAGAATGCAGCACTTTCGTACCCAAATACTCGGATTTTTCTACCTGATGTCGCTTGCCGTATCGGGGCTTTGGGCGCAATCTTGGCCTGTAGAATCGGTGCTTCGCAAGGGCTTGTGGGCTGAAGTTCGTGTGCCCGAAGATGGGGTGCACCGATTAAAGGGGTCAGATTTACAGCAATTGGGATTGGGTCCGCTGCCCGTTCCCTCGAGTTCGGTGGGGATTTGGGGTCGGAACGCAGGCGTGCTTTCTGAAGTAAATGCCACTCAAGGCGAGGCGCGTGACCTGAGCGCATTGCCCATCCGAATTGAGGACGGGGGTGACGGAATGATTCACGCGGACGATGCTGTCTACTTTTTGGGTCAGGCTCCGCACGTGTGGAACTACGATGCAAGCATGCAGCGCTGGATTCGCACGACCCATCCGTATTCGGACCAGCAGGTGTACTTCATAACTACTACTGAGGGCGGAACCCTTATGCCGACCTACGCACCCACCGTAGCGTCGCCCCAGTTTACCGACCGCTACACGCATGTGGCGTGGCACGAGCTCGACTTAGTGAACCTCGTCGGAAGCGGCCGAATGTGGATGGGTGAAAGTTTTGATTACACGCTTACGCGAACGATCGACCTCGGACTCGGGCGATTGGATGCCCAATCCACCGCGCGATTCACGCTTTCGGCTGCGGGTCGAACCACGGTCTTCGGACCCAAGTTAGAACTGCGTACCGGCCAAGGATTTGTTGGTGCACTGAGTTTTCAAACAGTATCCGGTGTAAGTGGAGATACCTACGCACGCTGGACAAGCCAAGCATGGAATCAAGTAGGAAGCGCCACCCCGTGGGGATCAGTGAACCTCACGTTAGAACGCAGCGCAAACCCGTCCGCTTCGGCGTGGCTCGACGCTGTATCCGTGTACGCTGATGCGCCGATGGCCTACCAAGGGGGTATGCGGAGCTTTCGGTTTGAACCCAGCACCACGGGCAGGTCGTTGCCATTGCCTCCGGCCGGGACACGCGTGTGGCGTACCGGTGTTCAGAATCATTCGCTTGAGGCCGCTGAGGTTTCCGCTGGAACGCAGCCCCTGCTCGAGCCTGGCGTGGGCCATACCCTTTGGTACTTTACCCCAGAGTCTGCACTGACGCCCCAATTGGGTGCGCTGGTTCCGAACCAAAACCTTCACAGTTTGACGGCTGTGGACTATGTCATTTATAGTCCCTCGGAATTTATTTCTGCTGCAGAGCGCCTGGCGGCCAAGCACCGAGCGGACGGGCTTCGCGTCGAAGTCATTGATGTTGCTCAAGTGTACCGTGAATTTTCGGGTGGTGTCCAGGACATCATGGGGCTTCGCAATCTGCTCCGCATGCTGTGGACCCGCGGGTCTGATTCGGCGAACCTTAAGTATGTGCTGCTCTTTGGAGACGCATCCTACGACTACAAGGGCACACTCAACCCCAACCAGAATTGGGTTCCGGCCTACCAGTCGCCGGCGAGTATGGCCATTAAAACATCCTTTGTGTCGGATGACTTTTTTGGGTTCCTGGATGACGGCGAGGGCGGATTTTTGGGCTTGACCAACCTTGACCTGGGGATCGGACGCTTGCCGGTCAATTCCGCAGACGAGGCAGAGGCGGTGGTTCAAAAGCTGCTTCGCTACGCGGATCCGACCCAATCTTTGGGCCCCTGGCGCCAAAAGTTGGATTTTGTGTCCGACGACGTTGATGTGGACTGGGAACAAATTCTAACCCTGATTTCGGACCGCATTGCCACTCGAGTGGACAGCGTATACCCGCAATTCAACGTGAATAAACTCTATGCGGACGCCTACCAACAGGTTTCAAGTGCCGGCAACCAGTCCTACCCTAAGCTTCGCGAGGACTTGCTGCGTTCGATCCAAGAGGGCAACTTGATTACGACCTACCTGGGGCACGGCGGAGAAGTGAACTGGGCGAGTGAGGATATTTTGCAGCTCGAGGACTGTAAATCGTTTACGAACGGAGCGAAGCTTCCGCTGTTCATTACCGTAACCTGCGAGTTTTCGCGCTACGACGACCCGTTGCGCACCTCTGCGGGCGAGCACCTGATTACCAATCCCAATGGCGGAGCCGTGGCCATGCTGACCACGACGCGCGCCGTGTTTGTGGGCGGGGCCACCTTGCTTACGGATTCCATTTTTAACAAAGTACTCGAGCGCGAACAGGGGCGATTTAAAACGTTTGGCCAAATTATTCGAAGCGCTAAAAACTCGGTGCAAACCGGGGACAAGCTTCGGTTTACCCTGCTCGGTGATCCGGCAATGCGTTTGAACGGGCCCGAGCAGCTGATTTCATTTGATTCCATCGAGGTATTTCGTCCGAATATGCAAGCTTGGGATCCGTCAGACAGCTTGCGCGCACTGGACTTGGTGCGAATTAGAGGGCGGATTACTGGCGAGTCCGGCGCCACGGACACTTCGTTTGACGGCAGCGTGCGCATTCAGCTCTTTGACAAGAGCCAACTCAAGACGATGCTCGACAACGACAACGTTGGCTACCAAACGGCTTATGCGTTTCGAAACCAGCGTGCCTACCAAGGCACCGTGGATGTGGAATCGGGCAGTTTTACTGCAGAATGGCGAATGCCACTTGATTTGGTACTGGATTGGGGTCGAGGCAAGTTGTCTGCCTATGCGGCGACGGACCAGCGGGATGCAGCCGGGGCGACGCAGCGCGTATTCCTTGGGGATTTAGCTCCGGATGCGCCACTTGATGCCACAGGTCCGGCGATTCGCGTATATATGGACGACACCAGTTTTGCTTCCGGCGGAATCACCGGTCCGAACCCGCTTGGCCTCGTGCGCTTGATGGATCCCAACGGAATCAACGCCTTGGGAACGGGAATTGGCCACGACCTCGTCGGATTTTTGGACGAAGAATGGAGTACGCCGCTCGTTATGAATGATCGCTACCAAGCCGACCCAAATACCTACCAGCGCGGAACGGCGACGTGGCCGTTCCAAAATCTGTCCGACGGACCGCACCGATTTACGGTTCGGGCTTGGGACACCTACAATAATCCAAGCCAGTCGAGCGTTGACTTTACCGTGGTTTCGCGCGCACAACTTCAACTAGGAGCCGTCCGGCTCTTTCCCAATCCAAGTCCCGGGACCGTCCACTGGCAGGTCGAGCACAACGCGTCGGGCGACAGCCTAGCTGCGTACTGGTCGGTGAGCGACGGATCTGGTCGCGTAGTTTGGGCGCAGCAGTGGTCGGGACTAGCGACGTCTTCGGTGCTCACGGCTCCGGATTGGTTCGGAACAGACCCCAGCGGCCGCCCCCTACCCAACGGTTGGTACACTGCTCATGTAGTAGTGGTGCGCCCGAGCGACGGTCAGGTGGTGCGCGAAGCCGAACGATTAATCCTTTTACGCCCCTAGGGCGCACCTATATTTGCTCTTTACTATGAAGAATTCCATTATCGCAGGCATTGGCCTCTTCACGTTGAGTGGCATGAGCGCCGCTGCACAGACCTTTTACGACCGACTTGAGGAGCTCAACGTGGTGACCACCGCGATGCCCATGCTCAACATCGGCCCCGATGCGCGGTCGGGCGGAATGGCCAACGTCGGCGTCGGCTTGAGCCCTGATGCCAACGCCATTTTTTGGAATCCCGCCAAGCTTGCGTTTGTGGGCAAAGGCACCACCTACGGCGGTCTTTCCTATACTCCGTGGCTCCGCCGCTTGGTTCCAGATGTTGAACTAATGTTTGCGAATGTCGCCGCCGGCGTCGGCGAGCGGGGCGGAATCGGCGCCAGCTTGCGCTACTTTTCACTCGGTGAAATCACCTTCCGCAATGAGCAAGGCGAAGAACAGGGCACCTACCGTCCCTACGAAATGTCGTTGGATGTGGCCTATGCCCTCCAGCTCTCCGACCATTTTTCAGGCGGGGTATCGCTTCGCTACGCGCTGTCAGATCTGGCTCAAGGCCAAGTTGTGGGTGGACAGCTTACCAAGGTGGGCCAAACGGTAGCGACCGACGTGAGTATGTTCTACCAAGGTGACGAGTTTAGCTTGCCCGACGGCCAGCGCGGCCAGTGGGTAGGTGGACTTACCCTTTCAAACATCGGTGCCAAAATTCGCTACAGCGAGAGCGGTGCGGCGGACTTTATTCCGACCAACATGCGCGGCGGAGCGGGCTTCAACTGGACGTTGGACAAGTACAATCGCGTTAGCTTTTTGACCGACGTCAACAAATTGCTGGTTCCGACCCAACCCACACGTGATTTACTCGATGCCGACAACGACGGCGACCGCAGTGAGATCATTGCAGGTAAAGACGACAATGTTGGTGTAATTGCTGGCATTATCCAATCGTGGGATCCCTCT
>CBFHNK010000054.1:0-10755 GCA_965657195.1 uncultured Schleiferiaceae bacterium
CGTCCACAGGGCCAGCATTGAGGCGGCGGTGTACGGAATCTCACTCATCATAATGGTACTTGACCGCAAAAGGTGGCTATTGAGGCCCACCAAAATGACTGCCGCCCGGGCCAAGGCTTTGGATCCGCTGGCCTTTTCGGCGATTCCGCGGAACCACCAGAGCGCTGCGCCAAAAAGGATTCCATTCACCAGTTTGAGCCACGTAAAGCTTTTGCCGAGCAGCATCGCCACCGCGAGCACAGCTGGGTAGCCCGGCGGAAAGTGGTTGGCCGGAGGGGTTCCGGGCATGTGAATGTTGGTGTAGCCCTCCCCCTGCGCCAAGGCCTGGCCGAGGATGTAGTAGCCCGCGTTGTCTCCGCCCATGTCGAGTTTGGCGTCAAAGATGAATGCGTACACGAGGCCGAAGGCGAGCGCAAAGAGCGCCGGGATTTTAAAGCGTTGCATGGGGCGAATTTAGGGCATTGGCTCGTTGGCGAGGTTAGCTCGTTGGCGAGGGTGGCTTGTTGCGCTTCGCGCTAGAGCCGCTGTGCGGCTAGGGCTGCTGCGCAGCTAAATTCTCTAAACGGATATTTTAGTTAATGTGTTGAAATACTGACACTTTTACATTTCGCGCGCTGGGAAAAAAAGTAAAATCCGGTTATAACCGAACGCCTTGCAGCACTTCACGCCTTCGGCGTCACTAGAAACGAGGAACAAGCAACCAACAAGCAAATGAGTCAAACACCTACTAATTTGATAGGAATTTAATACCTTTGCACCGTGGAACCCTGGATTCTAGGCAGCGTGTATGCAGCGGTCGTGGTGGCGCTCGTGCTGGGCGTACGCGCATCGTGGGCCTTTGTGGGCGGGGCGCTCGCCCTGGTTGCGATGGGCATTCTGAGTCCGGCCGAGTGGTTGGCGGCGGCGACGAATCCCAGTTTGTTGATTTTGTGGTTGTTACTGGTGGCATCGGTGGCGATTGAGCAGCGTCTGGCGATTGGCCGCCTGCTCCCGTCGCGGCCTTCGGTACTCGGCCGCATGCAGATTTTTGTGGGTACTGGATTGATTTCGAGCGTGTTGAATAACACGGCAGTTGTGGCGATCTTGATTGGCCCACTTCGACGCTGGGCTCGCCACAAAGGGATTGCACCGGGGGCGGTTCTGCTTCCGATGGCCTACGCGGCGACCTTGGGCGGGGTGGTGACGTTGATCGGAACCTCTACCAATTTGGTGCTTAATGGATTGGTTCGGGATGCGGGCCTAGAGGGGCTGAGGTCTATGGACTTTTTGATTCCGGGGCTCGCCGTGCTGGGGGCAGGGTCGCTGTACCTGGCGTGGGTCGGCGGACGCATGGCGCTGGGAAGCCCTGAAGAAGATTCCGCAACCACGCAGCTGCCGTACACCGTCGAGACCAAATTGGCGAAGGACGCACCTGAGGTGGGCAAAAGCGTGGAACAAGCTGGATTTCGGCAACTGATGGGCCTGTACTTGGTGGAGCTGCAGCGCGGAACCCAACTCATTGCCCCCGTGGCCCCAAATGAGGTACTTCAGGCGGGGGACCGCTTGTTTTTTGCGGGTGAACTGAGTGCCGTTGATGAGTTGTTGCGCGCGAGGACGGGATTGATGCTTCCGCAGCGTGAAATGACCGAGCGGGCCCACGAGGCGCCGTTGGTTGAGGCGATGGTTCCGCCGGGAAGCCGTTTGGTGGGAAGCGCCGTGCGCGCCAGCCAGTTTCGCCAACGCCTTGACGCTGCGATCGTTGGAGTGCGCCGACAAGGTGAGCGTATGCGCGGTCGAATTGGTGACATTGAGCTTCAGGCCGGTGACCTTTTGGTGCTGGTGGCGGGTCCGCGGTTCAAGGAGCGAGCCGCTGAAACCCGTTTGCTCTATGTGCTCAGCGAAACCGCGGCGCCCGAAGGGTCGACCCTGACCCAGCGGGCCTTCGCGTGGGGCGGACTGGGCGCCCTCGGAATGCTTGCTGCCACTGGAGTTTTGGCTCCGCTCGCCGCATTGGCGCTTTGGCTTGGGGTGCTTGGGGCCATCAAGTGGCTGCGCTGGACCGACGTGCGGCGCGGATTGGACCCTGAACTCATTGTGACCCTTAGCTCAGCTTTAGCGCTCTCGGCGGCACTGCAGCAAACTGGCCTTCTCGAACGCGGGCTTTCTCAAGTGATTCCGGGGCTTGCCTCAAGTCCTGAATGGATGTGGATCGCCGTACTGCTCTTGACTGCTACCGTCCTCACCAACTTTGTTACGAACGTGGCCTCGGTGGTACTCGCCTTCCCGTTGGCCGTGACGGCCGTGCAGGGGGGCTACCTCGACGCGACTCCGGCGATGCTGGCCCTTGCGTTTGGTGCGAGTGCGGCATTTCTGACTCCGGCTGGCTACGCCACCAACTTGATGGTGATGGGCCCCGGAGGCTACAGCGCCCGCGACTACTGGCGCTTAGGCGGCGGATTGACGGCCATCTACCTCGCTGTCGTTTTTATGTACTTAACATGGATCCTGTGACGCACACCCATTCCCCGAACGTGGTCGCCCAGCACTTGAGCGTGTCCACTGCAGACCGCGAACGCCTCATGGGCCAGCGCGGATGCGTTTTGTGGTTTACCGGCCTCAGCGGCAGCGGCAAAAGCACCTTGGCCAACGCCCTCGACGCCGAGCTGCACGGGCGCGGAATCAAAACCGTGCTTCTCGACGGCGACAACGTGCGCCACGGGCTCTGCGGCGACCTCGGATTTAGTGCCGAAGACCGCCACGAAAACCTGAGGCGCATCGCAGAGGTCGCCAAACTGATGGCCGACACCGGGCTCGTGGTACTCACCGCATTTGTGAGCCCGTACCGCAGCGACCGCGACCGTGCGCGGGCCATCATTGGTCCCGAGCGCTTCGCCGAAATCTATGTCGACGCACCGGTGGAGGTCTGTGCCACCCGCGACGTTAAAGGCTTGTATGCTAAGGCTCAGGCCGGACTCATCACGGACTTTACCGGGGTGAATTCGCCCTACGAAGCTCCGCTCGCCCCTGAACTGACCGTGGCAAGTGGTTCCGAGCCATTGACCCAAAGCGCCGCCCACGTCCTAAAGTGGTTTAACATGTTTTCTACCCGTTTGTAAGTATTTATGAAGTACAACCCCAGCTTTCTCGACGAACTCGAGGCCGAAGCCATCTACGTCATTCGCGAGGCCTACGCACAGTTTGAACGCCCCGCCATCCTCTTTAGCGGCGGCAAGGATTCGATCGTCGTTAGCCACCTGGCGCGCAAGGCGTTTGCGCCGGCCGGAATTCCGTTTGCTCTCGTACACGTGGACACCGGCCACAACTTCCCCGAGACGATTGAGTTCCGCGACCGCTACGCCGCCTCGCTCGGTGCCGAATTGATTGTAGGCAGCGTTCAGGATTCGATTGACCGCGGAACCGCTCAAGAAGAGCACGGACCGCTCGGCAACCGCAACCGCATTCAGTCGGTCACGCTTCTCGAAACCATTGACCGCGAACGACTTGACTGCCTGCTCGGCGGCGGGCGCCGCGACGAAGAAAAGGCCCGCGCCAAAGAGCGATTCTTTAGCCACCGCGACGCATTTGGCCAGTGGGATCCCAAAAACCAGCGCCCCGAACTCTGGAACCTCTTCAACGGAGCCAAGCAGCCCGGCGAGCACTTCAGGGTGTTTCCGATCAGCAACTGGACCGAGATGAACGTGTGGCACTACATCCGCCGCGAGGGCATTGAGCTTCCGTCGCTGTACTTCGCTGCGCCCCGCCACGTCATTTGGCGCAGCAACAGCTGGTTGCCCGTCTCGGAATTCATTACGCTGCGGCCCACTGAGGTTCCGACCGAAAAAATGGTGCGCTTTCGCACCTTGGGCGACATCACCATTACGGGCGGAATCGAGTCCGAAGCCGTGACCCTCGACCAAATCATCGCCGAGGTCGAAACCCTTCGCCAAACCGAGCGCGGCAACCGCGAAGACGACAAGCGCAGCGAATCCTCGATGGAAGAGCGCAAAAAACAAGGATACTTCTGATTATGAACGTTTTGCGATTTACCACCGCGGGATCCGTCGACGACGGAAAGTCCACCCTCATCGGCCGACTGCTCTACGACAGCAAGTCGGTCTTTATTGACCAGCTTGACGCCGTGGCCGCCAGCAGCAAGCGCCGCGGAACCGAGCTCGACCTCAGTCTGTTGACCGACGGCCTCAAGGACGAGCGCGAGCAGGGCATCACGATCGACGTGGCCTACCGCTACTTTGCGACGCCGCGACGCAACTTCATTTTGGCGGATACTCCGGGCCACGTGCAGTACACCCGAAATATGGTGACCGGAGCTTCGACTGCCGACGCCGCCCTAATCTTGGTGGACGCGCGACACGGAGTCGTCGAGCAAACCCGCCGCCACAGCTTCATTGCGGGGCTGCTGGGCCTCAAAGCGGTCATCGTCTGCGTCAACAAAATGGACCTCGTGGACTACGCGGAGGCCGCCTTCACCAAGGTATGCACCGACTACGAGCCCGTCCGTCAGGCAGCAGGCTTGCCTGAGGTGCATTTTGTTGCGCTTTCGGCCCTCGTGGGCGACAACGTGGTGGACCCCTCGGCCCACATGCCGTGGTACAGCGGCCCCACCCTATTGGCGCTGCTCGAAACACTCGAGCCGGCGGTTCCCGAGGCGCTGAGTGACTTCCGGTTCCCGGTTCAGACCGTGATTCGCCCCCGCACTACCGAGCACCACGACTTTAGGGGCTATGCCGGACGCGTCGCGGGCGGACGCATCGCCGTGGGCGACCGCGTGACCGTGTGGCCTGAGGAACTTGAAGCGACCGTAGACGGCATCTTTTTGGGAGCAAAGGCTCTGCAGGAGGCCATCTACGGCCAGCCCGTGGTGCTGACCCTTGACCGCGACGTGAATGTGGCCCGCGGAAGCGTGCTGACCGCAGGTTCCGCCCCACAGCGCGACGCGAGTTTGCGTGCCAAACTTTGCTGGCTCGACGCCAAAGGCCACACGCCCGGATTGCGCTATGAATTTCGCGCGCACGGCGGCCACGGCCAGGCCATGATTGCCGAGGTTGAGCGTGTTCTGAACCTCGAAACCCTTGCCTACGAACCCGGCAATGGCCAGCTCGAAACCAACCAAATTGCGGAAGTGGTGGTGCGTTGTGCGACGGCTCCGACCACCGAAACCTATGCCAGCCAGCGAGTCATGGGTGGTTTTATTTTGGTGGATCCGGTGCGCGGAACCACTGTGGCGGCCGGCATGATTCACTAGCATGGCCTCTGAGAACAAAACCCAGCCCACCGCGAATTCAGTTGATGAATTTTTGAATGGCCTGACCAAAGCGGGCCAACGCGAGGACAGTATGGTGCTGGACCTGATTATGCGCCGGGTGACCGGTTATACGCCGGCACTTTGGGGCAAAATTGTGGGCTACGGCCGGTTTGACTACCACTACCCTACTGGGCGCCAGGGCAAATGGTTTGGATTGGGCTTCGCACCCCGTGCGTCCGAGCTCAGCCTCTACCTCAGCCTGGGCGGCGGCGAAGAGCCCTTTGCCCCTTGGCTATCGCGCCTCGGGAAGCACAAAATGGGGGCTGGATGTCTGTACATCAAGCGGTTGTCGGATGTCGACCTGACTGTTTTAGAGGAACTTTTGACCGAAGCCTACGCGCAAAACCGCTCCAACCCCGTGCTGACTGAAGTGTTGGAATAGCCAAACTTTTCGCTAGGTTTGGCGGCATGGACCGCAGTTCACAAGTTCTCTTTCTCGAGCACGCCCGATCACGGCTGCCGCAGCGCATTCAGTGGGCCGAGGAGCTCGCTGAGCTGCTCAACATTGGTATAGATTCCGCCTACCGACGCATTCGCGGCGAAACCGCGCTGACGTTTAACGAAGCCGTGGTGGTGTCGCGCAAGTACGATATTTCGCTGGACTACCTGTTCAAAGAAGGCAACGAGCGCGTCGAATTTGATGCGGGCCGCCCAATTCGCACATTGGCGGACTATGCCGAGTATACCAAGCGCGTGGTGGACCGCATGCTGGACCTCGAGAAGCAGCGCGAAGACCTGCACATGTACTACGCGGCTATGGATTTTCCGCTGTTTTACATCTACCAGATGCCCGAAATGGCGCGCATGAAGACGTACTACTGGGCGCGCACGATCATCGGAATTCCGGAGTTTCAAGGTTTTTCACTGGATGACTTTCAGCTTCCGCCCGAGCGAGAGGCGGCGCGCCAAGTAGTCTGCCAAGCCTATGCGGGCATTCCCGGAACCGAGATTTGGACACCCATGTGCTACTACGGCACCCTCAAGCAGATTCAGTTTTTGTGGGACACGGGGCTGATCAAGTCGCGCGACACGGCCCTTGGTTTGCTCGCAGAGCTGGATGCCCTTGCCGACCGTCTGTGGGCGCAGGCCGAGGCCGGACGCAAGTGGGTTCCGGCAAAAAATGCAGCCGTGGGCGCCCCATTCCGGCTGTTTTTGAGCGAGCTGTCGCTGGGCAACAACGGCGTCGTGCTTGAGCACCCCTCGGGCCCTCGGACGTTTTTGAGCTACAATACGTTCAACTTCATCGAAACCAGCCAGCCCGCATTTGCCGAAACCACGATGGCTTGGATCCAGCAAGTTTGCTCACGGTCCACTGAAATGTCTTCTGTGGCCAAGGCCGAGCGCGACCGCTACGTCGCCAAGTTGAAGCGCCAGGTTGAGTCGATCCGGCAGTACATCGTCAACGACCAGGAGACGTTGCTCTGAGAAGTTTCTAGTTTCTTGCTATTGGTAATTGGCTTGCTGGCCACTGGTTGCTGGTTGCGGGCTACTGGTTGCTGGTTGCTGGATACTAGTTGCTAGTTGCTAGTTTTTAGCTTTACTCTTCTTTTTGGACGTAGCCTTGGGTAGGTCGCCTTTGAGCGTCTTACCCAGTTCGGCGTACGGAAGCGAGATGTCAAAGTACAGTTCCGTGATTCCCATATCATTGGTGGGGTCTACGGTCATCTTGTCGGTGCGGTCAATTAAGGCCTGCCCCATAAGACGCAACCCAAAAGTGGTCAGCAGCATGTATTCGTCACTCACCCGAATCACGTACATCCGGGAATCTAGGGACTTGCCGTCGCCGGATGCCCGAATGACATCAACGATCTGAAAGTACTTTAGCGCGTGCTTTCCGTCAGTAATTCCGTTGCTTCGCTCCGCAACAATCATAAAAGCTAGGGCCTTAAGGTCGACCGGTTCAGCTTCTAAGAGCGGCGCTGCCTTTTTCTCGATTTGGTCCATTGGCGGAACTTCTTCTTGAAAAATAAATTCTCCAAGGGCGTCCAATTCAGGGTTTTGGGCGTAGGGGCTGTACGCGGGCTGTACGGTATATCCGTAGTACAGGTGGTTGAGGTCCTCTAGGCTAAGGTTGGTGTCGCCGGCATTGAATCGTTCGAGCAGTTTCGGGTAGTAGCGGGGACTTTTCTCGTTCTGAACTTCTTTGCGGATGGCTTCAAGTCTTCGGGCATTCATTGGCTCTGGTACACTGACCGGAGTAGGCTCTGAGTTTTGGGCGTGAATGCTTCCGGTCAGCAGAATCAAGCATGCCGAAGCAATTAGGGTTTTGAACAGGTTCATGGTGTACAGGTTTGTGGTTTAAACCTAAGAAATTTTAAGGCAGGTTGGTGGGTGGGGATTGGCTTCGCCGATCCTCTTAGGGGGAGGCATCAAAGAAACCCGGCATCGCTGCGCGATGTGCGGGTTTTTTATGCACTAATGCTGAAGCGAGCTTCGCATTAGTGCATAAAAAACCCGGCGCCGAGAGGCGCCGGGTTTCTCTGTGGGCAATACAGGATTCGAACCTGTGACCCCCGCCCTGTCAAGGCGATGCTCTAAACCAACTGAGCTAATTGCCCTTGCGGACGGCAAAAGTACGGACCGTGAACCAAATTTGGGAGAAGCTTGTTAACTTTCCGTATGCTTGACCGCCTGCTTGACACCGAATCCGTATCGTGGCGCGACCCCTCGTTTTTTAGCGAAGAGGCGTTGCTGCAGCAGGCATTACCCTATTTGGACTTGCTGGTCAACGACTTGTGGGCTGCGCGAAGCACCCCTGCGAGCCGCGCCGTACTGCGAAGCTTGATCGAGGTCCGCGAACTCCGTGCACTGCCCGGTTGGAGCATGGACGAATGGGAGCACGGTTTTACGGCGATCAAGACTCTGCACCGCTACTGGGAACGCAACGCAGCAGACGGTGCATTTGACGCGAACCCGGACATGTGGACCTCGTGGCTCTTTGCCTTCACTTTTTTTGAAATCGTCGAAGCCAAGCGCTGCGACGTCGAGCGGGCCTACCGCGAAAACCTCAAGTTTCTTTCGAACTAAACCTACTCGGTGGCGGTCGGAACGTAGTCCTTCGCCGCTGGTCGACCGGGCGCTGGCTTGCCTGAAGTCAAGCGCTCGTGCAGGTTTTGGCGGACATTGAACCACACCAGATTGTAGTCGGCAATGTGGTAGTTCTTCCAGTTGTAGAAAACCTTGAGCAGGGGCCGAAGGCGCTCAACCCGAAGGGTACCCTGGTCGGTGCGTACTACGAACGAACCTGCAAAACCGCGTCGGCCGCTGGGAAGCAAGGCTCCGAGGTGCTCGCGGCGCCGAGAGGCCACGCCGTCGACCTTCCAGGTCACGGGATTGAGCACCGCATAGCGATCGCCGTACTTCTCGGGGTAAAAATCCTGACCGTAGGTTCGCCAGTTCAAAAAGCAGTGCGTTTGGTCGGGCTCGGTGCAGAGCGGCAGTCCGTTAAACTCCTTGAGCTCCACGACGTTTCCGACGAGGTACGCCAACTTCATCCGCTCGCGCAGGTCGGGGCTGGTCAAAATGACCTCTTTGAGCAGTCGCTTGGCATGGTCGGTTCCTTGGCTGTGCGAAGCGAGTACAAACGTTTGACCCGCGGGCTGCAGCTCGACAAACCTCAAAAATGCCCTACGCACGTCTTGGTAGGCCGAGTCGAAGGCCACGTATGCCAAGGCGAGCTGTGCGGAATCGTGCGTGTAGTATCCGTCCAACTTCATTTGGCGGTAGTGCGGAGCCCAGACGTGCCCGATTCCGTTAAACACCGCGGCTTGGTTGGCCAGCGTGCCCTCGTCGACTTGCGCGCGGTACGCTGCGTCATAGATGTCGGCGTTCCACTTCGGACCCACCTCGTAGTGCGTCGGGTAAACAAAAAAGGTCGGAATTCCGGAACCCGCAAACGTCCCCGACACGCGGTCCGCGGCGGCGATGCGCCGGTCGCTTCCGTCGACCACCTCGGGGTGGGCAGCCCAAGCGTCAATACGGGTGTAGTCCGGCCGCGTGGGCAACGGGTACAGCGCTCCCTGGGGCTCAGTGGCAACGGGCTTCTCAGCCCAGTCCTGCGCCAAAAGACTAGAAACTAGAAACCAGAAGCAAAGGAAGGCCTGGCTACGCACGGTTCCGAGCGTGCATCCATCCGCCCAAAGCGCCGATGAGGGTCCAGGGAACCACCGTGTCAACCAAGTGAACCACATGGTCAGGAATGTCGTACCACACATGATCGCTGTAGATAAAGTAGGTATAGCCTATGTAGGCGAGCGCCAAAGTTACCGCGGCTCCGCGGCCCGTATTCACGTTGCGCACTTGGCCCAGCAGCCAAAAAAGCAATCCTGCGATCACAACGTTGCTGCTGAATCCGCGCAAGAGGGGCTTGAGCTTGTCGGTGTCCTGTGCCGGATGCCACACCACATGTGCCCAGGGCTGGCCCTCGCGGGTGCCCATGTAGGCCTCGCGCTCTTCAGGGCTGACGTCGGGACCCGGTTGGCCAAGCATGTACCCGGCGTCCTCGAGGCCGTAGGCGGCGAGGTCCGCCAAAATGCTATCCTGCATGGGGTGGTAGCGCTGGTCGGCTTCGTGCAAATTGATGGCGGCAAACGAAAGGAACTGCCACATGAAAAGGACGGTTCCGGCGATCAACGCAAAAATTAACGTGTTTTTCATAGTGTAGGTAGTTGAATGTGAGCTAAATGGTGGTCGCCGTGCCAGGCGTACATCTGCAGTACTTCGCGAAGCGGAACCCTTCGCAGCAGCTCCGGGTGGTCGTAGCATCGGTCCCAATCCTGGGGTTCGAGTGATTCGAGCAGCGGAACCAAGCGTCCGTGCACCGCCTCAATAAGCTGAAGCGACAGTTCCACAGGGCCGTCAGGCAGCGTCGCCCACGCGTTTTCGTCGTAGGGCTTGACCGTGGGCTCGTCTTCGGTCAGCGCTAGCTTAAACCGCACGTACATGTTGAGGTGGCTGTCGGCTAGGTGGTGCACCACGGTGCGCCGCGTCCAGCCTCCATCGCGGTAGGGCTCGTCGCGGAGCCCTTCCGGGCAATTTGCCCAGGCCTCTTTGAGGCGCTGCGGAAGGGTGGTTAATCGCGCGATGGGGCTCGCAGTGTCCACCTCACTGGGTTGGTACACAAACCGACCTATGGGAAACTGCCGGTCCATCAGTACATCAGATGTTTTTTAGCCGAAGTGCGCCACCCGGCCTGGGATTCGTACTTCACAAAAAAGATCTTAAGGTCTGCCTGCGACGCGTAGTCCACGAAGAACACCTTTTTCTGGGCTTGCGACGCGTACGGAACCCAAAACCACTTACCCTCGTTGCCCTTGGCTTGTGAGGCATAGGCCACTTTGTACACTTTTAGGTCTGCTTGCGACTCGTAGTCCACCACAAAAACCTTGACATCGGCCTGTGAAGCGTAGTCGACGGTATGCACCGATTGCGCCGCGGCACGTACGCCAAGGATC
>CBFHNK010000055.1:0-10619 GCA_965657195.1 uncultured Schleiferiaceae bacterium
CTGTGGTTGGGTTCTCCTGCGTCGTGGCTTCGCTCGTCGAGTTGGGCGGTACCGCGAATCCGGTACGCCCACGCATGATGGCGGGCTCCGCGGTGCCGGGCCACCCGTGCGGCCATCGCTTCGTGAAACACTTCGGGCGAATCCGCCGGAACCACCAACGCGTGAAACGCCGATCCGCGGTCCTTCAGCAATCCTTCGGCCGGATGCGCTAGGGTGAAGTAGGGGGCGTCCATGTTGGGTGCAAACTTAAGTCCGTCGCTACCTTGCGCACCGTGAAGCAGGTCACCCTACTCATTCCCACCTTTAACGTTGCCGGTACCCTCGAGCGCTGTATTGACTCGTGCCACGGACTCTACGACGAGCTTTTGATCGTGGATTCCTGGTCAAGCGACGCGACATTGGCCATCGCTGAGCGCTTCGGTGCACGGATAATTCAGCGGGATTACGAACATTCTGCGTCCCAAAAGAACTGGGCGATCCCGCAGGCGTCGCATTCGTGGATTTTACTACTGGACGCCGACGAGTGGCTGCGTCCCGAGCTCCATGATGAACTCGCAGCCTGGAGGGCATCTGACGCTTTAGACCCGCACGTCGGCTACTGGATCTACCGTGCAAACCACTTTCTAGGACGCCGCGTGCGCTTTTCGGGCTGGCAGGGCGATAAGGTGATTCGCCTCTTTCAGCGCGACCGTTGCCGCTACGCGCCCAAGCAAGTCCATTCCGAAATCGAGGCCACAGGCCCCATCGGGCGCCTGACGCACCGCATGAACCACAATACGTTTGTGGATTTACCGTCGTGGGAGGCTAAGCTTCGCCGCTACGCCGAGTGGCAGGCGGGCGACTACGATGCGCGCACTCCGCACATCACGCCCTACCACACAGTGCTTAAGCCGGCTTGGCGGTTTTTAAAGCACTTCGTGCTTCGGGGCGGAATCCTCGACGGCTACGTCGGCTACAAAGTATCCGCATACGCCGCATGGGCCGTGTGGCTGCGCTACGACGTGCTTCGCCGTCGCCGCATGAACCGCGAATAGCCGGTTACTCCTGCTTGAGTACCTTGATGCTTTGGCCGTTGCTGCAGTGCAGAATGCGCAGGCCAGGGGCTCCGCTGTCTGAATGCCGAAGCGTCCCACCCGCCTCAATTTGGTGCTGCCCAAGAAGCTGCCCGTACGAGTTAAACAAGTTTACGATGAGCTCAGTGGAGCCCGAATTGACCAACGTGAGCTCAGAGGCAAACGGATTGGGGTAGGCGAGGAGTGCCGGGCGCAGACTGACTTCAGGGCTGCTCAATGTTCCGGAATTCGAAGCATTGGGGCTCGCAAACTGGTCAAACACCACCCAGGTGAATGCGTCGTCGTGGCGGCGGCCAAATGATTGGTCGGGCAAAAGGGGAGGGAGCCTTACCTCATCAAGCTGCACCCAGCTGCCGTTCGATTGGGCGCTCAGGGCCAAGCCCTCGCCGTCTTTGTTCAGTTTAAAGTCGAGTGAACGGGTGAATCCGGTTCCGCCCGCGGCCCAAAAAAGGAGGCGCCCGTTGGCGGGAATGCTCTGGCCGTTGAGGGAAGCCTTGCCTGGATTCGCAGAGTTGTCGCTCAAAAAGAGCCCATTGAGGCTCACGGGGCTTGAACTTGGGTTCCGCAACTCGATCCAGTCCTCGCGCGATCCGTTCGGAGCGACCGGGCCCGTGGCATTATCGCTGCAGGCCTCGTTAATCAGCACGTTGGGGTGCGCGTAGGTGGCCCAGAAAGCTGGGCTACAGGGCGCTGAAGTGGACGCGTTTTGGTCGTCGGTGGCGGTCACATAGTAGGTGATTCCGCCGACGCTCGCTGGAACCAAGCCCCCATAGAGTCGGTCGCCCGCGAGCTCGTCCCCATGGGTTCCGTCGTCAAAGAGGGTGAGAGATTGCCAAGTTCCTCCATTCGGCCGGTAGTGCAGCACCACGGTAGGCGTGGACTCGTCCCAGACTTCGACTTGGACCGGAATCGCGCCAATGCCCCCATGGCCCGACAGGCGAGGCGAAAAGACGATTGGCTCGACGTTGCCGCTCGGAACCTGCCCGGCTGTCGCCGCTATACGTGAAGTCATGAATGGATGAATTCCGGATTTCACGTGGGCACCTCCAGCGAGGTCCAGGGCATTCCAAAAGTCGAGCGAATCGTATCCGTAGTCGTAGGTTCGGTACACGTCTTCTTCGACAAATGGAGCCAGCTGGGCCCTCAATGCTTCGTTCCGGTTGCGCCATGCGGCGGGCCCGGCTAGGGTTCCGAATTCGTTGAGAAATAGCTTTAAACGCCGTTGAGCCGCGGGATTGGTGACGATTTTAGTGTAGAGGGGGTAGGTTCCGAACTGAAACGGCGACCGCGTCGCCCAGTCGATGTTGAACCAGTCCACCCCGAACGTATTGTCAGCGTCGTACGAAATGAACTCGATGAGGCCGCTGGCGGGGTCCTCGTACAGGTAAAAGTTGTTCTTATTGAACGAGTGGTTGTCCCAGTGGCCCGTGGTGACCTCCCATGCGAGCCATTTTAAGTAGCTGTTGACGTTGAACACGGAGTCCAAAGCGCAAAGGGCCTGCGTACTCGTCGTGGCGTGTAGGGCGGTCACAAAGCGCGCAAGCCCGCTGTAGTCGTCTAACGTTTCATTCGTTTTAAGCTCGTACACCCGTCTTCCGCCCGACATCAGTTTGTAGCTGTTGGGGTCTGTGCCCAAGTTGGCCAAATCTGCCGGCCACAGGCATTTATAGAGGTTTCCGGCGTCACGGGCATAGCGGTGCTCAACGTAGTCGTCGTTCATGTGCTCAATGTTGGCATACAGCCCAAACGCTTGGCCGTTGATAAATAGCCGAACGTGGTTGACGCGCGGAGCCGGCATGCCGGCATCCTGAGCCAGTTCCCAGGCGATTCGCGCACGCATGATGCTCGGGTCGTTGTGCTCTCCGTTGAGGTTCAGGTCTTTGACTCCCTGAATCCTCGTGCCAGACACAAAGCTGTTGAACGAAACCTTAAAGGATTTTTTACCGCTGTTCCGTGACGTGTTGCCACGAAGTCGGAACCCTACTTCAACCCCGGATACCGAATAACCTGGGGCGGTGTATGCAAAACTGGCGTGGTACTCGTAGTCGCTGGTGACATTCGCGAAAATGGCAGCCAGGCTGTCGGCCGGAATCGTGATGTCGATACGCGGCACCACATCGGTCCGGTAGAATTCGTTCGCCGGAGGCTGTGGCAGGCGCTGCCCACTGGCCCCGATTGTGAGAAGACCTAAGGCCCAGATCCAAACTATTCGCATTGTGTAAAGTTCGAGCTTACCGGGTCCTGATCGAAATTTCGTCAGCAAAGATGAAGGTTTGACCGCCGGCGCCAGGATGCCAACTGGGCAAAATTCCTGGATTGCGAAGCACAACGCGAATGGCGTCGATGCGCTGTTCGCTTCGTGATGAAGCGCTAAACCCTTTGCTCACCCGCGACACATAGCTTGGCGTTTCGTCCAGTGCCTTGGGTTCGGTCCACTCCAAAACTTTTTGGGTCGTACCGTCCGGCCGCTCGATCCATACTTCGCCACTCGAGGGCAAGGCAATCCACGACTTAATGTCCTTGAGTAGTCGAATCTCAAGGTCAAAACCCTTAGTGCGGCGGATTTTGTCGGGTCGAATCTCGATCACTAAATCTTCACCTTGAATGCCGGTCCACTCGCCCTTGCGCCAGTCTACGTCGCCCACGACACCGTCTACTAAACTCGCCGAACCCGGATTGTACTGCGGGTTCGGGGTACCCGAGATGATTTGTGCCGTCCATCCGTGGGGCTTTTTGGTCGTTTCTGCGACCGAACGGTGCTGCGTCAGCCCGTCGCCGGCGACCAATACTGTGCTCTCAGTGATTTTTTGCGGAACCCCATCCACATACGCCGTGGTTTCGCCCTCAAATCGGCGCGGAACCTGGATCCGCGGCGCGGGCTGTACCTCGCCCGCAATGCCGTGCTTCACGTTGAGGTAGGGCTCTAAGCTCGCGGCATGGGCAGCGTGCTCAATGCGGATCTTCGCTCCGCCAGTCAACTCTGAATGGTCGATGTAGCTCTTGGGCTGCATCGATTCGTCTCCAACGTGGTAGCCCAGCACAAGGGGTCCGTCTCCGCTTCGAACGACGTCGGTCGCAAGTCCCTCGGCCCGCAACGCCACGTGGTCCCAAAGCATCGGGCCTACCGCATAGCGCGCCTCTCCGGGTACAAGCGGGTAGAGGCCCCACGAACTCATCACGTACCATGCCGACATCTGTCCGCAGTCTTCGTTGCCCTGGTATCCGTCGGGCTGGTCGCTGTACATCGTCTCGAGGATCTCACGAATCCGCTCGTGCCCTTTGTCGGGGCGTTCAGTAGCTGCGTACAACCAAGCAATGTGGTGCGACGGCTCATTGCCGTGGGCATACTGCCCGATCAAGCCCGTGATGTCGGCCTGTTCGCGACCCACGGTTGCCGACGGAGCGGCAAACAGCGCGTCAAGCTGACCTTCAAGCGTGCGGCCTTGGGCAGCAAGCATCGAAGTCCAGCGTCCAAGGTCGTGCACCGGAGCAAAGCTGTACTGCCATGCATTCGCCTCAGTAAAGTGGTTGTTGACCTCGCGCGGCTCAAAGCGCTGCATAAAGTCGCCGTTGTCGCGCGGACGCATCAATCCCGTCTCCGGGTCAAGCAGGCTTACCCAGCCTTGGCTCCGGCGCCAAAACTGCTCGGCAACGTCGCCTCGCCCAAGTCGCGCGGCGGTCCACGAGATCGTCGCGTCGTCGTAGCTGTACTCCAGCGTCTTCGAAACACTTTCGGACTCGTCCTGTATACTCAAATACCCGTTCGAACGGTAGTTCGGAATTCCGAATACCGGCGTCTGCGCCGTGGCCACCATCGCCTTAAGCAGGCGCTCGGAATCAATTTCGTAGCCTTTGGCGTGCGCGTCGGCCAGCACACTCACGCTGTGGTAGGCGATCATGCAGTTGGTTTCGTTTCCAGCCAATTCCCACACCGGTAGGCGGCCCGACTGCTCGTACATATCGAGCATTGTGGCGATGAAATCCCGGGTTCGCTCGGGCTGCACCAGCGCATAGAGCGGATGCGCCGTTCGGTAGGTGTCCCACAGCGAAAACACCGTGTAGTGCGCGTGGTCCGTGTCGCTGTGAATGCGGCCGTCCATGCCGCGGTAGCGTCCGTCCACGTCGCTCCATAGGTTTGGAACACTAAACGCATGGTAGAGCGCCGTCGCATAAATGCGTTTTTGGGCGGCGGAACCGCCCGCGACCTGAGCCCGATCCAATTCCGCTTGCCACAGTGCTGCGGTGCGCGATGCACAGCCCTCGAAATTCCGCGACGAAGCCAGTGTGGCGCGAAGGTTTCGCTGTGCCCCTTGGTGGTCGGTTCCTGAAAAGCCAACTGCCATTTCTATCGTTCGCGAGGGCAACGAAATCCGAACGTGCAGCGAATCCACAATGTCCACCACCGCTCCGGCGGGTACGAGCACCGCGAGGTAGGCGTGCTGCTCTTTGGCCCACGCTTGGCTGACCCGAGTCAAGTGAAGCACGGACCCCTCAAGGCGCGCCGATGCCCGAAGCACCCGATCGCGGTAGTTGAGGTCAATCCAAAGCTCTGGATTAGTATTCGCTGCGAATGAGTAGCGGTGAAATCCACCCCGCTCGGCGGAGGTAAACTCCGCCTTCGTCCCGTTGCCCAACGTAACCCCGTAGTAGCCGGCAGTGGCGCGTTCGCTAGCCTTGCTAAAGGCTGCAGGCTGGTCCGCAAAGGGCCCGCTCCAAGGCTTGAATAAGACATCTCCGTAGTCGCCAACGCCGGTTCCGCTTAAGTGCGTGTGGCTAAATCCCCATACGGTGGTGTCGGTGTAGTGGTAACCGCTGCAGCCGTCCCAGCCTTCACGCCGCGTGTCGGGACCGATTTGCAGCATGCCAAACGGAGCGGTTGCGGCTGGGTGGGTGTGGCCGTGGCCGCCGGTTCCGATAAAGGGATCAATGTCGCTTGCGCGAATCTGGGCCGTGGCCGTCCACGCCACCGTCAGGCTGCCAAATAAAAGAAGAATTCGGGTCATCCCCGAAAGATAATGCGCCCCCGCGAGCTATTCGCCCAGCAGGTCGGGTCGGCGTTCGCGGGTGCGTGCGAGCGCCTGCTCCGCGCGCCACTGCTCAATCGCCGGAGTGTTGCCCGAAGTAAGGATTTCGGGCACCTTGAGCCCCCGAAACTCGGCCGGACGCGTGTACACCGGTGGCGCCAGCAAGTTGTCCTGAAACGAATCAGTTAGGGCCGAAGTTTCGTCGTTGAGAACCCCCGGAATTAGGCGAATCAGGGCATCCGCAATGACGGCTGCCGCGAGTTCTCCACCGCTCAGCACGTAGTCGCCAATCGAGATTTCGTGGGTGATTAAGGTGTCGCGCACCCGCTGGTCGATGCCCTTGTAGTGCCCGCAGACGATCATCACGTTGCCGTACGCTGACATGCGGTTGGCCATCGGCTGATTCAAGGTTTCGCCGTCGGGCGAAGTGTAGATTACCGCGTCGTAGGTACGCTGTGCCATAAGGCCCTCAATGCATTCAAAAAGGGGTTCGGGCTTCATGACCATTCCCGCTCCGCCGCCAAATGCGTAGTCGTCGACCTGCTTGTGCTTTCCGAGCCCAAATTCGCGCAAGTCGTGCAGGTGTACTTCGGCGAGGCCCTTGGTCTGGGCCCGCTTTAAAATAGATGCCTCAAACGGACTGCGAATCAGTTCCGGAAGCAGCGAAATAATGTCGATCCGCACGACTTACGCGAGGCCGATTTCGACAAGTCGCTCGTGCAGGTACGCACCCGCGGTGATGTCGCTGAACGCCTTGGGGCGGTCTGCAGATATGCAGTGCTCCAGGCAGTTGAGCGGCATATCCTCTTTGGGATGGACAAAAAATGGCATTGAGAAGCGGGGGAGGTGACGCTTCTCAGCGGTTGGATTCACCACGCGGTGGGTGGTGCTCGAAAGCACGCCATTCGTCAGTCGCTGCAGCATGTCGCCCACATTGATAACTAGGGCGTCGTTGGTCACGTGAATCGGAACCCATTTTCCTTCAGAAATGACTTCGAGTCCTTCAGCCGATGCGCCCATCAGCAACGTGATGAGGTTGATGTCTTCGTGGGCCGCGGCGCGAATTCCGTCTTCGGGAAGCTCGGGCTGGGCAGGGTAGTGGATGGCGCGAAAAATCGAGTGCCCTCCCGCCAGTGCCTCAGTAAAGTACTCGCGGTTGACGCCGATGTGCAGGGCCACGGCCTTCATTAACTCATTCCCGATGGCTTCAAGCTTGAGGTAGGCGGCGCGCACGACTTCATCCATTCCTTCCACGGCGGAATTCACGTGCACGTTGGATGTGAGGCCGCGCTCTTCAGCGTTCATGGGGCCCCATTGAAAAAATTCTTTGAGGTCGGCCGAAGTTTCGCCCTTGGCGTGCTCGATTCCGAATGGGGTAAAACCGCGCTGCCCTTTGGCGCCTTCAAGAATAAATGCGCGCTTTGCTGACTCGTCTAAATTGAAAAACTTCTGCACCGCGGCGTAGAGTTGTTCGCGGTCGGCCGAACCAAAACCATGGTCCTCAATTGCAGCAAAACCAAGGCTGCGAAATGCGCTGCCGAGTTCCTCTGAAAATGCGATCTGCTCTTCGGGACTGCCGTGCGTCCATTTTTGAAGGGAAAGGGTGGGGAGTTGCATCCATCAAAGATAAGTCGCGCCGTTCCTTTGCACTATGAAGCACAACCCTAGCCTCGACCTCTACCGTTCACTCTTTTTGCCCCGTGCCATTGAAGAGCGCATGCTCATCGCGCTTCGCCAAGGCCGAATCTCGAAGTGGTTTTCGAGCTATGGCCAAGAAGCAGTAAGCGTTGGAACCGCACTCGCCATGCACGACGACGAGTGGATTTGCACCATGCACCGCAACTTGGGCGTGTTTACGGCGCGAAACTTACCCCTGGTCAAGTTGTTCGCTCAGTTTCAGGGTCGCGCCACCGGCTACACTAAGGGCCGCGACCGTTCTTTTCACTTCGGAACTCCAGAACACAAAATTTTTGGCATGATTTCGCACCTCGGAGCCCAGCTCGGAGTGGCCGACGGTTTGGCCCTCGCGCGGAACCTTCGCGGCGAAGGAAAATGCGTGCTCGTGTACACCGGCGACGGAGGTGCCTCAGAAGGGGATTTTCACGAGGCAATTAATGTTGCGGCCGTATGGAATTTACCCGTGCTCATTGTGGTAGAAAACAACCAGTGGGGGCTGTCTACGCCGTCTCGCGAACAGTTTGTCTTTGATTCATTTGCAGTCAAAGGCCCGGCCTACGGAATCGAGGCCCATTCAATTGATGGTAACGACCTCGGACTCGTGCTTGAAACCACCAAGGAATTGACGAATTCGATTCGCCAAAATCCACGTCCCATTTTGCTCGAATGCGTGACGTTTCGCATGCGCGGCCATGAAGAGGCTTCGGGAACAAAGTACTACCCCGAAGGCTTGATCGAATCGTGGCAATCTAAGGATCCGGTACTGCGCTACCGAAGCGAGGTACTCGCTTCAGGTTCCGCCACCGAATCTGAACTCAAAGCGCTCGAAGAAGAGCTCGCGGCCTACGTTCTTGAGTCGCTCAATGCGGCACTTGATGAGCCTAAGCCAGAGTACGACGAGCACGTAGAACTAAGCGATGTCTACGCGCCCGTTTCTGATGGGCCAACACACGAATTTCCGCCCGCATCAGACCGCAAAATTCGGTTGATTGATGCGATCAAGGAAGGCATGGAACAGGCTATGGAGCGCCACGAAAACCTCGTGCTAATGGGGCAGGATATTGCCGAGTACGGGGGAGTGTTCAAAGCGACCGACGGCTTTGTCGACCGCTTCGGGCTGCAGCGTGTACGAAACACGCCGCTGTGCGAGTCTGCAATCGTAGGCGCCGGGGTGGGACTGTCGGTCGAAGGATTCAAGGCAATGGTTGAAATGCAGTTCAGCGACTTTGTCACCGAGGCCATGACTCAGATTTGCAATCAGGCGGCCAAGCTTCACTACCGCTGGGGGCAGCGCGCCGACCTCGTGATTCGCATGCCTACGGGTGCTGGTGTGGTGGCGGGGCCGTTCCATAGTCAATCGACCGAGGCTTGGTTTGCACGGGTTCCCGGACTCAAGGTGGTGTATCCGTCAAATCCTGCGCAGGCCAAGGGCTTGCTTTTGCGTGCTTTTGAGGATCCCAATCCGGTTCTGTTTTTTGAGCACAAAAACTTGTACCGATCACTTGAAGGTGAAGTTGCACCTGAATACTACAGTATTCCACTCGATAAAGCCGTGGTGGTTCAGCCCGGAACTGACCTTAGCGTAATCGCGTATGGATGGGCCGTTCATTGGGTGCAGTCTTGGATGCTTGAACACCCCGACGTTTCGGTAGAACTCGTCGATGTCGTTTCGCTCCGCCCGATTGATTGGGAAACCCTCGAATATACGGTGCGCAAAACGGGACGCTGCCTCGTGGTTCAAGAAGATACTTTTTTGGGAAGTGTGGGCAGTTCAATTGCCGCAGAGCTTCAGCAACGCTGCTTTACGTCGCTCGATGCACCTATTTCGGTGGTGTCCAGTGCGGATCTCCCGATTCCATTTGCTGCTGAGTTAGAGAAGGGTTTTTTACCCCAGGATCGCCTTAAAACTGCGCTAGACCATATCCTCAATTATTAATTTAATTTATTCTTGATTTTTTGGCCTGGTTTCTGCTATATTTGACCCGGTTCAATTAACCAAATAATACTATAATTATGACTCCATCACAACTCGTTCAGCACTTCCGTGAAAACCAGAATGGCAACAAGACTTTGAAGACGGTTTTCCGCAATCAATTCTTGGGCAAATTTGAATTGGAAGAACTTGAAGGTTTGATTATTTCTTGTGAAAAGGAAATCGCCAAGCGCTCTCAAGCTGAAATCGACGCCCGCATCCAGTGGCTCGAATCACAGGGTTACACGGTTTCTAAGTAATTAGGCGCCAAACCCGCCAAACCAAATAGAAAGGGCCCTAAAGGGCCCTTTTTATTTGGTGTTAGTGTGACTACGTTGAGCCACGTCCCCAAAGGTGTTTGGTTCAGTCCTTAAAAGCAAAAACCCCTCACATTGGTGAGGGGTTTCGGGGTGGGCGCACACGGATTCGAACCGCGGACCCTCTGCTTGTAAGGCAGATGCTCTGAACCAGCTGAGCTATGCGCCCTTGATTGGGAGTGCAAAGATAATAATGATTCGCTATCTGCCAAATACCTAAGGGAGGAATTCAGGCCCAGACTTAAAAATAATATGGCATTCATCCTTACCCACTACATACCAAGTGGTTGATATAATTGAATCCTGGTCGTCAAATATGAGAACTTCAAGACTATCTCCGCTGGAGCTCAACTGATTCATTGAGCCGTCGTCTACAATGGGATAAAATTGGTTAAACGGCTCGCTAAGGATCTGAATTGGGGCTCCCGTGCGGATGTTTGTGACCGAGACACTGTCCGGCATCGTAGGGCCGGTCCACGTGAATCCGATACTCCGGAACTCCATCGTACAGTACACGCCCTGTTCGCAGCTCGTAAGAAGCGCGCCTGCGGCAATT
>CBFHNK010000056.1:0-5000 GCA_965657195.1 uncultured Schleiferiaceae bacterium
TGATGTTTGCGAATGTCGCCGCGGGCGTCGGCGAGCGGGGCGGAATTGGCGCCAGCTTGCGCTACTTCTCACTCGGTGAAATCACCTTCCGCAACGAACAAGGGGAGGAGCAGGGCACCTACCGTCCCTACGAAATGTCGTTGGATGTAGCCTATGCCCTCCAGCTCTCTGACCATTTTTCAGGTGGGGTATCGCTTCGCTACGCACTTTCAGATCTTGCTCAGGGCCAGGTTGTGGGTGGTCAGCTCACCAAGGTGGGCCAAACGGTAGCGACCGACGTGAGTATGTTCTACCAAGGTGACGAGTTCAGCATGCCCGACGGCCAGCGCGGCCAGTGGGTGGGTGGACTTACCCTTTCGAACATCGGTGCGAAAATTCGCTACAGCGAGAGTGGTGCGGCGGACTTTATTCCCACCAACATGCGCGGCGGAGCGGGCTTTAACTGGACGTTGGACAAGTACAACCGCGTCAGCTTTTTGACCGACGTCAATAAATTGCTGGTTCCGACCCAACCCACACGTGACTTGCTCGATGCCGACAACGACGGCGACCGGAGTGAGATTATTGCCGGCAAGGATGATAATGTCGGGACAATCCAAGGAATTATCCAATCGTGGGATCCCTCTGCAAAACCCGACGGATTCAAAGAACTGATGCGTGAATTCATGGTAAATGTCGGAACGGAGTACTGGTACAACGAGCAGTTTGCCGTGCGTGCCGGATACCAGCACGAGGACGTAACCAAGGGCAACCGTCGCTTTTTCACCATGGGATTTGGCATTCGCTACAATTTGATTGGATTGGACTTTGCCTACCTCTTCCCGGCGGACCAAACGGTGCGTTCGCCGCTTGAGAACACCATTCGCTTCAGTGCTTTGGTGGATTTGAACCAAATCATGAAGTAAGGGGTTAGTGTAGAAAATACGGATTCGAGTTACGCATTCGGAACCTACTTTTGCACCGCGCATTCAGGCGCTGATTCACTATGGCAAAAAAGAAGCTCACCAAAGAGGTATACCTCAAGTGGTACGAAGACATGCTCTTCTGGCGCAAGTTTGAGGATATGACCTCGGCGCTCTACATTCAGCAGAAGATCCGCGGATTCCTTCACCTTTACAATGGTCAAGAGGCCGTACTTGCTGGATCACTTTTGGCGATGGAGCAGGGAGACAAAATGATCACTGCGTACCGCAACCACGTTCAGCCTATCGGACTCGGTGTGGATCCCCGCAAAATCATGGCCGAGCTGCTCGGCAAAGTGACGGGTACCTCGCGCGGCAAGGGTGGTTCGATGCACATGTTCTCTAAAGAGCATAACTTTTTTGGCGGCCACGGAATTGTGGGCGGTCAAATTCCGCTCGGAGCCGGCATGGCGTTCGCCGACAAGTACCTCGGTAAGAATCACGTTACCCTTTGCTATATGGGCGATGGCGCAGTGCGCCAGGGTTCGCTGCACGAAACCTTTAACATGGCAATGCTTTGGAAACTCCCGGTGGTATTCATCGTGGAGAACAATGGCTACGCAATGGGAACTTCCGTGGAACGCACCGCAAACCATACCGACATCTACAAGTTGGGATTGGGCTACGAAATGCCCTGTGCCCCAGTAGAAGGCATGGATCCTGCGGTCGTGTACGACGCGGTCTACGAAGCCGTCGAGCGGGCGCGCCGCGGAGAGGGACCAACCTTCCTCGAAATCCGCACCTACCGCTACAAGGGCCACTCAATGTCTGATGCCCAGCACTACCGCACGAAAGATGAGGTTGCGGACTACCAAAAAATCGACCCCATCCTTACGGCCAAAGAGGTTATCGTGAAAAAGAAGTGGGCTTCAGATTCCGAAATCCAAGCGATCGATGCACGAGTGAAAGAACTCGTCGCCGAATGCGTTCAGTTTGCCGAGGAATCTCCGTACCCATCTGCCGAAGAGCTTTGGCAGCACGTCTATGTGGATCAAGATTACCCGTTTATTACCGAATAAGTTATGGCCTTAGTTATTACAATGCCCCGCTTGAGCGACACGATGACCGAAGGTGTCGTCGCGAAGTGGCATGCCAAATTGGGCGACGCCATCACTGAGGGCATGCTCCTCGCTGAAATCGAAACCGACAAGGCTACCATGGACTTCGAAGCCTTCCCGGGCCAAGAAGGCGTGCTTTTGCACATCGGGGTTCAAGAGGGTCAAACGGCGCCAGTTGATGCCATTTTGGCAATCTTGGGCGCGGCCGGCGAAGATGTTTCGGGACTGCTTTCGGGCGGAACCGCGGCGGCTCCCGCCCCCGCGGCTGCACCTGCGGCTGCACCTGCGCCCGCGACTGAGGCGGCACCAGCACCTGCGGTTGTTGAGGCTACTGCTGTGGCTCCGGCACCAGCGCCTGCTGCCGAGGTGGTTGCCTCAAGTGATGGTCGTGTAAAGGCTTCACCATTGGCCCGCTCGCTCGCGAGCGACCTGGGCGTGAACCTCGCTGGAATTCACGGAACGGGCGATGGAGGTCGCATCACGAAGCGCGACGTCGAGCTTGCTGCAGCTTCACCTGCCACGGCCCCAGCTGCCGGTGCAGCACAGGCTGCCGTGAACTACCCGAGTTCTGGACATACTGATACTCCGGTTTCGCAGATGCGCAAGACCATCGCCAAGCGCTTGGCGGAGTCCAAGTTTACCGCACCCCACTTTTACCTTACCGTTGCTGTGGACATGTCTGCGGCATCCGCAGCTCGGGCAGAAATCAATTCCGCTGGTGATGTAAAAATTTCATTCAACGACCTTGTGGTGAAGTCGGTAGCTAAAGCGCTTAAGAAGCATCCGGCGGTTAATTCCGCGTGGATGGGTGATTTTGTGCGCACCAACTACGACGTCCACATCGGTGTGGCCGTTGCGGTCGAAGACGGACTGCTGGTCCCAGTAGTTCGCCATGCCGACGCAAAGGGTCTTGCTGAAATTTCGTCAGAAGTCCGTTCGTTCGCACAAAAAGCAAAGGACAAGAAGCTCCAGCCCAGCGATTGGGCAGGCAACACCTTTACGATCTCGAATCTTGGAATGTTTGGCATTGAAGAATTCACGGCCATCATCAATCCGCCAGACGCAGCCATCTTGGCCGTGGGCGGAATTCAAGAGGTTCCGGTCGTTAAAAATGGCGCAGTTGTTCCAGGTCAGGTTATGAAAATGACCTTGAGTTGCGACCACCGTGTCATCGACGGAGCAACAGGTGCAGCGTTTTTGAACACTGTCAAGGGCTACCTCGAGCGGCCGTTGTCGCTGATACTATAAGTACAAAAAAGGGCGGCTCGGCCGCCCTTTTTTTGCGACCATCAGTAAGGTTAGAATGAATCTAAATACGCCCTCAAACCACAACCTCCTTTGTACCTTGGACCAATGAACTTGTCGGAACTCGGCGTGGGCCAGAAAGCCTTGATTTTGCAGGCCCCAGTAGAGCTGCCGGTCAAGCTATTTGAAATGGGCTGCCTTCCGGGCGAAGAGGTGGAGCTCGTCTTTGCCGCTCCCTTTCGCGACCCTTTGTGCTTTCGCGTTCAAGGCACATTGGTGAGCATGCGTCGCGAACTTGCGGAATTAATTCCAATTACCGAGCCCCATGTCGGCTAAGCGTGCACTTAGGGTAGCCCTAGTTGGGCGGCCGAACACGGGTAAGTCGTCGCTCTTCAATCGACTCACCGGCCTCAACCAAAAGGTGGGGAACTACCCTGGGGTCACGATGGAAAAGCACGTGGGCCTCGCCAAGATTGGTGCGGGTGCGTTAGCTGAGGTGGTTGACTTGCCCGGAGTGTACAGTTTGCATCCTTCGTCTGACGATGAACGAGTCGTAATGCAGGCCCTGACCACGAATTCTGACGCGGAACGGTCCGATGTGGTTGTCGGCTTGGCAGACGGAACCAACCTCAAGACATGCCTCTTTGTATTCACGCAGGTTCTTGATTTGGGATTCCCAGCAGTTCTCGCCGTCACAATGGTTGATGAAATGGAGCGACGCGGAGCCCAACTCGATATACCCGCACTCGAATCGGCTTTGGGCGTTCGCGTTGTGCCTGTAAACAGCCGTACGGGGTTCGGATTTGACCAGCTCCAAGAGGCCATTCTCGTGGCGAAGCCAAGCACCCAAGGCCCCTTCTTTCAGCCTGCTGGCGCCCACTTGCCGTGGCTTCAAAAAAAGCAGGAATGCATTGGTGCGGGCTTGACGTACCGCGCGTGGCTCGATGGATTGAGTGATCCTGACTTCGCCGAAAGTGTGCGTGCCTCGGGTCGAAGCCCCGAACGCGCCCGTGCCGACGAAGCAATCCAGCGCTACCGCTGGGTAAACCAATGGCTCCGCAAGGTGTACCACTACGACCCGGTGCGCGACCGCCGAGCAGCGGCTCGTTTTGACCGCATCGTCGTACACCCTGTCTGGGGAAGCGTCTTTTTGTTTGGAGTGCTGTTCGTCCTCTTTCAGGCGCTGTTCTATGGGGCGTCCGTTCCAATGGATGCCATTGATGGCGGAATCGCCAATTTGGCTTCCTGGCTCCATGGGGTGCTTCCCAGTGGATTTCTCAACCACTTCATTACCAGTGGACTGCTCCCGGGTATTGCTGGAGTCTTGATCTTTTTGCCCCAAATAGCCCTGCTCTTTTTCTCGATCGCCCTGCTCGAAGAAACTGGCTACATGGCACGGGTTGTCTTTATCATGGATCGCTTTATGCGGCCCTTTGGCCTGAGCGGTAAGTCGGTGGTTCCGTTAGTGAGCGGAACCGCGTGCGCCATTCCGGCCGTGATGAGTACCCGAAACATGGAATCCGCCCGCGAGCGCTGGCTGGCCATTGCCGTAACACCTTTGATGACCTGCTCGGCGCGCCTGCCTGTGTACGCGCTCATCATTGGCCTGGTCGTGCCCAACACGCCGTGGCTCGGAATTAGCCTTCAAGGTCTGACACTTTTTGGGCTGTATGCATTGGGATTCGCCGCAGCCCTAGTGGGATCGGCCCTTCTGAACCGCTTGGTTCCGCAGCAA
>CBFHNK010000057.1:0-10456 GCA_965657195.1 uncultured Schleiferiaceae bacterium
TGGCCACCGACCAGGCCATCATTCTTGTGGCAAGCCAAAATTTTCACGGCCGCACGTCGACCATCGTGTCCTTTTCGAGCGACCCCGATTCCTACGGCGGATTTGGCCCGGCGATGCCTGGTTTTCAGATCATTCCATACGACGACCTCGGAGCCCTTGATCAGGCGCTGACCAATCCCAACGTGGCGGCATTTCTTGTAGAGCCGATTCAGGGCGAAGCGGGCGTGTACGTTCCTTCAGACGGCTACATTGCCGGAGCCGCTGCACGCTGCCGTGCAGCGAATGTGCTCTTTATGGCCGACGAAATCCAGACGGGCATCGGCCGTACCGGAGCGTGGTTGGCCACGTGCGGAACCTGCAGCTGCGCCGCAGGTCGCTGCGAGCGCGATCCCCAGACCTACGTGCGCGCCGACGTACTCATTTTGGGCAAGGCCCTATCGGGCGGCGTCTATCCCATCTCGGCGGTTCTCGCCGACGACGAAATCATGCTCACCATCAAGCCGGGCCAGCACGGTTCAACCTTTGGAGGCAACCCCATCGCGGCGCGTGTCGCGCAAGTAGCCCTTCAGGTGGTAGAAGATGAACTGCTCATGCAGCGCGCTCGCCGCCAGGGAGCGCATTTTAGGGACACGTTGGCGCGCGAATTGAGTAGCCACCCCCTTGTCGCACAGATTCGGGGCCGAGGACTGCTTAACGCAGTGGTCATCAATACACCTGAAGATTCGCACGTGGCTTGGGACCTCTGTGTCGCCATGGCCAAGGCGGGCGTGCTTGCAAAGCCGACCCACGGAAACATCATTCGGTTTGCTCCACCCTTGGTACTCACTGATGCCGAGCTCGATGAGGCGCTTGGTCGGATCGTCCACACGGTGAAAAATTTTACCGCCGCGTAAACTTTTCAAAACCTTTGCGGTTTTAAAAGAGCCCGCGGGAGGTTGGCGGATTTCGGTTCGCCAGGTGTATAGGGTAGTTTTCTCCCGCGGGCTTCCCTTTTTTTATGGGTGCTATTCTTTGGGCGGCCACGTGGCCATCCAATCCTGGTACATGCTGTTGAAGTGGACGCGAACGCGCTCGAGAAATTCAGGAGTCACCGTGGCCCATACGGCCGTGGGGCTGGGGAAGCGGTCGGTCGGGTAGCGGTACGTCTGCTTCATGGGGCCGGCCTCGATTTCCACGAGGTAGTTCGATCCAAAGTGAAACAACTGAATCCGAAACGTAGGGTGGGGAAGTTGGTCGACGACGCGCACGGTAAAACTCTATAAATCAGCGCGAAGGCTGATGTTAATCAATCGATTGGTCAAGTAGTTGGGGACCGCGTAGTAGCTCGCGGTACTGATGTCCATGACCCAAAAATAACTGGCGGTGTTGCGGATTTCGAGGAGGTTGTAGACCTCGAGGGCGAGCCGCGGCGTGATTCCGCGCCAGGTTGGCAGCACGCGCTCAAATCCCAAATCCATGCGGCGGTAGGGCGGAGCCTTAAACGGCTTTGGGTTCTCAAGCGGCAGGCCGAACGGGAACCCGCCTGTGACATTGGTGACCAGGTACACGCGGTTCTGCGGCTGGCCGGGGAGGTGGTCCTCGACCCGCATGCTGAAGGCGAATCGGTAGTCGGTTCCGCGCCGCTGCCACACGTCGTCAAAGCGCTCGCGGGCCCGAAAGAGCGAGAGCGAAATCCAGGATTCCGCGTCGCCCACCCACGTGCTGTGCAGCTGCTGGTCAAGGCCGTAAATCACGGCGAGGCCGGGGTCGGTTCCGAGGTAGCGAATGCGCATTCCGTCCTGCTCAAAGGCGAACGCGCGGTCCTGGTACTTGAGGTAGGCCTCAACTTGGTACATCCAGGGGCGGCCGAGGCGGGTTCCGTAGCGCTTGGTGCCGGCGATGAGGTGCCAAGCGTGCTGCATACGGGCGTCGGTTTCAAGTCCGTTAGCCGTCCAATTGCGGAGTTCGCGCACGCTCGCCGTTTGCGCATAGCTCCCCGCATTCAGGTAGGCCAGCCACGAACCTCCGCCCGTGGGTCCAACTGAAAGGGAGGCGCGTGGGCTCCAGCGCCATTCGCCCGAGCGGCTGTCGCGAATGAGTCGCTGTCCGGCGCGCAGTTGAACCGTTCGCGCAGGCCCGACCCACTGCTGGCTCCACGTAGACGAGAGCCAGTGCTTGATGTTGCGCAGTTCGCCTTGGCTCTGCAGCACCGAATACAGTTCGAGTGTGCTGTCGGGCACGTACGACGTGTCGTTGGGGCCAATCACCACAAGCGTGGGTTGGTGGTTGAGGCTGTAGCCGGCGGAATCCAAGTTGATCCATTCCGACACCCGATCCTGCGCAAACTGAACGCGCTGACCGACCGTCCAGTGCAGTTGTGCGGACTCGCTTACCATGTGGTTGCCGCGAAGTGCAGTATGTAATTCCCTGACCCACAAGTCGTTGCGTGCGTATCGCTGAAAACCGCCGCTCCCCCTGAGGTAGCTGATTTCGCCGAACTGGTCGGACCCCATATTCGTATTGACGTCCCCGAGGCGGTAGGCCGACTCGACGTCAGAGTGCTCGCGTTCAAGCGCTTGCGACCAACTGACTTCGGCATCGAGTACGCTTCGTTGCCCGAACGCCCGCCGGGTACGCCACCCTGCAAAGGCGTTCTCAAACCCATAGAATTCGGTGCCCGCCATCGCGACCTGTAGGCGCAGAACCTGGGTGACGGTTCCAAACTCCGTGGTCCGGCTGGTGGGCGCCAACCTGAAGCCGTTGGACTGAGCAATTCCCAAAAATTCGTGGCGCCAGGCTCCGTGGCGGCCGCTCCAGACGATTTGGGCATCGCGTGAATCGGCGCGAAAGTCACCCGAGACGTCGCCCGTGCGGGCAAAGAGTACGTTGCTTCGGTAGCGCAGGCTCACCCCGAGGTTGCCGTGCCACAGCGTCGCTCCGCCCGAGAATCCGCCCAAGCGCACGCGAGCCTTTGACGAATCGCTGCGTCCGTAGTTGACTTCGAGTGCCGACGAAAGTTTGTCGCCCAACTCCGCGTGAAATCCGCCGGCCGTAAACGTGAGCGACGACACGAGGTCGGGATTGAGCACGCTCAAACCCTCCTGCTGACCCGAGCGAGCGAGCTGGGGCCGGTACAGCTCAAAGCCGTTGACGTACACGAGGTTCTCGTCGTAGGTTCCGCCGCGCACACTGTACTGGCTGCTCAACTCGTCGCTTGCCACTACCCCCGGTAGCGTGCGCAGCAGTGACTCCACCGACCCAGTGGGTGTGCCTAGCCCGGCGAGGGTTCCGGACTTGAGGTGAATTTGGCTCGTTTCGGTGCGCACCCGCTCGCCGGTCACCGTCGCTTCTTGAAGCTGGGTTCCGCGCTTAATGGTATCGTTGAGGGCCGCAGCGAGCAGCGCCGTCGCGAGCAAGCTCAAACCTTAGCGCTTTTTTAAGGATTCAAAAAACTGAGCCCAAGCGAACGGATCGCTCAAGCGCCCCAGAATGGCAGTCGCTCCGTTGCTGCCGTAGTAGCGGCCTGAATTGTAGAGCTGCTGCTCTTGAGCTTGAATGATGTAGCGCTGCATCTCGTTGGAACTCATTCCCATGGCCGCCGCTTTTTCTTTCAGGGCTTGAATGGCGAGGTTGCGCAAGGCGATGTCCCGTTGCGTCGTTTCGATTTCCATGCGCAGCAGTTCGCGGTTCAAATCTTCGGGCCGTGGCCACGGGTAGAGCACGACTTCGTCGAGTTCGATGCGGTTCCAGCGCATGAACACGGTGGCGAGGTAGCTCTTGCCGTGCAGGCTGTCCGGAACCCAAAGCTGTTCCTCTTCAAAACCAAAACGGCGAAACTTGAGGGTGTCGCCCGGAACCGCCGTAATGCTGAAAAAACCGTCATCCCCGGTCGTGGTGGTGGTTCCGCGCTTGGCAACCCACAGGCGCGCATTCGGAACCGTTTGAAGCGTCGAGTCCTGAGTCAGCACCACGCCGCTCACTTGAACCACGGATTGGCCCGAGAGCACGAGGCTGGTACCCCACAGTATTGCAGCAAAAAATCGACTCATAAGTTGGTAGTAAAGGTAGTGAGGTTGCCCAGCTCGTCTTGAACCTGGACGTCAAGCGTGCCCACCGCGTCGCCCACATGTACCGCGAGGGTATTCGTTTTGGCGTCCAGGTAGGCCCAGCACCATTGGCCATTGAGTTGTGCGCGAACCACTTCCACATCCAATTCGTCGTGTACCTGAAGCAGAACACTTCCACTTGGGGTTTTGCGAATAAAGCGGCAACTTGGGCCCTCAGTATCGATGCGAATTTCGGCGGAGCCGCAGGTTTTTGACGTGTAGCGAATCGCTCCGTCGCTGGTTCGCACTCCGGGTATTTTGGCGGAACCGCGTCCGTCCCGTACCGCTAAGTACGTCTTGTCCCACAGCGAGTAGTGGATTCCGTTCGGAACCCAGTCGTAGTGCACCGGTTTGATTGCGGCGACGTCCGGAGCCACGCGAATGGAACGCCCCTCGGACTTCAGCGTCAGGTTCTGCTTCCATGCAAACGCCCGGGCGGGTAGGTGAAGGGTCACCGCTCCGTCGCGTAGCGTTGCCGCCGGTTGGGGCACTCGGTCCTCGAATTCTCGAACGCGTACCACGCCACTCCAAATGAGCGCACTTCCCGAGCGAACAGCTATATTAAATCGCCCACTTGCCCGAGGGAAGTCCAAATTGTGCCGCCAGCCCGGAGCAGGCTGGGTAGGAGTGGGGTGTACGAGAAATCCACGAACACCCTGTTGCTGGTGCAGCCCTAATGCGAGTCCGGCGTCCGCGCCACGCTGCACATCAAAACTCCAGCGGTTGAGGGACCATTGGGCGCGAAGGCTGTCCGATACCACGACCTCAAAATCTTGTTCTGGAAGGGTCACTGCGAGGTCGTACCACGATGCGACCGAAACCGAGTCTCCCGCCGGACGCCAGCGACCTTCACTAAAGGCCCATAGTTTCGGACGGTTTGGATCCGTGGGGATGGCCAAACCGTGGGCAGCTGGGTCCAGAATTTCTTCACTTGCCAAGTCGCGCACTTCAAAATGAAGGTGGGGTCCGCCCGAAGATCCTGAAGTCCCGCTTAGTCCGATCACAGAGCCCGCCGAAACCGACAGCATTCCCTTGGGCGGATAAAGGTCGAGGCGGTAGCTGCCGCGACGTCGTGCTTCAGACTCTGTGAACTGCCAGATTTCGTCGCTAAACGACTCCAAGTGTCCGTAGACAGTGGTGAATCCGCTGGGATGGTCGATGTAAAGCGCCCAGCCGTAGCCGTCCGGGCGAATGACAATGCGGCGCACCCAACCCTCCGCCACGGCGTACACGGGTTTGCCGGTGACTCCGCCGGTCCGAAGGTCGATTCCGCTGTGAAAGTGGTGGTTGCGCAGCTCTGCGAGCTCGCCTGAAACCGCAAGCGGCCCGTCCAATGGCTGGTGTGCGATGAGCTGGCTCCAGAGCGGAACCGCTACCATCCACACGAGCAGCGAAGCGATTTTTGGCATTCCACCAAGATAGAAATTCCCGTGCCAAACTGCTACCTTTGGCCAATGGCGGATTCCCTCGATCGCATTGGCGTCATTCAGGCCCAAGTTCACGACCTCATCGGCAAGTACCGTCTTGCGGTGGGCGAGCTCGAACAGCAGTCGGGCGTGGTGGCCGAGCAGGACCGAAAAGTGCGCGAACTCAGCGCTCAAATCAAGGCGCTGCGCAGCGAAAACGAGGAACTTCGACTTTTGCTCTCCTTTAATGGCGACGCCGCCGCTCGTGCGAAGCTGGCCAAGCAGCTGCAGTCGTGGTCGAAGGAGATTAACCAAGTGATTTCGAAACTTCAGCCATGAGTCAGGACCAACTTCGCATCAAAGTGAACATCGGCGGACGTGCGTATCCGTTGACGATTCCGCGCGCCGAAGAAGAGCAGGTCCGCAAAGCGGTGGCCTTGATTCAAAACACTGTAAGCCGTTTTGAGGAGCGTTATGCCGTGGGTGACAAGCAAGATGCCTTGGCGATGTGCGCACTCCAAATGGCCAACCAGGTGGCGAGCTTGCAGCAAACTTCTGCGCCACAAGGCGAAGAAGACGAGCGGCTCAAGCAGATTCAAGGGCAACTCGACGCCGTTCTGGGCACGAAGCGCAGCGGGCTTTAACGCGGACTCAAGTCGGTAATTGTGGGCTGGACTTCATTGCGAATTGCCCAGTAGGCTTGGTAGCCCGGCGACCACGCACGGCGCCCGGCCACGGCCTTGTGAAGCCAACCCATTTCAGTCAAGTAGGATTCGCACCAGCGGCGCACGGCTCCGTCGGGCTGAACCCATTCGTCGACTAATCCTTCGGCTTGGGCAACGTCCTGAATCGCTTTGGTAAAGTCCCATTGAACCATGGCCCGCCGACCCACCATGGCCGCGAGACCAAGGTCAAGTACGTCGTCAAACACAAAAGCCCATTCGGCGCGAGGGATTCCCCAGCGAGCTTCAAGCAAGGCCGCGGCCTTGGTTTTGTGACGAGCATAGAAGATAAAATCATCGTAGTGCTCTCGCTGCACAAGGAACTCGGCCGTCGGGTTGCGTTCGCCAGTGACAATTGCCACGCGAAGCAGTTCGCCGGTTGCGGCATAGTGCGCAAATCGCAGCAGGTTGAGCCCCATCGTGTCGTGCTCGCTAAAGTCGGATTGGCCATCGGGACGCTTGCGTCCGTTGGTCCAAACTCCGTCCCAGTCGAGAATGAGGCCGCGGATTTTCATTAGCCGTTGATGTCTTGTATGTCGATCAAACCGAGCGCATTACCTGCCTCGTCCTCAACAAGAAGTTGATCTACTTTGGTCTCCGCAAAGCGGCGGTAGGCGTCGTTGAGAAGGGCACTGCCAGAAATGGAGAACGGAACCTTTAGCGTGTGTACCGAGCGGACCGAAGCGTTCACGTCGAGTGTTCCGCGCTGCTCAATCAGGCGGCGAAGGTCACCGTCCGTAAAGAGACCGACGGCACGGCCGTTTTCGGCGAGAACCACGGCCCCAAGTCCGCTCACGGTCATGGCGACGAGGGCATCGCGTACCGCGGTGTCGGGCGAAACAATGGCTTGCGTAGGACGCAGCACCGATTCAACACGAACCGTCATGCGGCGGTGGTCTTCGTCAAACTGGGCGGTTCCGAGCGAGGTAAGGTGGTTGTTGGGCAGCTGCTGGCACACAGTCCAGGGTACCGTAACGGCGTCAACACCCAAGTCCATGGCGTTGCGCACGTGCTCGCTGTGCCGCACCGACGAAAACATCACCTTGGACGCGTAGCCGTGGCGCTCCTTGAACGCGACGATTCCGTCGACGAGTGACAGGGCGTCAGTTCCCTGATCTTGAAGGCGTCCGACTAGCGGACAGACGTAGGTTGCGCCCGAATTCATGGCCATGTAGGCCTGCTGGGGGGTGTAAATGAGGTGAACGTTGGTCATGATGCCCTCTTTGCTGAGGCGGGCACAGGCCTGCACACCGTGCAGCGACACGGGAATTTTGAATACCGTCGTCTCGCGCTGCAGACCCAAGGCAAGTAGGCGGTGCGCTTCAGCGACAATTTCGTCTGCGGAATTTCCGAGGGCTTCAACTTGAATGACGGGGACGTGCTTTGCCGTCTCGAGGAGCCAGGCGTCGACGTCGGCAATACCTTGACGCTGAAGGAAGGTGGGGGTGGTGGTGAGTCCGTAAAAGATTCCGAGTTGAAAGGCGGCCGAAATTTCAGTGGGGTTGGCCGAATCGAGGTACAATTCCATGGGGCCAAAGTACGAAGCCTGTGCGTACTTTGCAGTCTAAAGCCCTTGTGTAGTCTATGAAGAAGCTCTTGGTTGCCAACCGTGGCGAAATCGCCCTGCGCGTAATGCGCACCGCCCGTCGCATGGGAATTCACACCGTGGCCATTTATTCAGAGGCCGACGCCGACGCGCCCCACGTTCACTTTGCCGACGAAGCCTATTTGGTCGGGCCAGCGCCGAGTGCCCAAAGCTACCTCAACGTGGAGGCAGTTCTTGAGGCCTGTCGGGTTTCGGGCGCCGACGCGGTGCATCCGGGCTACGGATTTTTAAGCGAGAACGCCGCTTTTGCGGAGCGCATTGAGGCAGAGGGCGTTACGTGGGTCGGACCGCCTCCGTCGGCCATTCGCGTGATGGGAGACAAGCTTTCGGCCAAGGCGGCTGCGGCGCAGTTTGACGTTCCACTCGTTCCAGGCAGCGCGGGCGCCCTAGCGACGGCCGAAGCGGCTCAAGAGGTCGCTGACCGCATTGGCTACCCGGTGATGATCAAGGCCTCAGCCGGTGGCGGGGGCAAGGGAATGCGCATTGTTCATTCCGCTTCCGAAGTGCGCGAAGCGTTTGAAAACGCCACATCCGAAGCGCTTAAATCGTTTGGCAACGGCGAAGTATTTGTCGAAAAGTTTGTGACCTCGCCTCGCCACATTGAGATTCAGGTGCTGTCGGACGCGCACGGAACCCACCTGCACCTGTTTGAGCGGGAGTGTTCGGTGCAGCGGCGCCACCAGAAGGTGGTTGAGGAGGCCCCGAGTGCCATTCTGTCTCCCGAGCTGCGCGCCCAAATGGGCGAGGCCGCGGTAAAGGCCGCGCAGAGCTGCGGTTATGTGGGCGCCGGCACCGTCGAATTCATTTTTGATGCGAGCGGAGCCTTTTACTTTCTCGAAATGAACACCCGGCTTCAGGTAGAACACCCCGTGACCGAAGAGGTAACTGGACTTGACTTGGTCGCAGAACAGATTCGCATTGCCCGCGGCGAGAAGTTGCCCTACCGCCAAGAGGACCTCAAGCTCAACGGCCATGCCATCGAGTTGCGGGTGTATGCCGAAGACGTGACGAACAACTTCGCACCCGACACCGGAGTGCTCGAGGTCTACCGCCGGCCAACTGGTGCGGGAATCCGCGTCGACGACGGGGTGCGCGAGGGACAAGAGGTGCCGGTGTACTACGACCCGATGCTGGCCAAGCTCATTGCTTGGGGTCCGGACCGTGAAACAGCCCGTCAGCGTTTGCTGGCCGCCATTGACCGCTACGCGGTGGTCGGAGTCAAGACCACCTTGCGCTTTGGACGCTTCATTCTTGAGCACCCCGATTTTGTCAGCGGGCAGTTCGATACGGGTTTTGTGGCGAAAAACTTTACGCCCGAACAGCTGGAGCCCCGCGCCGAAGGCGCGGAGTGGGCTGCCGCACTTGCAGAGGGCTACCGCCCCGAGGCTCAGGTGATTTCGAGTACGCCCAGCCGCTGGAAAACCCGCTTCAGCGTATGATGCGGACGCTCGCTCTGCTGCTGTTGGCTTTGACCGTTCCGCTTCAGGCGCAGTTGGTCGAGACCATGTTTAACGGCAAAAAAGTTCAGGCTACGGTTATTAACGGCGATACGATTCCGTGGGTGTTTCTCGATGAAATTTTGGTCATGGACAAGCCTACGTTCACGGATGTCGAGGCGCGGAAGCGCTACCTACTGCTGCGCCGTCGCGTACTGAAGGTGTACCCGTACGCCAAGGCGGCCGGAGAGCGTTTGGATTCGCTGAATATGCAGCTCGCCAAAGAGAAGTCCGCCCGAAAGCGCGCCAAATACACAAAGCACTACCAAAAGTTTCTCGAGGAGCGCTTTGAGGCTGAGCTTCGCAAGCTTACGCGCTCTGAAGGCCAGATTCTGTGCAAGCTAGTCTACCGCGAGACCGACCAAACGGTGTTTAAGCTCATTCGCCAGTACCGCAACTGGTTGACGGCAGTCGGATGGAGCGTAACAGGTTCGTGGTACGACATTAACATTCGCAAGGAATACGACCCCAAAGGCGACGATGAAGACGCGCTGATTGAGCGGATTTTGCTCCGGTCCTTTGCCATGGGTGAGCTCAAGGAGCGCGTCCCACTCGACGTGAACGGCAAACCCCAACCGCGTCGATGAAGGGCCAGTGGGTAGCGCCGTTGAGCGCGTGCGGAATCGGCGGTGCACTGCAGCAGCTTAAGGCCAATGGTTTGGCGGAAGCTCCGATGCTTCAAGCCTTGAACGCCGACGTGATGCGGCGAAGGGCCGCAGGCTTTCCAGCCGACCGACGTGCGCTGCTCGTCGAAGTCCTTACTGAGCAAGCAGGTCCCGACGCTACGGCGGAGCAGCGCGCGCTGCTGCAGCGCTTGGCCCAGCCTGATTCTGTCACGGTCGTTGCGGGCCACCAACTGGTGACGGGGCTCGGACCGCTGTACGTGCACGCCAAAGTGGCCGAGACGGCCGCACTGGCCACCTACTGGACCGAGAAGGGAGTCCCGACGGTCCCCGTGTTTTGGATGGCGAGCGAGGACCACGACGCCGACGAGATTCGCCGCATTTTCTGGCGGGGCAAGGTGCGGGGGAGCTGGGCCGCGCCCGCGATGCCCTTGCGAAGCGGGGCGATGCCGGCGCAGCCCGTGGCCGATGCGATTAGTCTATGGATGAAGTCCGAGCCGTTGCCCGAGCCCGTGCGT
>CBFHNK010000058.1:0-10209 GCA_965657195.1 uncultured Schleiferiaceae bacterium
TCGGTCGCCCACTGTCGCGAAGTGCTGGTCGCCCCATGAGATAAAGAGCAGTGCGGCGCTCACTGCTTCAAAGAGCAGGCTAAACCGCACGATTTGCCCCGTCAATTGCACACTCGTTTCAAGCGATTCAGCCGAGTAGCTGGCTTGGAGCATGCTTTTGTAGCGCGTTCCGACGCCCGGATTGGCAAGCAGAGCAAAGAGCGAGGTAAAGGTGATGAAGTTCAGACCCCCGAGTTGGATGAGCACCATTAAGATGACCTTGCCCTTAAACGTTAGGACGGTGGCGATGTCAAAGGTGCTCAATCCCGTAACGCATACGGCTGAAACGCTTGTGAATAAAGCGTCTAAAGCACTTAAACCGTTGGGGAGTCGCGACATTTCAGGCATCGCCAGGAGACCCGCACCAAGCAGCGTGATGAGGCTAAAGCTAATGGCCAAGAGGGCGGGGGGGCTGAGCTTCATTTGGGGCAGCAGCCGGCTTGCTTTGCCCAGTTCGAGGGCGACAAATACCAAGAAGTAGCCCTGGACGAGAAGCATAAAGAGCTCATTAAATCGCTTGACTCCCAAAAGGTTGCCAATCGCCGCGGTGAGTTCGAAGTTAAAGATGTTGATCGCCGCAATGTTGACGAGCATGTAGAGCATCAAGCTGAACTCAAAACGGGATTTTCGCACGTATTCCGCAGGCGAAAAGTCGTAAAACAGTTCGGCGAAGTACTTAAAAATGTAAAAACCGATGGTGGTTTTGAGCAAGATGTCCACGAGGGCCGTTTCACTAGGCTCGAGGGCGTATCCGTGCGAGACAATGAGCGCGGCCACAGAGAGCAACGACAGCGGAACGCTTATGTAGCGCAGTGTCTTGACGACCGCTACTTTGCTGTCGTAGATCCGAAGGTTGATGCGCTCTCGAATCTGGTTGACAGCGATGCGAAGGCGCGTGGGCATGCTAAAGGGCGTTCAGTGCGTTGGCAATGCGCTCGGCCGCCCGGTCGAGGTCTGACTGGCTGGCGGCGTAGCTGAAGCGAATGTATCCGGGGGTTCCGAAGGCTTCGCCCGGAACGCCCGCCACACCATGCTCAAGCAGGTACATCACCAGGTCGTTGGACGTGGGGTAGCGGTCGTCGAGGTAAGGGCGTACGTCAACGTAGGCATAAAAGGCACCAGGAGGCGTGTCTACGTGCAGTTTGTGCGCGGAACGCAGCGCGTGTAAGAAACGGTCACGGCGCGATTTAAACGCTTCGACCATGTACTGCACGGGTTCGGGCCCCGCCAGCAGCGCCGCCATCGCTGCGCGCTGGGCGATACTGCTGGCTCCGCTCGTAAACTGGGACTGGACCTTGTCGCAGGCCTCGGCGAGCCACTCGGGCGCACCCATGTAGCCAAGGCGCCATCCGGTCATCGCGTAGCCCTTGGACATTCCGTTGACGGTGGCCGTGCGGTCGTACATGCCCTCGATTCGGGCAAAACTGTAGTGCGGTACCTCGCCGTAGCTCAAGTACTCATAAATCTCGTCGGCAATCACCACCACTTGGGGAAAGTCGCGCAGGACTGCCGCTAAGGCCTCGAGCTCGTCCTGGCGGTACATCGCTCCGCTCGGATTGTTGGGGCTACTGAAAATCAGAACCTTTGTGCTGGGGCTCAGAGCCTCGCGCAATTGGTTTGGCGTGATTTTGAATTCCTGCTCGCGGCCGGCAACGGGGCTCACGACGCGCCCGCCACAGAACTCGGCCAGGTCGTTGTAGCTCACCCAGAACGGGGCGGGAATAATCACCTCGTCACCCGGATTGATGAGCGCCATGAGCAAATTGGCGATCGACTGCTTGGCACCGGTGCTCACCACAATCTGGTTGCGGCTGTAGCTCAAGTGGTTGTCGCGCAAAAACTTAGTGGCTACGGCGTCGCGAACGTCGTTGTATCCGCTGACGGGCATGTAGTGCGAAAAGTTCTGCTCGATGCCTTGAATTCCAGCGGCTTTGGCCAAGTCTGGCGTGTCAAAGTCGGGCTCGCCGAGGCTGAGGCTGATGATGTCCAATCCCTGTTCTTGAAGGGCGCGGCTTTTTTTAGCCATCGCAATGGTCATCGGGAGTGCCATTGCCTGTACGCGGTCTGATAAGCGAGAAATCACGAGGTCAAAAGTACGATATTGCACGAAACGCCCCGATATTTGGGGCATGGACGTTTTTCTTGACACGTTTCGCTTTGTGTTCCCGTCACTGCTCATTTTAATCGCAGTGTACCTAATGATGTCAAACTACTTTGACAACGAAGACAAGCGCCGAAAGGCCGAGTACCGCGCGCACAACCAGCGCCAAGCGCTTCCGCTGCGGCTGCAGGCCTACGAGCGACTCGCGCTGTTTTTGGAGCGCATTAGCCCCAGTTCACTCTTGGTCCGCGTGAAGTCGGGAAGCATGACCAACGGCGAGTACCTCGTACTACTCCAAAAGGCCATTCGCGACGAGTTTGAGCACAACCTCAGCCAGCAGATCTACGTCTCTGACGACGTGTGGGAGTACGTGGTGACGGCTAAGTCGGCCATGGTTTCGCTGCTGAACACGGTTTCGGCCCAGCTCGAGCCGGGCGCTACCGGCGCGGATCTTTCGCGTGCGCTGCTCAATGCGGCCATGGAAATGAAGCAGCTGCCCACCCAAGCGGCGCTCAAGCACCTCAAGGCCGAGGTTGCGGACGAATTTTAAGCGTTAAACGCGCTTCGGAGCGCACCCAAAGCAGATTGCCCCTGGCTAAACGCCTCATGGGCTTTAGCGTAGGCGCCCGCGGCGTCGGGGTTCTTTAGGGCCCATTCCACAGCAAACTGGGGCCACGCCTGGGCCCACTCGTGCGCTCGCTGGTCGGCGCGTCGGGTACCGAAGGATCCGGTTCCGCGCACCCAACGCTCGTAGCGGTCGAGCGCTTCGTCGAGTTCGTCGAGGCCGCGGTGCTCGGTGGCACTCACTTGAACGACCGGAACGTTCCACCCGTCGTCGCGGCGGAACCACTTCATGCTTTCGCGCAGCTGCAGCGCGGCCCGCTGGCCCGCCTCGGCAAACGAACCGTCGCATTTGTTGACGGCGATGAGGTCGGCACGCTCCATGATTCCGCGCTTAATACCCTGCACGTCGTCGCCCGAGTTCGGAAGCGCCACGAGCAGCAGCCCGTCGACGTAGTGGACGGCATCGGTTTCGTTTTGGCCCACGCCCACGGTCTCGAGGACGATGCGGGTGTAGCCGGCGTGCTCAAGGAGCTGAATGGCCGCGCGCGTCGAGGCCGCCACGCCGCCCAGCTGGCCGCCACTCGCCACGGGGCGAATGAAGGCGTTCGGGTGCTTGCTGAGCTGGTCCATGCGGGTTTTGTCGCCCAAAATGCTTCCGCGGTGCAGGCTGCTCGAGGGGTCCACGGCGAGCACGGCTACTTTGTGGCCGGAATCGGCCCAGCGGACGCCCATGGCCTCAGTCAATGTGCTTTTTCCGGCCCCGGGGTTGCCGGTGATTCCGAGGCGAAAGCTGCCCTGTGGGGCAGCGCCCAGTGCCGTGAACAACACAGCGGCGCGTTCGGCGTCGGCGGGGAGCTGGCTTTCGACCAAGCTGAGTGCCCGTCCGAGAAAGGCCCGGTCGGCGCGGCGGATGCCGTCAGCCCATTCTTCGGGAGTCCAGCTTGGGCCGTTCATCGCGTCAGCTCAGGGATTTCTGCAGGAGTTCGCGGGCCGAGGTAACCACGGGGGTTCCGGGGCCAAAGACCGCCACGGCGCCCGCTTCAAAGAGCGCGTCGTAGTCCTGGCGCGGAATCACGCCTCCGACCACCACCTGAATGTCGGGGCGGCCCATTTCGGCCAACGCCGCGACAAGCTGCGGAACCAGCGTTTTGTGCCCCGCCGCCAGCGAACTCACGCCCACCCAGTGCACGTCGTTCTCGACGGCCTGCTGGGCGACTTCTTCGGGGGTCTGAAAGAGGGGGCCGAGGTCGATGTCAAATCCGAGGTCGGCGAATCCCGTGGCGATTACTTTGGCGCCGCGGTCGTGCCCGTCCTGGCCCATTTTGGCGACGAGCAGGCGCGGACGTCGGCCGTAGCGCGCCGCAAATTCGTCGGCCAGGGCGCGGACTTCAGCCAGTTGGCCGTCTTGGGCGGATTCGCGGGCGTAGACTCCGTGGACCATGTTGAGTTGGGCTTGGTAGCGGCCAAAGGCGCGTTCGAGGGCGTCAGAGATTTCACCTAAGGTAGCGCGAACGCGGGCCGCTTGCACGCTGAGGTCGAGCAGGTTGCCTTGGCCGCTTCGGGCAGCCGTTTCAAGCGCTTCAAGTGCTTGTGCAACCGCTTGGGGGTTGCGCTGGGCGCGAAGTTGCTTCAGGCGATCGACCTGGCTGGCAAGCACGGCGCGGTTGTCGACTTCGAGAATCTCGAGTTCGGTGTCGTCTTCGGATTTGAAGGCGTTGACGCCCACGAGCACATCCTGAACGGAATCTAGCCGCGCCTGCTTCGCAGCCGCGGCTTCTTCGATGCGCAGTTTGGGCAGTCCGGCCTCGATGGCCTTGGTCATTCCGCCCAGCGCCTCGACTTCTTGAATGAGGGCCCAAGCGCGATCCATGAGCTCGGCGGTCCGCTCCTCGACAGCGATGCTGCCGCCCAAGGGGTCGACAAATCGGGTGATCCCGGTGCGCTGCTGGATGCGGATTTGGGTTTCGCGGGCGATGCGCGCCGAGTAGTCGGTGGGCAAGGCGATGGCCTCGTCGAGCGCGTTGGTGTGCAGGGACTGGGTTCCGCCCAAGGCCGCCGCCATGGCCTCGACGGCCGTGCGGGTGACGTTGTTGTAGGGCAGCTGCTCGGTCAGGCTCCAGCCCGAGGTCTGGCAGTGCGTGCGCAGGGCGCGGCTTTTGATATTTTTTGGCTCAAACGAAGCCACAATTCGGTCCCACAGGGCACGGCCCGCACGGAGCTTGGCGACCTCGGTGACAAAATCCATTCCGATGGCCCAAAAGAAGCTGAGGCGCGGAGCGAAGTCGTCGATGTCAAGGCCCGACGCCATGCCGGTCCGCAGGTATTCGAGGCCGTCGGCCAGCGTGTAGGCGAGCTCGATTTCGGCCGAAGCCCCCGCCTCGTGCATGTGGTAGCCCGAAATCGAAATGCTGTTGAACTTGGGCATGCGCCGGCTGGTATAGCCAAAAATGTCAGCAATAATGCGCAGGCTGGGCGCCGGAGGGTAGATGTAGGTGTTGCGCACCATGAACTCCTTGAGGATGTCGTTCTGGATGGTGCCCTGCAGCGCCTCGGGGGCCACGCCCTGTTCTTCGGCCGCTACGATGTAGAAGGCCAGGATGGGTAAAACCGCGCCGTTCATGGTCATCGACACCGACATTTCGCCGAGCGGAATTCCGTCAAACAGCAGCTTCATATCCTCGACGCTGTCAATCGCCACGCCGGCCTTGCCGACGTCGCCCTGCACGCGGGGGTGGTCGCTGTCGTAGCCGCGGTGGGTTGCCAAGTCAAAGGCAACACTTAGTCCCTTTTGGCCTGCCGCCAAGTTGCGGCGGTAGAATGCGTTGCTGGCTTCGGCGGTGCTGAACCCGGCGTACTGCCTGATGGTCCAGGGGCGCTGGGTGTACATCGACGCATAGGGGCCGCGTACGAACGGAGGTTCGCCGGGCATCGAAAACTCGTGGGGCAAGCGCACTACGTCCATGGGTCGAGGTTGTGGTCCAGAATCTGAGCGAGTCCACCGCGCTGCGTCCACTGCTGGACTTGGGCGCGGGCTTGTTCGGCGAGTTGAGCCGTCCATTCTTCAATCAGGTAGCTGCCGCGCAGCGGGTATTCGTGGCGGAACAGGCCGCTCTCGTAGTAAAGAACCAAAGCCTGGTGGCGCGCCCAGCGCGCGGCCTGCGGGCTGCCGTTCAGGGGCTGAATCCAAAGGTCGCGGCACCCTCCGAGTGCGAGGGCTTGGGCCTGCAGACCGCGGTCGACGAGGTCGGCGGCGTCTTCGCTGGTACTGCCGGCTACTCGACCCACAATCCACAGCGGGTTGCGCGTCCACAGAAGTCGGGCGGCCTGCGCCATGGCGGCCGTTTCAAAGTAGTCGTCGGTCGCCTGAAGCACAAGGCCGACGGGCCGTCCCGGAGCGGGATTCACCGCCTCAAGGCTCGCAAGACCCCAGGCAAGCTGTGCGGCGGCCCCCTGCGGTGCGGCGAAGCACGCGTTGCTTACGACGGCGCCCATGGCCGTGGGTAGGAGTTCATCGGCGCGCTTTAGACGTGCGAGGTCACCCGACCAGCTCCCCGTAAACCACTGGCCGCTGCGGGCCTTTTGCTCGAGGGGGTCGGCGTTGTAAAGTCCTTGAGTTTCGCTATGAAGTTGCGTGGCCAATGCCTGGGGATCGAGGTCGCCGACCAAGTGCACGGGGGCGATGCTGCTGTCGATTCCGGCCGTAAGCGCGGCTACGTCTCCGGTACGGGGCACCCAAAACAGAATGCTGCTCGCGCCATCCATAAGCGCGTCCAGCGCGGCCTCGTTGGCTTTTTTGGGGTCGGAACCGTCTACGTCCACCGTAACCATGCGGTCGGCGGGCGCCGCTGGCCCAAAGTCAGGCAGTGATTCGTGGGCGGACTTTGGAACCCCCAATTCAGGCAGTTCAGGCATCATAGCGTGTCGGAATCTTCGGGGTCCAAGGGTTCGACCAGCAGGACTTCTTCGCCGGGACGGTGCATCCAGTAGGTTTCTCGGGCGAACTTTTCGAGCTGTGCGGGGTCGGATTCCAGTTCGTTGAGGCGCTTTTGGGTTTTTTCAAGCTCGGTACGGTAGTAGCGCACACCGTCTTCGAGGGCGCGGACCTCCTGGTCCAGTTCCCACTGTATGCGCAGGTTGTTGGAGTCCAAAAACAGCATCCACACCCCAAAAAGCAGTCCGGCGAGGACGTACTTGTTGCGAAGAAAGGACGGAATCCGGTGCATTAATGCGAAGTTAGGGTTCCGTTCCACTGCTTCTGCACAAAGGCGCGGTAGCGTCCGCCCTCGAGCTGCATCAACGCGTCGTGGCTGCCCACTTCAGCAATTTGCCCGTCGTGAATGAACGCGATGACGTCGGCGTGGCGCACGGTGCTAAGGCGGTGGGCGATGACCAGCGAGGTGCGGCCGCTCATGAGGGTTTCGAGGGCGCCTTGAACCAGCGACTCACTTTCTGGATCGAGCGATGACGTAGCTTCGTCAAGCACCAAAAGTTTGGGGTCGCGGAGCATGGCTCGCGCAATGGCAATGCGCTGGCGCTGGCCGCCACTCAGCTGCACGCCGCGCTCGCCCACTTGGGTGTTCCAGCCGTCGGGGAAGCGTTCGATGAATTCCCACGCATTCGCGTCTTCGGCGGCCCGTCGCACCTCGTCGTCGCTTGCCTCGGGGCGGCTGTAGCGAATGTTTTCGAGGATGCTGCGCCCAAAGAGTACGACGTCCTGCGGAACCCAGGCCATGCGCCCCCTCAGTTCGTCGAGGGGCCAATCGCGGGCATCGCGGCCCTGAACAAGGAGTTCGCCCTGCTGCGGATCGTGAAAGCGGTACAGGAGCTGCACCACCGTCGATTTACCAGCTCCGCTCGAGCCCACCAGGGCGCACTGCTGGCCTTCGCGGATTTCGAGGTTGAGGCCCTGAAGCACTGGTACATCCGGACGGGTAGGGTAGGCGAAGTGGACTCCGCTGAAGCGTACCGCTAGCTGCTGGTTACTAGCTGCTGGTTGCTGGTTGCTCGTTTCTGGTTGCTGGTTGCTGGTTACTGGTTGTTGGTTGCTGGTTTCGGGTTGCTCGTCGAGCATGGCCATAATTGCTTCGGTGGCGCCCATCGCGCGCTGCAGGCGGCTGTATACGTCGGCGAGTCCGCCCACGGATCCGCCGATGAATCCCGAGTAAATGACAAAACTAAAGAGCTGTCCAGAGGCCATTTCGCCGGTTGCGATGAGGCTTGCACCTTTCCAGATTACGGCCACTAGAGCTCCAAAGAGGCCGAGAATAATGAAGCTGCTGAAGGCTCCGCGGTAAATTCCGCCGCGAATACCCAGTGCCGCGACGTGATTCAGCGCCTTGCGGTAGCGCGTTTTCTCGTGGCCCTCTTGGGTGTAGGCCTTGACCGTGGCGACCGCGCTCAGGGTTTCGTCGACGATGGTGTTGGATTCGGCGGATGCCGTCTGCACGTCTTTGGCGTACTTGCGAATGCGACTTCCGAAGGCCACGCCGAGTACAACCACTAAGGGTAGCACCAAAAGCATAAAGCCGGTAAGCGACGGCGATTGGTAGACCAGAAGGGCGATTCCGCCTACAATGATGACGATTTGGCGAATGAACTCGGCCAAAGTGCTAGTAAACGTTTCTTGAAGGACGCCGATGTCGCTCTGAAGGCGGTTGGTGAGTTCACCGATGCGCTTTTCGTGAAAAAACGGAAGCGGAAGGCTCACCAGGTGGTTGTACATGGCGGACCGCAGTGATGCCAGCGACCGCTGGGCCACCCGCTCAAAAAAGAGGATGCGCCCGAAGCTGAATACCGACTGGGCGAGCAAAATGACAACCAGGGTCAGGGCGATTCCGTCGATGGCCGATGGGTCGGTCTGGGCCGCGTCAACGAGTTCTCCAAGGTACTTCGGGAACGCCAAGTTGCTGCCCGACGAGAGGAGCAGCATAAGCAAGCCCACCAAGAATTCGCCGCGGTAGGGCTTGACGTGCACGTACATCCGCGACATCTGCTTCAGCGCAGACCACGTGATGGGTTTTTTGGGCGTTTTGTTGCCGAACTGAGCTTTGGCCATTCCGCCTTAGAAGCGGTTTTTGTCTTGGAAGTCAAGCATTTTGACTCCGAGGGCATTGAGCACCCGCTTCGCGCGGATTTTGGTCCACTCCTTGACAGACGTCGCGGTGCGTCGCGCTAAACTGTCGTCGGGGCGGGCAATGAACTTTGAGTCGCTGTACTTAAACCCATCGCTCACTTCGGTGAAGTAGTAGGCGTAAAAGCTTTTGCGCGATTCGCCCTCAGGGACGTTGATGGCCTTGTAGCCGTGCGGACTGTTCTCGTCCGTCAAAAAGATGATGGCTCGGTTGTGCAGCGGAGCCACGCGGTGTAGCACCTTGGTCATCTGGGGGTCCCAGATTTCGAGGTGCCCGCCCCATGCCTCGTCCCAGTGGCGGTTGAGGTACACCAAGAGGTTGACGCGGCGCCACAGCTTGAGTTTGGGGTCAAAGTTGACGTCGATGTGCACGTCGACAAAACTGCCTTGGCCTCCTTGGTGCAGTCCAGATCCGAGGGCGTCGTCGGGCGTCTGAAGGTTGTCGATTCCGGTAAGGGTACTGATCCAAGTTCCGAATTCAGACGAGCGAATGGCGTTACGCACCTCGGTAAAGATGGGGTCCCAGCGCTCGAAGTGGTAGTCCTCTACCTTGTTTTCGTTGAGCGACTTGCGCTTTACTTTGAGCGAATCAACCGACGGAAAGTGCTGGTGCAGGGCATTGGCAACTTCTTCGTTCAGAAAGTTGTCAAGCACCACGTGATTGGGATGGCCCGCAGCAAATTGGGCGGTGAGTTCGGGCAGTCGCTCGAGGACACTGGGGTTAATGATCGTCTTCATGGTTTGCGGCGCAAAAGCACGTAAAAAATACTTGGGCAAAGGTCGTGCAGAATCAGGGCGAAGCGTACACCACGGCTCGCCAAAATGTGGGCAAATCTGCGGGTGCGCGTGGCGCGTTCGATGGAGCGTGCGGTGCGCTCCACGGTCCATCCTCGGTGGGTGCCGGCGCGGTCGCCTAAAGCCTGTCCGTCGCGGCCAATGCTGTGGCGCATGATGTTGGTGCTGACCACTCCAGGCAGAATCAATTGGATTCGGTGGGCGGAACCCTGCCACTCTTCATTCACAGATTCTGCCCACAGGGCTACGGCAGCCTTGCTGGCGCTGTAGGTCGCGAGTTTTTTTTGCCCAAACAGGGCGGCGATGCTCGATATGACCACGACATGGAGTGCGCGGCCCTGTGCGCGCTCGGCGAGCAGGCGGGTGAGTTCCACCGGGGCCCAGTAGTTGAGTTCAAGCACGCGTTCGGCGTCGCTGCGCTCTGTTTCGGAGGCAGTAGCCCAATGGCCCACGCCGGCGTTCAGAACGACGAGGTCGGGCCAACCCAGGTCTTGGGTGAGCTGTTCTACGGCCGCAGTTCGTTGGGCGGAATCACTCAAGTCAGCCGGAATCCAATGGTCTGCTTCTGCGGGCCCGTGAG
>CBFHNK010000059.1:0-10021 GCA_965657195.1 uncultured Schleiferiaceae bacterium
CCCATCGGAGGCCTGCAAAAATCCGAAGTCCGCCGCCTCGCCACCGAGGCTGGACTCGTAACCGCTGCCAAGCGGGATTCCCAAGGCTTGTGCTTTATTGGGCACGTGCGCCTTCCGGACTTTCTGCAGCAGCAGCTCAAGCCCAAGCAGGGCGACATCGTTGAAATTGCGCGGAATTCACCCGTTGTGGCAACGGCTCTGCTGGGCAAGCCCTGGGGGTTTCAGCCGTCCGACGGCCAGGTGGTGGGGCAGCACCAAGGTGCGCACTACTACACGGTGGGCCAGCGCAAGGGGCTGCTGGTAGGGGGTAAGCCCTTGCCGCTGTTTGTGCTCGCCATTGACGTTGTACAGAACGTTGTGTATGTGGGGCAGGGCGAGGACCATCCCGGTCTCTACCGCACGGCGTTGTGGATGACCGACGTGCATTGGGTTCGTCCGGACCGTGAACTGGCTGCCGGCGCGTCGGCGCCCTATTTGGTGCGGATTCGCTACCGCCAGGCGTTGGTTCCGGCCGTGCTACGGGCGGCAGAGGGCGGAACCTGGATCGAATTCAGCCAGCCCATGAAGTCCGTCGCGCCCGGTCAGTTTGCGGCGTGGTACGACGGCGACGAGTTAGTAGGTTCAGGTGTTATAAATAATTAATTATGAAATATTTAATTGTATTTGCTTCAATCGTTGGTTTGAGCTCAGCCTCAGCCCAAGAAGCTCCCCGTAAGCACTGGGTGTTCCTCAATGAGTCGGCCATCGACTACAGCCAACCCCAGCTCGGCCCGGACGCCCTCGCGCGCCGCACGGCCCAGAGCATTGCGCTGCGTCCCACGGACTTTGCGCTGCAGCCCGAGGTGGTCACCCAAGTGCACTCCATGGCTCCCGTGATCGGGCGAAGTCGGTGGCTTCGCGCAGTGGTCGTCGAGGCTGACGCGAGCCAGCTCGCCGCCATTCAAGCCTTGGATTGCGTGCGTGCAACCCAGCCGGTGGCATTGTTGAAGCGGTCGCTTACGAGCTGTGAACAGCGCTCAGGTAACTCGTTGCTGGCTTCTGGTTCCGCGGGCGATGCCATTGCCGAAGAGGGCACCACATCCTACAACTACGGAGCATCCATCGACCAGGTCCTGCAAATCCGAGCGGACGCGCTGCACGATGCGGGCTTCAACGGGGCAGGAGTGAAGGTGGCCCTTATGGACGGTGGCTTTAGCGGTGCCAATACCTATTCCGCCTTTACCGGCGCATGGCAGCAGGGTCGCGTGCTCGGAACCCTCGACTACGTCGACGGCGATACCAACGTCTTTCATGTGGGCAGCCACGGCATGAGCGTGTGGAGCACCATTTGCGCGGACCTTGACGGCAATTTTGTGGGCACGGCTCCGCAGGCCTCGTTTTACCTGTTTAAAACTGAAAACCAGATTTCAGAAACCATAGCCGAAGAGTACAACTGGGTCATGGCTGCGGAACGCGCCGATTCCCTTGGAGTCGACGTGATCAACACTTCACTCGGTTATACCACCTTTGACAACGGAATCGGCGACCACAGCTACGCCGACATGGACGGCCGTACCACGCCGATTTCGCAAGCGGCCGTCGCTGCCGCACGCACCGGAATGATCTTGTGCATTTCGGCCGGAAACGAGGGCAGCTCAAGCTGGAAGTACATTTCGGCTCCCGCCGACGCAGATTCCATTCTCGCTGTCGGAGCGGTCGATGTCTTCGGAATCCGTGCCGCCTTCAGTAGTCAAGGGCCTTCTGCCGACGGCCGCATCAAGCCCGACGTGGCCGCGCGTGGCTTGGGCGCCACCGTCATGAACTCGAACGGCCAAGTCGCTACATCATCCGGAACAAGCTTCTCGTCGCCCATCATGGCGGGTGCCATGGCGAGTCTGGTTCAGGCCGCCAAAACACTTCCCAATGGATACAGTGCGCAAGACCTCATCCACCGCGTCCGCATGTCGGCTCACAAGTCATTGGCTCCGGACTCGCTCGTCGGCTACGGAATCCCCAACTTCGCCACCGTCCTCAACGGCCTAGGCGTCGAGCCACTTCAGGATTTGAAGCCTTGGACCCTTCACCTTGCGCCCCACGGATGGACGCTTCGCCGAACGGCCTCCGGAACCGCAGACGTCCTCGAGTACTTTTCTGTGGACGGACGCGTGCTCGAGCGGTTTGAGGTGGCGCCGGGCCAAACTGAGGTTCCGCTTCGCGGCCGCCCGTTTTGGGGCTACGTGCGCAGCGCCAGCCAAGTCCTACCCGTAGCGGCCCGCCACTGATGAAGACGCGGTTGACCGAACTGCTTGGCATCGAAGTCCCCATCATTCAAGGGGGCATGATTTGGTGCGCGGGCTGGGAACTAGCCGCGGCCGTCTCGAACGCCGGAGGGCTTGGTACCTTGGGCTCAGGCAGTATGTACCCCGAAGAGCTTCGCGAGCAGCTCCGCCTGCTCAAAGCGGCCACCGACAAGCCGTTTGCGGTCAACATCCCGATGCTCTACCCGAACATTGCCGAGCACCTGCAGTCCTGCATTGATTTTGAGGTTCCGGTGGTCATTACCTCGGCCGGAAACCCAAAGTTGCACACCGCCTGGCTCAAGGAGCGCGGTCGGACGGTCCTGCACGTTGTCTCGTCGTCGGTGTTTGCCGCCAAGGCTGAAGCAGCCGGGGTCGATGCCGTCGTCGCCGAGGGTTTTGAGGCCGGAGGCCACAACGGTCGCGAGGAAACGACCACCATGGTGCTGGTTCCGCAGGTGGTGGACGCCGTACGCATTCCTGTGGTCGCTGCGGGCGGAATTGCCGACGGCCGTTCCATGGCCGCTGCCCTTGCCCTCGGAGCCGAAGGGGTTCAAATGGGCTCGCGCTTTGTCGCCACGCCTGAAGCGAGCGCCCATTCCGCCTTTAAAAACGAAGTCCTCGCCGCCGCAGAAGGGGCCACGCAGCTCACGCTGAAAGAGCTAGCTCCGGTGCGCCTGATCAAAAACCCGTTCTACGAGCGCGTCGCCAAGGCCTATGCGCGCGGAGCCTCGACCGACGAGCTTCGAGAGCTGCTCGGTCGCGGCCGTGCCAAAAAGGGAATGCGCGAGGGAGACCTCGTCGAAGGCGAGCTCGAAATCGGCCAGGTGGCGTCCCGCATCGATGCATTGCGGCCCGCCGCAGACATTGTTCGCGAAACCGCACAGCAGTGCGCCCAAACACTTCGAAGCCTGTGCTAGATCGGTTGGTTGTTCACATTGGCCTGCACAAAACGGGCACGTCGTGGCTTCAGCGCCAGGCCTTCGTGCCCGCGTTTGGGGTGCAGCAGCTGGTCGATTCGGCACAGCCATGGGACGACCACGTGCTCCAGTCCTTGGTGATGGGCTTAAATTTTGATCCGCTCGCGGTTCGAGCTGAGCTCGAGCGCCGCTGGGACGGATCCTCGCTCCCCGTGCTCAGTGCCGAACGCTTGGGCGGGCACCCCATTTCAGGTGCCTACGACCGGTGGGCCATTGCCGACCGCTTGGCTGAAGCCCTTCCTGGGGCTCGGATTCTTGCCGGAACCCGTTCCGAAGGATGGGAAGAAAGCATTTACGCCCAAATGCTTCGCGAGGGCTATACGGGACGCAGCCTTGAACGACCGGCGCGCAGCGAATGGAAGACGGCGTCGTGGCCCGGAATCTACACGGACGTCGAGGCGCTCGTCGAGGGATACCGCCAGCGATTCGGTCGCGACCGAGTGACGGAGCTTCCGTACGAGCTCCTTCGCGACCGCCCAAGCGAGTACACCGAGCAGTTGGCCCGGGCATGCCAGCACGACGCCCTTTTGGGAGCGTCCGTCGCCGCAGTTCATCGTGAAAACGAGCGTCCAAGCGATTTGGAGCGCCTCAGAATCGCCAACTACTTCAAGCAGTCGGCCTTAAATCCCGATCCGTGGATCGATTTGGGTCCGCGCGGCGCAGAATTCGCGGCTCGGGTGCTTAAGCCCTTTTAGTCGCGTGCTTGGCGCTTGACGAACTTCGTCAAGATGACAATTTCTTGGCCCTCAACACGTCCCTCGATGTATTCGGCATTGCTGCGGTCAAGGCGAATGTTGCGCACTACGGTGCCCTTTTTGGCCGTAAAGTTGGTGCCTTTGACGTCCAGGTGCTCGGTAAGGACCACCGTGTTGCCGTGCTGAAGCACTACGCCGTAGGCATCCTTGTGCACGATGCTGCTTGGCGCAGACTCCGCCCACTCGCGGGTCTCTTCGTCAAGGTACATGCTGTCTTTGAGGTCGTTGGCCCAGTCGGTTCCGACCGAAGAAAGTAGTCGGTAGACGCTCACTTGAACGGCTGGAATCGGACTCCACATAATGTCGTTAAGGCAGCGCCAATGGTCGGCATGGGCCGAAGGGTCGCTTGAGGCCGCAGCACAGGTGGCGCACTGGGCGATGCAATCGTCGGGGCTGCTTCCTTTTTTGGGAGCTACGACGTAGGCTGACAGTTCAGCGGCAGCGCCGCACAATTCGCAGCGACCCTCGCTGCGGGAGGTAAGTTCAGAAATCATATAGGGTAGTTGAGGGGTGGGGGTGGTCAGCTACGAAACGCGTGCGTCGTAGGTTCCGCCCATGCTGGGGTTGTCGCCCATGAGGCGGGCCATGCAGGACTTTTTCACCATGTTGAACACGGCCATGTGCACGTCTTCGGCCACTTCCATGTCCATGGCGTCAGAGTGAATGCTGAGGTCAGCTATTTCGCGCAGCTTGCCGCCTTTGAATCCGGTCATGCCCACGAGGGTGGCGCCGTGCGCCTTGGCGAACTCACCGGCTTTCAGTACGTTGCGCGAGTTTCCGCTGCCACTGATGCCAATGACGACGTCGCCGGGCTGCAGGTAGTTCTTGAGGGGTTCGACAAAAATGTCGTCCCAGCCAATGTCGTTGGCGATGGCCATCATGCTGGGCAGGTTGTCGTTGAGGCAGATCATGCGAAAGCGCTTGTCGAGTCCGTACGAGGCTCCTTTGAGGAAGTCGCCCGCGGCGTGGCTTGCGCTCGCCCCGGATCCGCCGTTGCCCATGGTGAAGATGCGGGCTCCGCGCGCGTGGGCATCCAAAAACACCTCGACGAGTTGCTCGACGGCCGCCATGTCCAGTTTTTCAAGCGTTTGGGTCAGAAGGCTGCGGTATTCGTTGGGCGTCATGTGCGGTGCGGATTAGACCTGCAAGGTCGGATTTTCGTCGGAATAAATGATGCGCGAACCTTCGAAATCCCACTGAAACGGGAAGGGGCGAAGGTCGCTGAGTGCGGCGTCCAGCGCAGGATGGTCCTCGGGTCGCGCCACAAAGAGCATGAACCCGCCACCGCCTGCGCCAAGTAGCTTCCCACCGAGGGCTCCGGCCTTGAGTCCACGCTCGTAGGCATCCTGAATGCCTGCGTCGCTGATTCCGCTGGCGAGGCTTTGCTTGAGGAGCCAGTTTTCGTGCATCAGGCGTCCGCACTCGGTCCAGTTGCTGGCACCTAGTGCGGTAGCGAGCGGGTCGACGAGCGCCACCATATCGCGCAGGACTTCTTGCTTACTTCGGGTGGCACTTTGGCGGCTCTGTTCAGCCAATATGGCAGATGCGGAACGTTGGTTGCCAAAGTAGTAGAGCCTTAGTTGGCGAAGCCAGCCTTCAGCATCGGGCAAGGCGACGGGCTCGACACTCACGCGTTCGTCAGCGTGGAACCGGTAGATGTTGAATCCCCCGAATGCGGCCGCGTACTGGTCCTGCTTGCCGATGGGTTCGCCGAGGTCGCCGAGCTCTACGCCACAGGCTTGCTCCGCCAGCCAGGCTTTAGTGGCTTCGTCGGCACGACCAAGACGGGCCATGAGGTTGTGCAGGGTTCCGACGGTAAACGACGAAGAGGAACCCATCCCTGTGCCCGAGGGGACGTCAGCGATTGAGCTGATTTCAAGTCCTGTACCCATGTTCAATCGGGTCAAAATGGCCCGTAGAAGCGGATGCTGCAGGTCGGCGACACTTGAGACCGTCTCGGTGCTCGAGTACTTAGTTCGTATTTGGCTGGCTTCAAAAAAGTCGTGGCTACTGACGTACAAGTACTTAGCTATTGTGCTGGAAAGAACCGCCCCGCCGTGCTCGCGGTAGTAGGCGGGGAGGTCGGATCCTCCACCGACGTACGAAATGCGAAAGGGGGTGCGGCTGATAATCATCCCTGCGAAGTTCGGGACTTTTCGCGTTCCATGATCCACGCTACTGCGGCCGAGATGTCGTCAACCTGAACACTTGGTTCGGCGCTGCTGGGCTTGAGTCCGTGGCCGGTACGCACGCGAACTGTGGCGGCGACCCCGGCCGCTTGGCCTGCCTCGATGTCTCGGGGTGAGTCCCCAACCATGTAGCTGGCGCTCAGGTCGATGTTGAATCGTTCTGCAGCCTCACGGAGCATACCCGGTTTCGGCTTACGGCAGCTGCATTCGATCTTGTACGCTGGGTTTTCTTCAGGAAATCCGCCGTGCGGGTGGTGCGGACAGTAGTAGATGGCGTCCACAAAGGCGCCGGCTTCATCGGCCAATAGCCGTTCCATGCGAGCGTGAATGCGGTCGACACCAGCCTCATCGGTAAGGTTTCGGGCCACCACACTTTGGTTGGTGACCACCACCGTAATGAATTCACTTGCGTTGAGTTGGCGAATCGCTTCGGCGGCTCCCGGGATGAGCACCAATTCGTCGGGGTGCTTAATGAGGTCGGAATCCACATTGATGACTCCGTCCCGATCAAGAAACACGGCGCGCTGGGGGTTGCGCAGGTTGCGGGCTTCGACTTTGCCACTGCGCAGCGCAATCTCAACTTGGGTTCGGCGTTCGGGCTTGCCCATGTCTTTGATGTACTCGGGGGTCGAGTAGGCGTAGAGCGTCTTCGATGCGGCCCACGCCGGAAAGAGGTCGCGTCCGAAGTCACTCGCGGTTCCGCGCGGAATGTGCTTCAGCAGACTCGGCTCAAAGAGGTAGAGCGCTGCATTGACCACGTTGCGTACCTCGCGGTCGGCGGGGTGGGGCTTTCCGTAGACGGCCCGAATACGGCCCGAGGGCTCGGCGACGACCAAGTCGCTGTCGTAGGGGTGGTCGTTGGGGTGCACCAAAAGGGTGGCGTCTGCGCCGTGCTGGCGGTGAAAGGCCTCCATGCGCCCAAGGTCGATACTGCTCAGCGTGTCGGCGTAAAACACCCAAAACGGGGCGGAGTCGAGCTCCGGCAGAAGTTCAGCGAGCGCACCTGCGGTTCCGAGGGGTTCAACTTCTTCATAGTAGCTGATGGCCACGCCCCACTCGGAACCGTCTCCGAAGTGATTCCGCAGCTGTTCGCCCCGGTAGCCAAGGGTAAAAATGAACCGCCGAACACCCTGTGCGGCATAAGTGCGCACGAGGTGTTCGGCGATGGGGAGGCCGTCCACGGGAACCATGGGCTTCGCCAGGTCCGGAAAGGCCGAAGCAAGCCGGGTTCCCTTGCCGCCCGCGAGGACGACTGCCGTGGAAACTCCGGTCATGTGTTTTAGAGCTGAGCTTCGATCTTAGAAGCCAAGACGTTCTTAGGGGCTACGCCAACCTGCTTGTCGACAACTTGTCCGCCTTTGAATACCATGAGGGTAGGGATGTTGCGGATGCCGAACTGCATGGCAAGGTCGCCTTCAGAGTCAACGTTTACTTTACCTACAACCGCGCGACCTTCAAAGTCGTCAGCGAGTTCAGATACGATGGGGCCAACCACGCGGCAGGGTCCGCACCACTCAGCCCAGAAGTCTACGAGCACGGGCTTGTCAGAGTTAAGTACAAGTTCTTGGAAGTTAGCGGTGGTCAATTCTAAGGCCATGGTGGTTACGATTTTAGTGGTGCAAAGATACAAAGCCTTTTAGCCCGCTGTGGAACTTTAGGCACGTTGCACCACTCGGTTCAAATTTAGTGCCGCACCGAACGGGGACTGCAACCTTGGCAGGTTTTGGTGCATCTTTGAAGTATGCGCGCCTTTTGGAAGATTTCAACTGTGGCTGCCCTGACGTGGATGGGCTGCGAAAAGCCTGTTGATTCGGACTGTAAAGGGGTTTCGCAGGTGGACTGCAACTGCTACATGGTGTACGACCCCGTGTGCGGTTGCGACGGCGTAACCTATGGCAACGACTGCCAAGCGCACTGTGCGGGGGTGAAGACGTGGACCCCTGGGGAGTGCAGCAAGTAGGTTAGCGACGAAGGATTCGGTAAAGTGACAGTGCTCCGCCGACCATGGAGCACGTAAATCCGGTCCAGTAGACGGTTCGCGCCCCCATGAGGTGGTTCATAAAAAAGATGTCAGCAGTAAGAATCAGTAGGTAGCCTAGGATCAGTAGGGCGGGGCCGAGTTTGTCGTTCATCTCACCAAGATAGAAATAAAAAAAGCCTGCATTGCTGCAGGCTTCAAATCTTCTAGCGGTGCGGACGGGACTCGAACCCGCGACCCCCGGCGTGACAGGCCGGTATTCTAACCAACTGAACTACCGCACCAGAAGGGCTGCAAATATACTGCGGTTACGCAGATTTCAAAATTCGTGCGGGCTTCATTTTTCGAATCCAGATCCACGGAAGGGTTAGGGCAGGAGTAAAGCTCAGAAAAACAAGAAAATATAAGAATAAAAACCGCGAAAAATTCCATGAAACGGGTACGTGATCGACATAGTACGTGTCCGGATTGAGGCGCATAAAGCTGGTAACATCCTGCATCCATAGCGCTAAAAGTGAAATTCCGATGCCCCAAACGGCCCCGCGAACCAGCATTGGGGCAAGCATTCCGAACAACGCCACGGGCGCATGAGAGGAGGGCCACCCAAGTGCGCGAAGCAAGGCCAAAGCGCGCTGCTGCTCGAGAGAGAGAATGAGTAGCGTTCCTCCCAAATTCACTGCGCCGACCAAGAGCAGCACTACAGCCAAAATGGCCACGTTTGCGTCAAAAAGGTCCAGCCATTGGTAAAGTGCGGGCAGGTCGTCGCTGGGTTGGTATACGTCCAGCGCGAATGGTAGTTGGCTGCGCAGTTGTTCAATGTCTTTCTCGCCGAACCCCTCGGAACCATAGTGCACCCACGTTCCCTGAGTGCTGTCGGGCCAGCGCTGCAGGGCGCGGATTCCGTCGAGCCGTCCCACCGCGGTCTGGGCGTCCCATTCAGCAAGCCCCGTTCGGTACAGACCCGTGACGTTGAGGTAGCGCAGGGTGGGAGCGGCTCCGGCCTCGCGGCTCGCATAAAAGGGCATTTCGTCACCGACGTTCAGGCCAAGTCGGCCGCTGAGCTTTTCGCTGAGCAGGACGTCGTAGGGTTCTTGGGGTGCGGAACCTTTGGTAACCAGCGCATCCCACGAGGGGTTCCAATGCTGCCAGCCAAGCCACTGCAGGCCTTCCATACCTTCGGGGCCGGTGGCGACTCCGGCCTTCCACGCCATCTGCATCCATTGGGCGGAATCCAGTTCAAGCGCTTCGAAGTGCGGCTGGGTTTCGTACGGAGACGACTGGTCGAGGTTCCGAATTTGGGCGTGGCCGTAAAAAAGACCCACCTTTTCGCGAATGGCCGTCTGAAGTCCGCCCGAAAACGAAGTGGCCAGCGTGAGTGCCGCAAAGGTGCTTGCGACGACCGCGGTGGCGATTATCTTGGCCCTGCGCTGCCGGCGGTTGGAAGAACTCCACCTGCGGCCGAGCAGCCACGACGAACGAATGCGCTGGAACGATTCCATAAGAACCAAAGGTACGGGCCTCGCCGTGGCCCTGCTACTGCTCGCTGGGGGGATGCGTGCCCAGCACCTGACCTACGGGGCCGAACGCGAGCGCGCCTACATCCCCGACCTCAAGGGCAAGCGGGTGGCCTTGGTGGCCCACGCGGCATCGATCGCCGCCGGCGAACACACGGTCGACCGATTTCTGCGGCGCGGAGTGGATTTACGCTTCGTATTTACTCCAGAACATGGGTTTCGCGGAACCGCTTCTGCCGGAGAAAAAGTCGATGCCATAAGGGATTCCGCCACTGGACTCAAGCTCGTGTCGCTGTACGGCAGCCACCGAAAGCCGACCGCCGACGATT
>CBFHNK010000060.1:0-9862 GCA_965657195.1 uncultured Schleiferiaceae bacterium
ACCCCAAGAGAAGTCCGGAATAAAGTTTCGAGGAAAGCCCGCGCCAAAGATGTTGCAGGCCACGCCCACCACGGTACCGGTGTTGAACATGGTGTTGATTCCAGCCTTGCTGTGGTCGCCCATTACCAAACCGCAAAACTGCAGGCCAGTGGGTTCAAAACGACCGCTGGGGTAGCTCCACAGCTTGACCTCGCTGTAGTCGTTTTTGAGGTTGGAGTTGTTGGTGTCGGCGCCCAAGTTGCACCATTCGCCCAGGACGGCGTTGCCTAAAAAGCCATCGTGGCCCTTGTTGCTGTTGCCCCAGAGGACGGCGTTGTTCACCTCTCCCCCTACCTTACTACCAGGGCCAATGGTCGTGGCGCCGTAGATTTTGGAACCGAGCTTGAGTTGCGAACCCTCGCCCAGCGCGAGTGCGCCACGTACGAGGCTGCCCTCCATGATTTCGCTGCCCGCGGCCAGGTAGATGGCGCCTGTACGGCTGTTGAGCACACTGGCCTCGGCCACCGCGCCTTCTTCGGCAAAAATTCGGTCGCCAATCAGGGTGTTGGTGCCGCTGATTGCTGCGGAACTGCGTCCCGCCGTCAAAAGGTCAAAATCCGCCTCAAGGACCTCGGCGTTGGCCGAAAAAAGATCAAATGGGCGGCGCATCAAAAGCGCTAAATCGGCAAACACCACATTTTCGGTAGCATCGGCCCCGTGGCTCGCTAGCCACTCGCCCTGCGCATCAACCAGCTGCTGGCCGGGGCGAAGTTCCGCGACGGCGTCCACCAAGCTGTCGGTTGCCACCAATGCTCCGCGCACGTGGCGCACGGCGTCGCCTTCGGGCTGACTCAGATCAAAACTACCGGCCAGGTAGGCGGCCGAATGGTACGAAAACGTTGAACCCGGGCTGCGCAGCGACCATTTTTCGCGAAGGGTAGTTACACCAACGCGCAGGTCGGCCACAGGCCGGGTCCAAGAAAGGGGTTTGAGCGTCTCGCGCTCGCCGCGGTCGTGGAAGATGTAGTGCATCCCCACGAAGGTAGCGGCTTACTTCGAGAATTTCGCGTAGCGGTTGCGGAACTTGTCCACACGACCCGCCGTATCGAGAAGCTTCTGCTTGCCCGTGTAAAATGGGTGCGAGTAGCTCGACACTTCCATCTTTACAAGTGGGTAGGCCACACCGTCAACCTCAAGAGTCTCTTTGGCATTGGCGCAGCTGCGGATCAAGGTGATGTCACCGGTGCCCATGTCTTTAAAAGCACACACGCGGTAGTTGGTAGGGTGGAGGTTGTCTTTCATCGCTTCGTTATTTTAGATCGAGGTTTGGCCCGATCCCCATTTTTTGCGGACGGCAAATGTACGAAATACTTTCGACCAGAGTTTTATTTTGAACTGCAAATTTCGCGCTCGGATTCCGAACTGCAAAACTACGCCCCCGGTACGACCTTTGCAGCCAGCACGACCACCATGTTGATCAAGCCACTCAGGCCACTCGCCACCGCATTCATCCTCGCCCTGCTCGCCCTCGCGTCGTGCCGGCCCGAGTACCGGTTCGCTCCCGAGCCCGTTACCCTCGTACGCAGCCAGGACACAGTCTACCTCGACACCGTCTTTGCCACGGTCGGAAGCTCCACGCGCAGCGTCCGCCTGGTCAACCCCAGCGCCTACGACATCAACCTCAGCCGCCTGAGCCTTGGCCGAGGAACCGAATCGCCCTTTCGCTTCAACGCCAACGGCCAGCCCGGACCCGAACTCGAAAACGTGGTGATTCCGGCCCGCGACAGCATTTGGATTTTCGTCGAAACCACTGCGCCCCGCGGCGACGGCGAGATGCTCTGGGAAGATTCCCTGCGCGTTGAGCAAGGAAGCTTTTCCCAAAATATTTACCTCGTGGCGCTCGCCTGGGACGCGCACTTCCACTACCCCAACCGCGTCCTGACGATTCCGCAGCCCGAACCCTACCCCGACATCCTCATTCCCTACGTGATTTTAGGGGCCAACGAGGTCTGGAGCAACGACAAGCCGCACGTCGTCTACGGCTACGCGGTAGTTGACAGCGGGGGCACCCTTGACATTTTGGCGGGCGCACAGGTCCACTTCCACAGCGGCTCTGGCCTTTGGGTGACTTCGGGCGGAACCCTTCGGGTCGACGCCGCCGCGGCCGGATCCTACGACGAACCGGCAGTGCTTCAGGGCGACCGCCTCGAACCCTTTTACCGCAACATCGCCGGCCAATGGGGTGGCGTGCTGGGCGGAATCTTTCTGCAGCGCGGCGCCAAGGCAGACATTCGCAACGCTTGGATCCGCAACGGAACCCTCGGAATTCGCTGCGACAGCGTGGCCGACGGCGAGCCCCACAACCTTTGGGTGCGCGACAGCCGTATTACCGACTTCAGCCGTGCCGCCATCTACAGCGGATTTGGCCGCATCCGACTCGAAAACACCGTCGTGGCCAACTCCGGCCTCTACAATCTCTACACCTTGGGCGGACGCATCGAGGCGGACCACTGCACGTTTGCCAACTCCTTTCCCGGGCCCAGGGCTACCCCGTCCATTGGGCTCTTCAACCGCTACGACGACGGAACCGGCACCTTTCGCTACCGCGCCCTACTGCAGGCCGACCTGCGCAACTGCATCGTGGACGGAAGCCAAGAGTCCGAAGTCGGCTTCGGATACGGACCCCAAGCCGCATTCTACTACCGCTTTGAAGGATCTCTGCTCAAGCTGAACCGCTTCCCCGATCCAGCCCTCTACGACGTCAACGACCCCGCGCGCTTCGAGGGCTGTATATTCAATGTGAATCCACAGTTTGAGGCATCAAGCAATTTCGACTACCGACTCAAATTGGGCTCGCCTGCCCTCGGAATCGGCTGGCCCAACGCCACCAACCTCGTTCCGCTGGACGCCTTGGGGCAATCACGCCCTAGCCCCGCCGATGCGGGCGCCCTAGAGACGTTGTAAACGGCTGTTTTCAAAAGGATTGCTAACTTTGCGCCATGAGCCAGCGCGCCCGCATCCTCGACCTTTTGCAAAGGCATAAAAATTCCCTTGAACGAGATTTTTATGTGGATTACTTGGGGCTTTTTGGATCCGTTGCGCGCGCAGAAGATGGCTTATCTAGCGATATAGATTTATTGGTTTCTTTTTCTAGGCCCGTTGGGGTGGAATTCTTAGAGTTGGGACACCACCTCGAACAACTTTTCGGCCGTAAAGTAGACCTGGTATCGTTGGGCGGTATTGCCCCAAAGTACTTGAAAGCCATTCAAGACGACCTTATTGATGTCCAAGTGAGCGCCCCGTCTCTTGCTTGAAGACATGGTTCTCGCGTCCCAAAAAATCACCACCTACACCAAAGACCAAACGTTTGAATCGTTTGTGGAAAACGCTTTGGTCGTGGACGCCGTGGTGCGAAACTTTGAAATTTTAGGTGAAGCCGCCTCGAAAATGCCGCACACTTTTACCGCAAAGCACTCTCAAATTCCATGGCGGCTCATCAAGGACTACCGAAACCGGTTAATTCACGAATACTTCGGCATCAACCCGGGCATTATATGGGAGCTACGATGCCGAGAGATTCCAAAATTGACGGCATTACTCGAGATCCTACTTGCCCAAACCCACTAAAAACGCCGGCGTATCCACTCCATCAGCGTAATCCCAGAGGGCGGGAAACTGGCTTTGGCCAAAAGGCGTCCGCCCGCGACCTACCACGGTTTGAAGTCGGTCGGATTGGCCGTACAACCAGGATTCCGCGGCAGCTGTACTGTCGTGCCAGGTGACATGGACCACTGAAAGGGGCGGCTTCAGCGTCTCGTGCTCGCGCAGCACCACCCAGTTGTTTTCGAGAAAGGGTTCGCGGTTGAGCATGAATAGGGCGCGGTGGTAGTCGTAGTTCGAACCGTAGCGGGCGTGCTCGGCGATTCGGCTCCACTTCATCCACGAGGCAAAGAGGCGCTGCACGTCGAATCCGCGCTCGAGGGCAAGGTGGGTCACGCTGTGGCACCCGCGGCCGAAGTAGCGAAAGAGGTCATCCGAAAGGGCATCGAGCTCGGAGTCGGTAGCGTCGGCCGGAACCACCGCTGCCGAAGTCCGCGCCCCGCGCAAAATGCGCGGAACCGTGGCGAAGTACTGGTCAAAGTGCGCGACGGCCTGGTCTCCACCGGTGGCAATCAAAGCCTCAACACCGTTCATCCGATCCACAACCTCGATGTCGGCCTCAGTATCGAGCGACTTTAGACGACGAATCACCTCTGCGGTCAATATGGGGTCGTCGGATGAGGGCTTGAACCGAACCCGGTGTCCCGCAACGTAGCCGCACAGCAGGTCGTGCAGCGCGACCAGCGGAAGGTTTCCCGCGCCCACCATTCCGACGGTTCGCGAAGCGGTTCCGCCCAATGGCCACATCGGAATCCACGCGTCGAGCGACTCGCGCGTCAGTGCGTCGGCCCACGCATTCAGCGCGTCCGTGGTGAATTCAGGCGAAAACCAGGGATTTCGTACCGAAGCGCTCGCCAATAGTTGGGGGTCTGCGGCCATGCTGCGCAGCTCCGAACCGAGGCGTTCAAGGACCAAAAAACGAGTGCGGAGCAGGGCGGAATCAAGCATCGGTGCAGAAAAAAGGGCGTATCTTTGCCGCCACAAAAGTACGCTTCGACTATGGCCATTAAGATTACCGACGAGTGCATTAACTGCGGTGCGTGTGAGGCAGAATGCCCCAACAACGCAATCTATGAGGGCGGTATGGAGTGGCGCTTTGCCGACGGAACCAAACTCAATGGCGGACTCGTGAGTAAGAGCGGCCTCAGCACCGACGCGGCGACTGCTCAAGAGCCCGTGAGCTTTGACTACTATTACATTGTGACCGACAAGTGCACCGAGTGCGTGGGATTCCACGAAACACCCCAGTGCGCCGAGGTGTGCCCGGTGGACTGCTGTGTACCCGACGAAGACCACGTCGAGTCGCGAGAGGAGCTCGAGGCCAAAAAATCCTTCCTGCACCTGGATTGATGCGCCACGTAGCCCTGATTCTGATTGCGCTTGCCGCCGGAACAGGGAATTCGTGGGCCCAATCGCCCGAAATTGATTCACTGGTTGCCGTTTCGCGCAACCGAGACCTGAACGACGCCCCGCGACTTGAGGCACTCGATTCGTTGGCGGCGCGGACGCTTCGCATTCTTCGCGCCAATCCGTCGGCAAAGCCGGTTCCGATCCCTGAAAACGCCCTGCGCACCGAGAGCCCTGACGGGCGGATTGTGCTGGTTACCCTAAATGCTCCGCTGAACGACGGGAGCTACGCCTACCGCGGCATCGCCGGCCGCCCTGACGGTGCGAAGGGTATGGTTTGGGTTCCGCTCACCGAGGGCCAATGGCCCGAAGCCATCGTGTACCGAATCACCTCGGCGCGCTACCGCCGCAAGACCTACTACATGTCGCTTTGGTTCAGACCGCACCTCAACGGGGTACAAGAAAAGGGCATCGAGCCCGTGATTCCGACCCGAAGCCGTTTGGTGTTTGGCGCCCGCGTGTTTGCGGTGAAGAAGTTCAACGACGAAACGTTTAAAAAAGCACCCGAACGACTGGTGCTGCGCTACGGCCCGATGGCCACTGCCGCCGTCCGCCCCGAGAAGCCCGGAGTGATCGTGATCGACGAAGTCGCACCCATCCGCGATGCGCCCAAGGGGCAGTACCGCTACTACGGCCCGACGGCTGTGCAAAACCGACTCATATTTCGCGACGGAAAATGGCGTTTCGAAACCTTACCCTAACCTAAGCCCCCTAACTTTGCACCCATGAAAAAGCACAACTTTACGGCTGGACCCTGCATTTTGGCTCCCGAAGTTTTTGAAGGCGCCGCCGCCGCGGTTCGCGAATTCGAAGGAATGGGGCTGTCGCTCCTCGAGATCAGCCACCGCGACAAGAAGGTCGTGGCCGTGATGGAAGAGGCCCAGCAGCGCGTCCTTCAGACGCTTGGTCTGGGCGACGACTACGCCGTGCTCTTTCTTCAAGGTGGTGCGAGCAGCCAGTTCGCGATGGTTCCGTTCAACCTACTGACGTCCAGCGGCCGCGCCGGCTACCTCAATACCGGAACCTGGTCGACCAAAGCCCTCGAAGAGGCCAACAAACTTGCCCCGGGCCAAGCCATGGAGCTCGCCTCGAGCAAGGACCGCAACTTCAGCTACATCCCCAAGGGATTTGAGATCCCTAGTGGCTTGGACTACGTGCACTACACCTCGAACAACACCATTTTTGGAACGCAGGTGAAGTCCTTTTCGAAAGCTGACAGCCTGATGGTCTGCGACATGTCATCCGACATCTTCAGCCGCCAAATGGACTACTCGGCCTTTGACCTCATCTACGCCGGAGCCCAGAAAAACCTCGGACCCGCCGGAGCCACCTTGGTGGTCGTGCGCAAGGACATCCTCGGCAAATCAGGTCGGTACATTCCCACCATGTTTGACTACCCTACGCACATCAAGGGAGAGTCGATGTACAACACTCCGCCGGTATTTTCACTCTACGTCAGCCTGCTGACGCTGCGCTGGATGGACGCCCAAGGCGGCCTGCCCGAAATGGAGCGCCGTGCCAACGCCCGCTCCGCCGCACTGTACGGCGAGATTGACCGCAACCCGCTTTTTGTCGGAACCGCCGCCACCGAAGACCGCTCACCGATGAACGCCTGCTTTCTCTTGCACGACGAAGCAGCCCACAAAGACACCTTCGATGCCCTGGCCAAAGAGGCCGGCTTGGTCGGATTGGCCGGCCACCGCAGCGTGGGCGGCTACCGCGCCTCGATGTACAACGCCCTCGAACAATCGAGTGTCGACGCCCTTGTTGAAGTAATGCGCGAAGTCGAACGCCGCGCCTAATCATTTTTTAATCTCTTTCTTATGATCGTACTCGCCAACGACGGCATCGCAGCCTCAGGTCAAGCCAAACTCGAGGCCGCCGGCCACACCGTACTGACGACTAAAGTTGCCCAAGAGCAGCTCGCGGACTTCATCAATTCCGAAAAGGTCGATGTTCTGCTTGTGCGTTCGGCCACCACGGCCCGCGCCGCCCTCATCGACGCTTGCCCTGGTCTGAAAATGATCGGACGCGGTGGAGTCGGAATGGACAACATTGACGTCGACTACGCCAAGAGCAAGGGAATCAACGTATTTAACACTCCCGCGGCTAGCTCTGAGAGCGTGGCTGAACTGGTGTTTGCGCACCTCAGCGGCCTCTTGCGCTTCTTGCCCGACAGCAACCGCATGATGCCCCTCGAAGGCGAAGCCAAGTTCGACGGACTGAAAAAGGCCTACGGCAAAGGCCTCGAACTACGCGGCAAAACCCTGGGAATCATCGGATTTGGCCGCATCGGCCGCGCCGTAGCCCGCCAAGGCTACGGACTCGGAATGAAGGTTGTCGCCCACGACCCCTTTGTGACCGACGGAAGCTTCGAGGTACAGTTTGCCGACGGTCAGAAGCTCAGCACATCAGCCACGATGCTCAGCATGAGCGACTTGCTTGCTACGTCTGACGCCGTAAGCATTCACATCGCGGGCAAATCCGAAGTACTCGGCGCGGCCGAGCTCGCCCAGATGAAAAAGGGAGCCTTTTTGGTCAACGCCGCCCGCGGCGGAGTCGTCAATGAAGAAGCCCTGCTTAACGCACTCGACAACGGCCACCTGGCTGGAGCCGCCCTCGACGTCTTCACCAACGAGCCCACGCCCCACGTCAATCTTTTGATGCACGAAAAGCTTTCGCTGACTCCGCACATCGGAGCCGCCACCGAAGAGGCTCAGGACCGCATCAGTACCGAGTTGGCCGACACGATCATCGCCCACGCCTAAACTGTGGCGCGCTTTGAGCCCTTTGCTGCGGTTCGTCCGCCCCGCGCGCTTGCCGGTTTGGTGAGCACGCGTTCGTACGTCACGTACAGCGAAGAGGAACTAGCGCACAAACTCGGAACCAACCCCTACTCCTTTCTGCACGTGCTTCAGCGACGCTCAGCGCACGAGGATGCTCGCTTTAGCGGGGTGCGCAAGGGGTTTGAAGATTTTTTGGCCGACGGAACCCTCGTTGCCGACGCCGAGCCCCACATTTACCTCTACCGACAGCAGTGGTCGGGGCATACGTTTGTGGGCTACCTCGGATTGGTTTCGCTCGAGGACTACCGGGCCGGACGCATCATCAAGCACGAGCACACTTTAGAGGCCCGCGAGGCCCTCTTTGCCCGCTACCTGGAAACAGTCGGATTCCATGCGGAACCGGTTCTTTTGACCCACCCTCCCCTGCCTGAACTTGCCGCTACCGCAGCACAAGTTCAGACCACCGAGCCACTGCTCGACTTCGCCACCACGGACGGCGCGGTCCATACCCTTTGGGCGGTCCCTGCTCCTGAGCCCGTGCAGGCAGCTTTGGCGCAGCTCGGACGCCTGTACATCGCCGACGGCCACCACCGCATGGCCTCATCAGAGCGGTTGGGCGAGGACGCCTATGTCATGGCGTACTTGGTGGACAGCAGTCAACTGCACATCGCCTCTTTTCACCGGCACATTGCGGGCGTTCCGCAAGGCGACTGGGTCGCATCCGTGGGTGCAAAGTCGCTGGACCACCGGCCTGAGGGCCTCCCTGAGCGCGGATTCTATGCCTTGGACCACCGCGGTTGGTGGCAATTTGACCCTGAAAACCTTGCGTTTCCCGAAAGCACGTGGCTGTTCGACCGAATCTTGGCTCCGTTTTGGGGCGTGGTTGACGAGCGCCACGATGCGCGGATCCGCTACGAACCCGGTGTGGTCGACCTCGCCACCGTCGAAGCAGAACGCCGCGACCAGGAAACCATTTTTGTGCTTCCGCACCCGCACTGGCACGACATCGAACGCTGGGCTGACCAGGGCAAATCGGTTCCGCCCAAGTCCACCTACATCGAGCCCAAGTTGCGGTCGGGCGTAACCTTATACGCCTGGAAATGAGCGCAAACCTCAACGCATACGCAGAACTAAAGGCCCAATTGCCCGCCGGAACCACCCTGGTCGCCGTAAGCAAGTTCCAGCCAAACGAAGCCATCGAATCGCTGTACGCCGCCGGCCACCGGGACTTTGGCGAAAACCGTGTGCAGGAGCTTGCCGCAAAGGCCGCCGTGCTCCCGAAGGACATTCGCTGGCACATGATCGGCCGCATTCAAACCAATAAAATCCGTGAGTTTGCGCCTTTTGTACACCTCGTGCACAGCGTCGACCGCATGGATGTACTGACTGTATTGCAAAAGGAGGCCCTGCGCGCCGGCCGAACCATCGACATTCTGCTTCAGGTCCATATTGCCCAAGAAGAAACCAAGGCAGGATTCAGCCCCTCAGAGGTGCTCGGGCTCTGCGCGGTAAACGTGGTAAACGCATACCCCAACCTGCGCGTCGTCGGATTGATGGGTATGGCCAGCCTCACCGAAGACCGCGACCAAATCCGCAGCGAGTTTGCCCTGCTGGCAGGCCTGTACCGCGCCGCCCAAGAACAACTTGGCGTGGGCCAAATCACCGTGCTCAGCATGGGAATGAGCGGGGACTACGACCTCGCTCTGGCCGAGGGAGGCAACTACATCCGCGTGGGTTCGTTGCTCTTTGGCGCACGAAGCGGCCAGTAACGAGCAACTAGAAACTGGTTATGTACGCAGTAATAGATCTCGAAGCAACCGGAGGCAAACCCGGTCAAGAACGCATCATTGAGGTAGCCATCTTCATGTTTGACGGGCGCCGCATCGTCGATCAGTTCATTTCGCTGGTGCGGCCCGACGTTCCGATTCCGCCCTTTGTCCAAAAACTCACGGGAATCCGAGAGCAGGATGTGCGCACGGCTCCGCGCTTTCACGAGGTCGCCAAACGAATTGTGCAAATGACCGAAGGGG